>DSAD01000032.1 GCA_011372875.1 Deltaproteobacteria bacterium
AGATCAGGGAAAGGCACGGATGAGAAGGAAAAAAAAGACGACAACCCTGCAGGGAAAGATCTCTCTGGGAGACATGGTCAGAGTCAGGCTGGCACGGGTAGATCCGATAAAGGGGCACCTTGATTTTACCCTGGAGAAGTCCTGTGCGGATTCAACTCCGATAAACCGGAAAGGATCATGAGGATAAGCTGTTCAGCCCGAACTCATAGTAGGAGACGTTAGCTCTGTTGTTTCAGTTTCAGTGCAGATCCTCCCAGGTATGCCTCCTGGACCTTTGCGTCCGACTTCAATACCGATGAGGGACCCGATGTAATAATAACACCATTTTCCAGTACATATCCCCGTCCGGCAACACCGAGCGCCTTATGGGCGTTCTGTTCCACAAGGAGGATGGAAGTGCCCTGTTGATTGATCTCCCGGATTATATCAAAGATCTGTTTGACCAGGATTGGTGCTAGTCCAAGCGATGGCTCATCAAGAAGCAGTATTTTGGGAGAACTCATCAAAGCCCTGCCGATGGCCAGCATCTGCTGCTCCCCGCCGGAAAGGGTTCCTGAGAGCTGAGAGCGCCTTTCAGCCAGGATCGGAAATAGCGAGAATACCCTTTCCTTGGCGTTGTGCACCTCGCTTTTCCGGGAGCGTCTGGTATAGGCACCCAGATTCAGGTTTTCATCTACGGTAAGGGTCGGGAACACCCTTCGGCCTTCAGGTGAGAGGGAGACCCCTTTGAGGACTATTTCATAGGCAGGTATCTTGTTCAGGGGTTCTCCTGCTATGCTGATGGTGCCGTTCCTGATGGGAACAAGGCCTGATATTGCCTCCATGAGAGTTGATTTTCCGGCCCCGTTGGCGCCGAGCACGGTTACGATCTCACCTTTGTCAAGGTTCAGGCTCACGCCCTTGAGCGCCTGGACCGCGCCATAGGAGATATGGAGGTTTTCAATGCTCAGCAGTGGTGCCATGGTCAATTTCTTCCTCTTCGTCGTCTTTGCCCAGGTATGCCTCAATGACCCGCTGGTTGTTATAGATATCCTTCGGGGTGCCTTCTGCAATCTTCCTTCCTTCATCCATGACAACGACCCAGTCCGATATTCCCATGACCACATTCATGTCGTGCTCTATGAGCAGGATTGTAACATCCTCTGTCCTTATGAGCTCTGTGAGAAACTCCATCAGTATCTCGGTTTCACGAGGATTCAGGCCGCTGCTCGGTTCATCGAGAACGAGAAGGTAGGGATCTGATGCCAGTGCCCGGGCGATTTCCAGCATGCGCTGTGAGCCATAGGCGACATTCTTTGCCAGATCCTGCCGGAAGGCCCAGAGATTCACCTGCCGCAGACGCGCCTGTGCAATTTCCCGGATACGCTCTTCCTCACGCCTTTGATGAGGAGTCTGGAAGATGGATGAGAAGACCCCGGATGAACTTCTGCAGTGCTGACCCGCCATGATGTTCTCCAGACAGGTCATGTCCGGAAATAGCCTTATGTTCTGGAAGGTTCGTGCAATACCGTAGGAGACAATCTGATGTGGTTTGCGCCCGGTGATGTCGCTGCCTTTGAAGAACACGTTTCCCATTTCTGGTTTATAGATCCCTGTTACCACGTTGAAGACGGTTGTCTTGCCTGCTCCGTTGGGCCCGATAAGGCTCAGGATCTCGCCCTTGAGTGCCTGAAGGTCGATCATGTTCACAGCGGTAAGCCCGCCGAAGATTTTGGAGAGTCTTCTGGTTTCGAGCACAATTTCTTTGTCAGGGCGTGCCTGAAGGTCAGACATCTTCCCTCCTTGCCGCCGGGCCCAGCAGGGAGCGGAATTCCACCGCGCCGCGTTTGCGTGGCCAGACACCGCCGGGACGGTACATCATCATCAGGATCATTGCCAGGCCGAACACAAGCATCCGGTACATGGCAAAAGGCCTGAATATTTCCGGAAACAGGCTGATAAAGGCAGCACCTATGATAACGCCCGGAATGGAACCCATGCCGCCTATCAGGACTATGCAGAACATCAGGCAAGATTCCCAGAAGGTGAAGCTCTCCGGGGATACGCACATGAGCTTGCTTGCATAAATGTTTCCGGCAACCCCTGCCAGGGCGGCTCCGAGTATAAAGGCAAGCAGTTTATAATTCTTAACGTCCACCCCGTTTGCGCTCGCAGCTATTTCATCCTCGCGAATATAATTCCATGCGCGACCGATCCTGGATTTCTGGAGCCTGATCAGGCCGAATATGCTCAGGGCGACAATAATCCATATAAGATAATAGAATTCTATGGATGAATCGATGTCAAAGCCATAACCGAAAGTTGGGAAGTCTATGCCAAAAACCCCGTTCGGCCCGCCTGTCAGATCAAAGGGGTTGTTGATCAGGGCCAGGCGTACGATCTCGCCCATACCCAGGGTCACTATAAGAAGGTAGTCTCCTTGAAGATGAATGACCGGCGAGCAGACCAGATAGGCGAACAGTGCTGCCGCGAGTGCACTGACAGGCAGCAGGACAAAAATCGGGATGCCGAATTTTGTGTTGAGTATTGCCGTTGTGTATGCCCCTATGGCGTAGAATCCTGCATGTCCGAGATCGAACAGCCCGACCTCTCCAAGGACGATGTTGAGGCTTAACCCGAGCAGGGCGTAAATCCCGAAATAAAATGCGATATCGATAAAATAATCGCTTACAAAAAACGGATAGACAAGAAATGCGCCGGCGATGATCATGATCTGAAACCGTTGTGTTTTCACCATGTCCAAGACGCCTGAGAGAGTAGGATTGCTCATGATGCTATACTTTTTCAGCCAGCTTCTCTCCCAGGATTCCCCTGGGGCGGAAGATGAGTACGAGGATAAGAATCAAAAAGACGAATACGTCTTTCCACGCTGCGGAGATATACGCTGCTCCGAGCATTTCCAGAACGCCCAGGATGAGGCCGCCGAGCATGGCGCCAGGGATGTTGCCGATTCCGCCCAGAACACTGGCGGTAAAGGCCTTCAGTCCGTAATTCCATCCCATGGTAAAACTGATCTGGCGGTAATACATCCCCACCATTATCCCGGTCATGGCGCCAAGCGCAGGGCCCAGGGTAAAAACGAAGAAGATAACCTTGTTTATATTGATACCCATTAGCGAGGCTGTGTCGCGGTCAAGAGCTGTTGCGCGTATAGCTGCTCCGAAGGTGGTCTTCTGAACGATAAAATAGAGAGTACCCATAAGAACAAACGACAGGACAAGAATAAGGATCTGCAGGATGGTAATGTGAATGTCGCCGATCTGTATATGGATATTCGGTATCAGATTCGAAGGGTATGCCTGAAATCTCGGGCCCCAGATAACCATGATGGCGTTCTGCAGCACAATGGAAGCCCCGAGGGCGGAAACGACGGCAGGAAGCCTTCCAGCGGGATACACGGGTCGGTAGGCGAGGCGTTCCACGATAAGACCTACAGCGGCGAGGCTGGTCGCAGCCACGGTCATGGCCAGAACCAGCCCGCCCCACAGGCCGAAATGGTTTGTGATCAGGGCAGCACCGAAGACGAGCACGGTATATCCCAGGTAGGATCCCAGGGTGAAGAAATCCCCGTGAGCAAAATTGATCAGTTTCAATACGCCATAGACCATAGAATATCCAAGGGCTATAAGCGCATAAAAAGACCCGATCGTCAGACCGTTAATCAGTTGTTCAAAGATTACGTGCATGCGTCCTCGTGCTGTATCATCGTTTCGCCGAAGCTGACTACTTGGATACGACGATCCTGCCGGAATCGTCAACTACATACAGATAGAAGGGGACCCCCTCCCTGTCTCCCTGGCTGGTGAATCCGATAGGCCCGGTAATGCCGGGAACACCGTCCACCTCGTCACGGAGATAATCGGCAAGTTTCGCGGAGTCTGTCGAGCCTGTTTTGTCTATGGCATATGCGATGATGTTCAGGGCATCGGCCGCATATATTGGCCAGGGGCTGGAAGGGATATCCCCGAACCTGGCCTTGTAAGCATCGAGGAATTCCTTCGCCTCGGGATATGGAAGGTCAGCTGGAAGAGGCTCGTTTGTCATATAACAGTCTTTAGCGATCTCGATACCTGCAATCTTGACAAATTCGTCATTTATCGCGGCATTTCCACCCACGAACGGGCAAGTGATGCCGATTTCGCGGGCCTGTGTAACCAGAAGGGCAGCCTCGGCATAATACCCGGTGAAGTACCACACATCGGGTTTTGCCTCTCTGAGGTTGGTCAGTATTACTCGGAAGTCCTTTTCTCCGGGGGTAATGGCGACATAATAGACAATCTGAACAGCGCCGGCATCTGCCATGGGCTGGAGGGCTCGTATGGTGTCTTCGGCAAGCCCTTTACCGAAGGCCGTGTTGTCATGCATGATGGCAATGCGTTTGGCTCCGAATTTTTTCGGTACTGCCTCGGCAAAGAATCTTCCCTGGGAATCATCGCGTCCACAGGTGCGGAAAAAGTAATTGAAATCCCTCTGTGTTAAACGGACTGCGGTCACTCCATAGCCGATATTTACCTTCTTGAATTTCTCATAGATGTTCGATGCGGGCTCACACACTGAAGATCCGTATGTGGAGACCGATGCGACCACATCCTTCTGCCCCACCAGTTTCTGTGCGGCTAGCGCACCTGTCTTGGGTTCGCCCGCATCATCTACTACGCGCAGTTCAACCATTTTGCCGCCCAGGACTCCGCCTTTTTTGTTTATGAGCCCTGCCGCGATTTCACACGACTGCCGAGCCATCTGCCCTTCATATGCCCAGGCCCCGGTAATGGGACCCTGCAGACCGATTACGACGGTATCGTTTGCAGCGAAGGCCGTGCCGATCAAAAAGACGGACATAAAAACACCAAGGATCATCACATAGCGTAAACTTTTCATTCGCCTCTCTCCTTTATCCATAAAGTAGTATATGTATTTTCAAAGCTATACATCGATGCTGAACTGATAAGATGTTTGGTAGTATCATGAAAAATGAAAAAGACCCTCCCCTTGCTGTCAGCCCTGTGTAAAAATGAAACAGCAGTGTTTTCAGATTGTTATGATATAATTCAAGGGGCATACTCTGTCAAGGATAAAGTATGAAGACAGGTTTAATTGTTGAAATAAGAAGATTGCAATGATGATGTTACAGATAAACCAGGGAGAGCCTCCTGTTTTTAAGGGGGGATTCTCCCTGGAACGGCAATACATCTTCACAGGTTTTTCTATGAATCTGCGATCCGCGGGTACAGCCCTGCCAGGATCATTTCAGCCAGGCATCCACCTTTTCGGGATTTTCGCTGATCCATTTTTTTGCGGAATCGGCGGGATCTGCCCCGTCTGCATTCCACCCCATGATCTGGCCGATATCGGCAAGTGTCCAGTGGAAGTTATCCAGGAACCGGTATACTTCCGGCATGTCCTTGTCGAGACCTTTGCGAACGATTGTGTGAATCTCTTCTGCCCCTCCGTATATCCCTTTGGGGTCATCCAGGTATTTCAGATCCCACCGTGCAAATTTCCAGTGCGGTGTCCATCCGGTAACCACTACCCACTCGTTGTTTCTGATCTTGTCCTTCAGTACGGCGGTCATGATGCCTCCGGAACCTTCCATGAGGTCGAACTTGTCGAGCTTGTATTCTTTCATGGCAAGTTCTGTTTTGCTCATTATTCCGGCGCCGGGATCGATGCCGGTGATCTGCCCTTTGAACCTGTCCGCATAGTCATTCATTTCAGCTATGGAACTGATTGTGACATAGGTTGGCACCACCAGCCCGATACCTGCGCCCTCGCAGTTTGTTCCCAGATCCACCAGTTTGTCTTTCATCTTTTCCACGTAGTGGGCATGTGTTACCGGCAGCCAGGCCGTGGTCATCCCGTCGATGTCTCCGGTTGCGATGGCCTGATACATGGCTGCGGCACTAACCGGTGTGATCTCGACATCATAGCCCATTTTTTCCTCCAATACCGCCTTGACCACATTGATGCTCGCTGTTGCACAAGACCATTCAACGTATGCGAGTTCAACCTTTCCCTTGTCGGCAAATGCTCCCGGCGCAGATGCTAAGATCATAAAGAGCGCCATTAAAACTATGTAACGAAATGGTATCATATGTCCTCCCTTATAGAGTTTATTCGTATTTCCTATGTCCAGCATAGGTTATGCTGTTTTCTGTCTGCCCCCGGCCTTCTGCATGATCCGATCGAGGATGACAGCGACAATGACAATGGCGATGCCGGCCTCGAAACCCTTGTCTGGCTCAAGCCTCTGGATTGCCTTCCAGACCTCCCCTCCGAGACCTTTTGCTCCGATCATGGCAGCGATTACCACCATAGAAAGCGCAAGCATGATGGTCTGGTTGATGCCTGCCATGATGGTGGGGGTTGCCATAGGGAGCTGAAGCTTGAACAGTTTCTGGCTTCTCGTGCTTCCGAATGAATCCGCAGCTTCGATCAGTTCGACAGGGACCTGCTTGATTCCGAGGCAGGTAAGCCTGATAGCAGGCGGCATGGAAAATATCACGGTGGAGAAGATGGCGCCTACCGGACCCAGGCCGAAGAAAGGTATGGCTGGGATGAGATATACAAATGCGGGCATGGTCTGCATGACATCGAGGATAGGCATGATGATCCTGTATGCTGTCGAGTTCAGAGCGGAGAATATCCCCAGAGGAAGACCGATGAGCATTGCTATCAGCGTGGATATGAGGACAAGGGCGATTGTGCTTACTGTTGGTGTCCACAGTCCCATGTTCCAGATCAGCGCCATCCCGATCAAGGTGAAAAGGGCAATGCCTTTTTCCCGGCTGATAAACAGTGCCAGGGCTGTAAAAACAATGATGAGAACCCAGGGAGGGAAGAACATCATAGAATCTACCAGTATGTTGATTCCGGTTTCCGTAATATCTGAAAAGGCCCTTGTGGCAAAAGAAAAATGTTCGGTTATCAGATCTATTACGTACTCTATCGATTTTCCGATTGGTATCCTAATCTGTTCCATTGACCATCACTCCTTCTGAAAGGGCTGCAAGCAGGGACCCTTTCACGATAACCCCGAGCAGGTGCTCTTCTTCGTCAATCACGGCAACAGGGGAACTGTTTTCAGCCAGAAGAGCAAAGAGATCGTTTGCAGGTGTTTCAGGTGAGACCTTGTGAATATCTCTGATTACTATGCCTGCAAGGTCTTTTTCTCCTTTTTTCAAGGCTGTCGCAGCATCTTCGGCAGTGACTATCCCAACAAGTTTTCCCTTGTGCTGCACAAAGATGCTCGATATCCCCGCCCGGTTCATTTTCCAGAGTGCGGCCTTGGGGCCATCATGGGCATAGCTTGCAATCTCGATAGGGTTTTTCATAATTATTTCTGCAGTCAATACCTTGGAAAGATCCACATCCTCGACAAATTTTTCAACATAGCGTGTTGCAGGATTTGTCAGGATCTCTTCGGCTGTCCCATCCTGAACGATATAGCCGTCCTTCATGAGGATGATCCTGTCGCCGAGTTTGAGTGCCTCATCAAGATCATGACTGATAAAGATGATGGTTTTGTGCATCTTTTCCTGCAACTTTAAAAGCTCGTCCTGCATATCTCTCCGTATGAGAGGGTCCAGGGCGCTGAAGGCCTCGTCCATGAGCATGATATCCGGATCCAGTGCCAGTGCCCTGGCAAGCCCGACCCTCTGCTGCATGCCGCCGCTGAGCTGGGATGGATAAGAGTTTTCCCACCCCTTAAGCCCTACCTGTTCAAGTGCGGCAAGGGCACGCTTTTGCCTTTCGGCCTGGTCCACCTTCTGGATCTCCAGGCCGTATTCCACATTCTTTATTACTGTCCGCCTCGGGAAGAGGGCAAAATGTTGAAACACCATCCCGAACCGTGTTTGTCTCAGGATGCGAAGATCCTCCTTGTTCAGCTTGGTAACATCGGTGCCCTCAAGCAGGATCTGGCCATAGCTTGGTTCTATCAGGCGGTTCAGGCACCTGACGAGGGTTGATTTTCCAGAGCCTGACAGCCCCATGATAACGAGGATCTCTCCCTCTTCGACATGAAAAGAGACATTTGCAACACCTATGCCATGGCCGGTTTTATCTAGGATCTCATCTTTGGTGCTGCCCTCTTTGAGAAGAGCCAGAGCCTTCTCGGGGTGAGGGCCGAAGATCTTATACAGGTTCTTAACTTCAATTTTATGGGCCATTCTTTATCTCTCCCATGAGTATTTAAGATAGTGTCTTATTGAGTTGACACGTGTTTTCTGAATTTACCCCAGAGCCTGTGTGCAGGAAGTAATCCGAGTTGATTCAGGGGAACAGCTCTTCAGGTCTGGTTGCTGGTGCATAGGGAATTGAGAAAACGCTTCCATGCATCATGTTTTTTCTTCCATCATTTCCACGATCCTCTCCAGAGAAAGGGCAATGGAAACCTGTTCAAGCTCGGGAAGCTTTGAAATAGCCAGCGAAAGCGTGTCCTGAAGAGGAAGCGGGGCCTTTGATGCCAAAGCAATACCTGCATCGGTTGCCGTAAGCAGTACCTTGCGGCGGTCTTTATCTTTCCGTTCTCTCAAGATAAGGTGCTTGTTCTCAAGCCGGTCGACAATACCGTTTGCTGTACTCATGCTCAGGCTTACCCTCTTTCCGAGCTCCGACAGGGTAATCGGTCCATCTTTGGCAATGGCATACAGGCAGATTAACTGGGGGCCGGTTATAAGATGTTCAACGGCAAGTCTTCGAGAGTAGGTATCGATAAAATGCATAATGCGCCTGAGAGCCATGAGGACCCTCATATCATAATCATAAACGGTGTTTTCCGGGCGGGGAGTGTTATCCGCTCCGTCGGCGTTGTTGACAGTGAGTCCCATCAATGCTGTTCCTGTCTCCAGAGTAATGATATTGCCCGGCGCTCCTGCCCCCCTGTCATCATTGTTCGAGATGACCTCTTCCGGGCTTTGGAGTATTTCATGCCAGTTTTTCTTCATAGGG
>DSAD01000284.1 GCA_011372875.1 Deltaproteobacteria bacterium
CTTTCTTAAAAGGCCGAACCGGGAAAGACCACCATGTTGCAGCCGGATTCATGGTCATGAAGGACATCTCCTGCCGCGCCTACCAGCTCTGACTCCTCCATACGCAAGAGCGCTTCGGTATCTGCATCGATATGGGCAAATGCCCTGCTGCCGTCGTTTAACCTGCCCAACACCGTCCCTTTCTCAGGGTTGCCTTTCCGGTCATGACGGATCACATAAGCCTCGACCCTGAGCGTGCCGCGTGCCTCTTCCACGGGTTCTGCCAGGGACTGGGCATCTATGGCTTTCTGTACAGGAGAATCGTCCCGGTTTACCCACTGATTTATCGTGGCAGAGCCGCCGTATATCCCGATCGAATGCTTGGTTATATACCATCCGTTGGCCGTGACCATGGCCTTTACAGACCGGTCCTGCCTGATCTTTTCCATAACGCCTGCAATGGCATGCATGGAATAGTTGTTCCCGGGCCCTCCGAAATAGGCAAGCCCCCCGGTTACACTGAGCTGCCTCGGATCGTCCGGGGCAATGCCGATCTCGTTCATGGCAATCTCAACTGCGCTTGGGAAACAGCTGTACAGATCAAAGACATCTATCTCGTCAAGAGTAAGGTCTGCCTGCTCCAGTGCTATCTGCGAGGCTTTATTGATAGCCGGTGAACGCTCCAGCCTGGGTCTTCTCGAGAAATTCCAGATATCGTTGAGATCAGCCCCGCCAAGGGGATAAACCCATTTTGCAGGGCTGATGCCGAGACTTCTTGCCGCTTCTTCAGTGGTCATGATAAGTGCTGCCGACTGGTCCACATTGATGTTCGCATTCATGCTCCTGGTATACGGGTAGCCGATATAGCGGTTTACCTGGTCTACGGCCGCGATCTGTTCTGCACTCAGGGCTTCCCTGCTCCAGGCAAAAGGATTTGTGGATGCAACACTGGCAAGCCTCTCCCACAGCCTAGCCATATAGAACCTGTGTTCATCTGGGCTCCTGCGGACTGAGGCCCGCAGGGCAGTCTCGAACAGCGGGTAAACATAAGATGGCATATAAAGATCATATGCCGCTTCAAGACCACTTACACCCGGAAGATCTTCCCCGTCTATCTTCTCAGGCTGTTCACTTGTCGGCCAGTCGATGACAACATCGCCCTTGAGAGCACGCCGCAACGAATATATGGCCTCGGCCCCGGTAAGCAGCACTGCCCGGCTCTGACCGCTCGCCAGGGCCCTTGCAGCCCTGTTCACCAGCATCTGTGGTGTATTGCCGCCGATTGGGAGATAGAAAGACCTTTCCGGCGTTATCCCCAGGGATCGGGAAAGCATTCCCGGCGCATCCCGGTAAGGCCACTGAAACAGGTTCACCACATAGAGGGTGTCGATCATCTCCCTGAACGCATGAACACCGGCATCATCGAGAGCACCTATACAGGCACGTGCCATCATTCCCAGGGGGTCGAGAGGATAAAGGGTGTCTTTGGGCTGGGTATACTGTGCTGCACCGACAAGTATGGGCACATAAGATTTCTGCATTACAGAAAAATATATATGATGTTGTAATATCTGTCAATCAACCTGCATTTTGCTGTCTTTATCATTTAATGAACCAATCCCTTCGTAATATTCATCTAATTATCAAATACTACTCTTGAAACAGCCTGAACCCTTCCCTCTGTGCCAATGATAGTCCGCTTACAGGCAGCTTACGAATCATCCGAATGAAGCACCCTGCAATGCCTTTTCCATCCTGGCAAGGGCGTTATTCAGCACAGAACGCGGACAGCCGAAATTGAGCCTGACAAACCCGGGGCTCCCGAAATACGCCCCGTCGGAAAGACCTACGCCTGCATGTTCAAAAAACCGGACCGGGTCAGACGGACCAGGGTCATCCACCTTGATCCAGGCAAGATATGTCGCCTCGACATGATTCATACTGAGCCCGGCCATGCCCTGAATCCGTTGCGAGACAATACCGCGGTTTTCACGCAGGTAATCGAGCAAATCGTTATGCCAGCTCCAGCCGTCGCAATATGCTGCAAGCGCAGCTGTATACCCCAAGACATTTACGTGGGGTACTATCCCTTCCATAACCTTAAGGAAAGCCTTCCTTAAACCATTATCCGGAATAACCGCAAAGGAGCATCCCAGCCCGGGGATATTGAAGGTCTTGCTCGGAGCCATGAGTGTTACCGTACGTCGGGCAAAATCCTGTCCTAGTGCAGCGACAGGCATGTGTTTCCTGTGAGTATCCAGCACAAGATCGCAGTGTATTTCATCCGAACACAGAATCAGGTCGTTTTCATCGCATATTACGGCAAGCCTTTCCAGTTCTTCACTTGTATAGACCCTGCCTGTCGGATTATGCGGGTTGCACAGGAGAAACAGCCTGGTCTTGGGGCTGACACAGGCTTCAATATGATCGAAATCAAATTCGTACCGGCCTTTGTACTCCACGAGGGGCGTTTTAACCAGTGTCTTGTTCGAAAACCCTGGAGCACTCAGAAAAGGCGGGTAAATCGGAGTGGCTGTTATCACCTCGTCGCCCTGACGGCCTGCACAGCGGCACATCACATTGAGGCCGGTCACCAGGCCTGGCAGCCAGATGATCCATTCCGGTTCGACAGACCACCCGTATTTCTGCATGAGCATGTCTATAACGGTATCGACAAGCCCGGAAGGAGGAAGACTGTAGCCGAACACACCATGGTCCGCACGTGCCCTGAGCGCCTCGATCACGGCAGGGGGAGAGAGAAAATCCATGTCAGCGACCCACAAAGGTATGACATCCCTGCCCTGATACCTGTCCCATTTGAGGCTGGATGTCCCGAGCCTGTTCACCTCTGTATCGAAATCGAATGAAATTTTCAGTCTCCTTTCATACCGGCCCGGGATTAAGAGTTTCGCAAAAAATCGAAAACACTCCATCTTCCTTTAAGAAAGGGATGGGGTGAAGCGTAAATGCAATATTATCTCGAACACTTGCGCAACCCCCTCCCATTAATCCCCTCCCGCCACGGGAGGGAAAATATTACTTTTTACGAAACCATCAAGATTTGACCGGTGCTTATGTGCAAGGCCGCGGTATGTCTGTACAATCTCCCTGTTTTTCTCCACATCTTCTTCGGCAAGCTCTCTTTTCACAACGGCAGGAGAACCTGCCACGAGATGGAGTGGACCGACCACCTGCCTTTGTCCGACGAGCGACCCTGACGCAACAACAGAACAGTTCTTTACCAGGGCATCGTTGAGTATGATCGAGCCGATACCAATGAGACAGTCATCTTCGATAGTGCACCCGTGAACCACGGCACCATGACCGACAGTGACATTATCCCCGATACGAAGCGGACTTGCAAGGTCAGTATGAAGGACAGCGTTATCCTGTATATTGGTATTCTTTCCTATGGATATCTTTGCCTGATCCCCGCGGATGACGGCACCATACCAGATGCTCGATCCGTCTCCAATCTCGACATCACCCAGGACCATCGCGGTAGGGGCGATGAAGACATCCCTGCCGACAAGAGGTTTCCTGCCCAGATATTCCATTAAAACATCTCTTCCCTGCAAAACAGTCCCCCCGCCATATCCACCGGAAATGTCTGAAACAGCTTGGGCATCCCGGCATAATTGCTTCACATGTGACTGCACTGATCTTTCGTTTTTTAATGCAGCCTTTGCTGAATTATCACAAGTTTTGTCTTTCTTCCAGAACCGATGATCATATTTTATCTTTGTGCTATCACCACTGATGTTTTCGAAACGATTCAGGAACACCCTCTGACCCTCAACATAGCTCTCCTCCTTACTATGCATTATCGTTGTCACCTATGTCCCCGGTTTTTTCTGTTATCTATGTATCAGGTTCGGACCCACCCCTGCCCTCTCCCTCAAGGCTTATCATTACCCACAAATAAAGCTGAACACAGACACAGACAAAGAAGCATTGTGTTGAGCTTGAACGTCGCGGCATCATAAAGCTACTATCCAATGCTGGTCAGGATATATCCGGTTCGCGTTTGAAGCGCAAATCCTCCTGTATTCCGGATCTGCATGTGCAAATACATGATTGACTTCTTTTCAGATCATCACCATTGCCTGCCTTGAGAATTCCAAGAAAACACCAGAAAAGATCCGCATAAAAACCGTCACTTGCAAAGCTTGCAGGGAAAATATCCGAAAGGGAAAAGCCAGGGCAGCAATACACCCTTTTCAATATGTTCGAGAGCCCGGCTGCCGAAAAGCTGAGCGTGAACCTGAGAACAGATCTGCTCTCTGGATTCCCGGTGCATCGTAACGTTGTATTGATTCAACTATTCAATATATTGAGATTTATTTACGACGACCAGTGCATCCAACCTCGTTACAGCAAGGATCCATAACGAGGTACTCTTGTTGTTCAAGGCTTAAAATATTAACGAACAATCTTCCTCGTTACGATTATCCAGGAATCCAGGATGCTCAGTCAGTCCTTTTCTTAACCGCATCGGGAAAATACTTCTGAAAGCATTCAGGGCACAGCCCGTGGCTGAATTCCGCATTCGAGTGTTCCTCCAGATACTGTTCCAGATAGTTCCAGTATCCCTTGTCATCACGGATTTTCTTACAGCCTGCACAGATGGGGATGAGGCCGGAAAGTGTCTTTATCTTGTCGATGGCCTCTTTAAGCTCGATATTGAGCTTCTCGCGCTCTTCTTCTATACGTTTGCGCTGCGTAATGTCCTGCAGTGTCTCGACTGCAGCGACAAGATCGCCCGCCTTATTGTCTATTGGAGCGGCGTCGAATATGATATAGCGCTCTTTTCCGCCCACATCCGGATACCATCCCTCTGCATGCAGGCCGTCAGGCAGAAGGACAGACGGCCCGTACACACTGTAATGAGTGGGTATTACATCTGCATCGCCCTTTATCAGAATATCCAGAAGGCACGGCCGCTGATGTTCATAAAAGGGTTTCCAGTGATCGCTCGTACCGATGACTTCATGCGCCTTCACTCCGGTAAGTTCCTCACAAGCCCTGTTCCAGTGGATCACCTTGCCTTTGGTGTCTACGGCGAATATCGCCACTGCGCAGTTCTGGATCATGCTCTGGTATATCTCTATCTGATCCATGGCTGCGGCGCGGAGTGCGCCCGAAAATGCTGAACCATCAGGATTAATCTTTCTTTTCATCATCATATCCCTTTTATCCCTGAAATGTCTTTTTATGGTTGTCGCGTGTGTACTAATCTTTGCTTTTTCAATCTGTCATCAAATGCATCATACTGCAGCACATTCAAGGGTCCATATTGATAAATATAAGGTCTTCAGGTTCACTTTGCGAATCAATTCATTCATGACTGATAATAAAGTACCCCGGATCAAGCTTCCCTCGGGGTATCGGCTAATGAAGTACCCCGCAACAGCAGTGTTCTTCGTGCGCATCTATGATAGTACCGGCCCTGAAATACGACTCAAGCCCTTTTCAACCCTGTTCTTTTTCCGGCCTTACGATCAGGATATGGCCGCTTTTTCCGGTCACTGTTACAGCCCTGCCCTGGTCTAACTGTAACGTTTTATCTTCCATCTTGGCTTCCCACAACTCTCCCCGTACATGGATATATCCACAGGGATTCAGCTGCCGGTGAACAATCCCGGTCATCCCAACCATCCGCGTCATCTGATCCGACTCCCTGTTCCGGTCCCAGTCATAGGCACGCCAGACAAACGGAAACATGATAATGTCCTTGAGAATCCATACAGCACAGGCACCCGCAAAAAACCACACCGGAATTGCAACCCATCTGTTTATCAGCATGAGGATAAGTATGAAGACAATGGTCTCCAGTGCCTGGATCCATACGTACCGGAAGATGATTTTCCGGGTAACACCATCAATGTTCATGATCTTGTGCCAGACAGACATTTTGCATCCACATAAGCCTTTCATACTTGCACAGCATATGTCCTCGTTCTGTGGGAGCGGCTTCAGCCGCGATATTCTTTTCAGCAGCGCAAAGCAAAATCGCGGCTGAAGCCGCTCCCACAATTCGGCATGGACAGCCGAATTGGACGACCGCAGGTTGCCCGCCAGGGCGAAGGCCAGGGATGGCCTGAGTCACAATTCGGCATGGACAGCCGAATTGGACGACCGCAGGTTGCCCGCCAGGGCGAAGGCCAGGGATGGCCTGAGTCACATTATTCATTCCTTCCCTGATGCACATCACGGGTTAAATCACTCCGTCTGAATCAGTTTCAAGAAATCCTGAAAAAATCCCGGCAATCCTTTTCTCATACCAGGTTGCCCTTGATATCCCGTAGACAAATCCGTTATGTCCGCCATAGTCGTGCACAACAAGATCCGTGTTCGGGTTCAAGGAGAGATCTTGGAACAGATCTACCGGGATCACAGGATCATCCCTGGAGACAACGACTGTCAGCGGCACTTTTATATCTTCGAAAAATCCGTTTGCCAGTGTGTATCCCCTGAAATACTCTTCCGAGTTCCTGTACATCCCTGTCCCATATTCACGAATCATCTCATCGGTCATCGCACGCACGGTATCCATGGACAGGATACGGGAGAAATTATACAGCCCGGGGTATAGCCTCTGTTTTATACCGAGCGAGCGTCTCCATTTCCTCATGAAATACCACTTGAGAAAAAGATTGCTGTCGATCATGTCAGTGGATATGCCCGGATCGAGCGCAGGGCTTATGGCAACTACATGCCTGAGATTATCGATTGGTTCATGTAAGGCCCTGCGTGCTATCCGAAGCGCAAAGTTGCCGCCCAGCGAAAACCCGGTCAGCACAGCTGGCCTTCCCTGAGAAAACGAACAGGCCTTTCTCACCGCTTCAAAGACCTCATCGAGCAGGGTGCCGTAGAAAAGGCCCTCATTGAGGTGATGTGACTGCCCGTGATCCCTGAGATTCAGCCGGAACACACAGCATCCCATGCGGTAGAGATATCTGCCGGTATGGAGGATATAGGTTGAAGAAGAGCTCCCCTCCCATCCGTGCAGCAGTACGGCAAGCCCCTTTGAATCACGGCCGGGTTGCGGAGAATATGAACCGAGCAGACGCACGCCTCGACCTGCATCCAAAACGATATCCTGCGAGGCATCAAGCATCGGGTTTGCACCCACCATCCTGATCCTCGAACTTGCGAGTATGGTCTGCATATATGTCCCCTTCAGATATCCTGGAGGGACAAAAAGGTTGTTTTCTCCCATACACACCCTTACAGAACCACCTTTTGCAGTTACATGAACTACCTCGCAGCACGCCTTTGAGGTATCAGAAATCTATTGTATTACCCCCCTCATCTTTATCCTCTCCCTTCAGGGAACAAGACCGAGATGAACCCACTGCAAGCAGCTTACGTATCATCCAAGCAAGACTTCTACGTTTATTATCTCATATGGCCTAACACTGTGGGAGGGGCTTCAGCCTCGATTGTGCTACAGCCTGTAGAACTATTATCGCGGATTAAGCCCTCCCACAGTCTTATTCCTTCTCAAACGCAGGATCCGAGATAAAACAGCCGTATTGCTACAAAGACCACACATATACGCACAGCATTGACCAGAATGCCCTATCCTCTATATTGGATTGACGCCATGAAGGCATTATACCATAAGGCTCAGCGGCTCGATAAATTCAGGGTCTTCCTTCTCCATGATCTCTATGATATGCTTGTGCAGCCTTGATTTGTGCTCATAGAATATCTTTCTACCCTTCTGATAGGTCTTTGCATACCCGATGGCGTCTTTCATCATGGCTTCCGCATCCTCACTGGCCTTGACCACTATATTATGCTCTTCCATCTCACGGGCACCGATCCGCTTTCCGCTGAATACAAGTTCTTCCAGCTTGTAATAGGGTATCGCCTTTTTCATGGTTGCCAGCATGCTCGGCAGGAAGGGGATATTGATATCCACCTCGGGAAAACAGAAATAGCCTCTATCCGCCTTCATGAATCGGTAGTCGCAGGAGCAGGCCAGAATACTGCCGTTTCCGAAGGTATGCCCGTTAATGGCTGCAATGACAGGCATGGGGATCATCATGGCCTTTTTGAATACATTGTTCATGTCGTACATGAACTGCCTGATCGAATCCAGTTCGTTGTTGGTCATGGCCCCGGTTATCCAGGTAAGATCGATCCCCAAAGACCAGTTCTTCTCGCTTGCAGATGCAATCACAATGGATTTTATGTCCTGATCCTGCTCGATTGCTTCAAAAGCGCCCAGCATTCCCTTGGCAAAATCCGGGTTATGTCTGTTCTCATCGGTATTCATGGTTATGATTGCAACGGTTTCATCCTTTTTCCATTCTACTACGGCCATTATTCCCTCCTGTGATGTTATGAGTGACGCAATAGACCATACCACAAAAACCAGCAGAAATGAAAATTCAATATCTGTGCATGGACACCTCCAGAGCCCTGACCCCCAGAGACAGGCTGAAGGTTACAATAAAATACAGTGCCGTGATCGTAATCCAGACCTCAAATGTCAGATACGTGGCTGCCATGAGTTCCATGCCCTGGAATGTCAGTTCCTGGATAGAGATCACACTGACTATGGCAGAGTCCTTTATCGTCGAGATAAGCTGGCCTGCAAGAGGCGGCAGGATCGTGCGTGTTGCCTGCGGCAGGATTACATGGCGCATCTGCTGCCACCTGGACAGGCCGATGGCGGCAGATGCCTCCCACTGTCCCTTGTCAACAGATACGATCCCTGCCCTTACGATCTCGGTGATGTATGCCCCTTCATACAGGACCAGGGTAAACAATCCCGCGGCAAAAACAGGGAGCTGTGCCGGGGAGCAGAACAGAAAGCCCAGCAGGCTTAAAGCAGCAGGCGAGAGAGACTCAACAAGACCATCCAGACCAATGAAGGAGATTATCTGGTCACTTACAAAGAAATACAGGATAAAGACAAGTACGAGCAGAGGCATGTTCCTGACGAGCTCGACATA
>DSAD01000187.1 GCA_011372875.1 Deltaproteobacteria bacterium
ATTATATTCATATATCATAATTCATACCTGTTAGCCTATAGAATGAATCGATGCTATTTCAATTCCACGATCTCAATACCGAGTTTACCGATCATCCCAGCCATCGGGACAAGCGAAGACATGCTTTCACCTTCGATGAGCTTGATGTGTGTCGCATCCGAGGGCAACTGGGAGGTTGTAGGGTCGATCGAGATCCAGGAGCCATCTATCAGGCTTTCGGCCCAGGAATGATAGAGGAACCCTTTGAAATCAGCGGCATAGACGATGCCGCTTACTATCCTGGTAGGGATACCGGCCGATCTTGCAAAAGCGGTATAAAGATACGCATGTCCCTGACATTCCGCCTTTTCCCCCTCAAGAACATCAAGCGCGGTAAAGACATCGACAGGTTCTTTCCTGATATTTCCTTTGAGCCAGGCCAGCAGTGATTCGACCTTTTCAAGATCGGTCGAGGCATCTTTTGTTATCTCAGCGGCTTTGGAGGCAATCCTCTCGTCTTGGCACGGGACCGTATAGGTGGACATGAGATACTCATCGACAGGCCTGTCATGGCCTGCCCCGCGCCCGACTTCTTCATCCGGAGGATTCACCCGGACCGTGCAGTGCACATCCGAACCTTGCCGAACGCACACCTGCCCTGCATCGCACGGCATGGCAAAATCATCACCGATCCCGCTGATTATGACCTCAAGACATGTGACCTTTTCAGGTTGCTCGATGGGTCTTGCGGTCCTTATCAGGCAAAAATCCAAAAGGCTTTCGTCCTTGTTCATGCTGGACTCCAGCAGATATCTCTTTGCCTCGGTTTCACTTTCAAGCCCGGAAAGAAGTATGCCTCCCAGGGCCATCTCGAAAAGAGGTTTTCCCGATGCATCTATCCAGGAGGTCATCTTCTGTCCGAAATATTGGGTTTCCATCTTGAATGCACTGCCTTCGAAGAGATCGCTTTGCTGATATGCGAGGATCTTCTGTCTAACGGTATCGATACTCTGGGATTCGCTGTCAAATACATCATAGGAATACCTTGAACCGATCTCCATCCCGTGGACTGCCGGATAGAGATATACAACGCTGCCCGGATAGACACGGCTGGCCACCTCAATAATATCCGCACTTACGTTGTTGTTGGATTCTTTTGATACCCTGACACCTTCCTGATCGCAGCTCCCGTAAATTTCCAGCCTGGAGCCGTCCATGTCGTAACGGTATTGAAACTCTTTGAGCGAAAGGTCTTCACGGACAAGATCGTACGATACCATGCTGACCTTCTTGTCTGCCATGAGAATGCGCAGGTGAAGCGCTGCCTCGGACCTGATCTCGTAATGACCAGGGAGATCCCTGGAAGGCTTGATCGAAAAGTGGCTGAACCCGATCTTGCTGCCGTTGAATATGATGCCTGACCAGTACTCCGTGTATGGCAGGCTTGAAAGATCATATCGCTCTGAGGCCTGCGGCAGGGAGACATCATGGAAATATCTTCCTGCACATCCTGCGGACAGAAGCACCAGCATAAACAGCAAGGCGGTATGTATCCGGGATTGAAGCCCAATATTACGATTGAACAATATCATAGCTCATAGTAGTCCTTTATGCACGTGCTCAGAGGAAGCGGCTTCACGCCACGATCTTTTCTCTCCCGGACACGGCAGAATCGCGGCTGAAGAGACTCCCTCAGGGTTATTCCATCGTCGGTGCAGACTGTTGACCTCGGCATACAAATATCCCTCTTGACCGGTAATCCTGTCCATCAACCGTCATGGTAAGGGTTTTCGTCTGCAAAGGCAAAGGGGTTTTTCCCTGTCCGGCGGTATCGACCATTGCTTGCCCTTGAAAGAAATATTCTTCATGAGGGATTCTGTCTTCTTCCCTTAAGGATGATCCCGCGGGAGGCCTCTGCGCAGTTGAAGATGCAATCAAAGACGGACAGGTTCCCGATGAAATCCCCCCACAGCTGCGGATAGACGATCTTTGGGGGCGTCATGGGAACCAGAGCGATCCCGGCTTGTTCAAAAAGCTTCCTGTCCAGGTATTTCAACGCGCTTCGCTGGGCCATAAAAGCCCCTGCGCCCAGCACGGTGCATATCTCTACAATGAGCCTGCTTCCCTTTCCGCGCAGCCCTAGATCAGAACTCTGGACGAGCGTCGTCTCAATACCCAGGAACTCCATTGCATAACGTATGATCTCGATATTCATGTCTGCAAGCCTTGTATATCCCGGAGCAAACACCTTTTCAAAAAGACCCAGATGGTCCCCGAGATACGGGGCGTTCTTGTAGGCGGACTTCAGGCTTTCCAGGTGCTTTCTCCTCCACCTTCCGTCGCAGACCTTAACCTCGTTTATCCTTACCAGGCCGAGCCCTTTCGTGTGCACAGGCACGCTCATCCACAGGCAGCCCTGATCGTTCTTGAAACAGTTCCTGCTCATCCAGGTGGTTCCTTGAGGGAACTGGTCATCATCCATGAGCACAAACACATCGCAGACAGATGCCTTGAAAAAAAATCCCGGGTACGGACAGAAAAAGGGCTGCTGAACGGAAACGATCATACTTGGTAATAGTACACGTCACAGGTGCAGGGTTCAAGGTACCTCTTCAAGCATGCTGCGGGGTACATCATTTATCATATCAAAGGCTCTCCGATGTTTTGAATCTCCTCACGTCTTCTGCAAGGACCCCGGCCATGGTTCGCAGGTTCTCCGCTGTGCCTGCGAGCTCTTCCATGGATGAGGCATTGTCCTGTATGGAGCTGTCGATCTGTATCACGGCACAGTTCAGTTGAGAGATACTCCGGATCTGCTCTGTGCTGGATGTGCTGATGGCCTCCATCATGGAGAAGAAGGACTCCATACAGTTCACGAGTTCTTCGAGAGATTCCGCAGTCTTCTTCATGATCTGGTCACCGGCCCTGATTCTGATCACCGTGCCTTCGATCAGACTCTTGATCTCGCTCGATGCCCAGGCAGATCTGCCTGCCAGGGATCTTACCTCTCCTGCCACAACGGCGAATCCTCTGCCATGTTCGCCGGCCCTTGCGGCCTCCACGGATGCGTTAAGGGCCAGCAGGTTGGTGTGGAATGCCACCTCGTTTACCGTGACCACGATGTTGCCGATCGTATGGGAGTCCTGGTTGATCTCGCTGACTGCGTTGATGAGATCCTCAAAGACCTGCCTGGTCTGATCGATCAGCAGGGTCACCTTTTCCGAGGTTTGTCTGCCGCCGGTGATGAGGTCGGCGTTTTGGCGTATGCCCCCGTTCATTTCCTCTATCGATGCCGAGATCTCCTCCACGGATACGGCCTGCTCCTGCGCGGCCCGTGAGAGGACCTGCGAACCCGAGTTCACCTGCTCGATGGTCTGGTGAAGCTGCAGAGAAACTTCACGTATGTGTATGATGATCCTCTCCAGATCGTCCATAAAGCTGTTGAACCAGAAAGCCAGCTCACCTGTCTCGTCCAGCCGGGTTATGGAAAGACGCTTTGTCAGGTCGCCCTCGCCCCTGGCCATGCCCTTGAGCAGGCAAGACATACAGGCCACCGAACTGGTAGTTCCTTTCATGAGAAGAACACTGTTCACGAAGGTCATGAACACGGCCTGCAGCAGGATCAGTAAAAAACCCGTCTGGATGGTGGAGAGGTCGAGTCCGGTAAAGATGGAGAGATAGATGATGCCCACAAGGTTGCCGATGGGCGGGATGACGATCAGGAGTATAGTCATGAGCAACTTGCGGTTGAGCCCGAGCCTCAGAGTTCCAGCTCTTGAGTTGAGATACTTCTCCGGGTTGTATGCCTGGTAGAACTGGCCGAGGCTGTTCTCTGACAGGAGGTAGAACAGTGCCATGGAAGATATACCCGTCATACCGAGAATGTTGCCGCCGAAGATCATCAGCTCAAAGGAGACTGCGCCCTTGAAATAGAGCGGCAGGACGACCGCACACCATGCAATTCCGGCCCATCTGAAGTATATAAGGACCGCTTCGGCAAAGGGGAGAATGGATGCAGATCTGAGGGCATGGCGGACAGAGCTCTCATCGGTCGGACCCCCGCTCATGAGTCTGATGGCGGGGCTTACAAAATGGTATTTCACCCACATGCCCAGGGCCATGGAAAATATTGTCTGGATTATGACATAGGTGACGATCTCTGGCAGGTATCTCTCCAGACCTGGACAGATCTTCAGGAAAAAGAAGATGACATTGGGCACAAGGATACCATAGATGACTGCCTCCTGGATCAGCATGGGTCTGAGAAAAAACTTCTTTGTGTATTTGTTCACAAAACCCTCTTTCTTTCTTGCGAAAAAATGCCGTGATCTCTCCGCTCGATGACGGCATGGAGCCTACCTGGGATCTGCTATGCCCAGCATTGCCAGAATGCGCCGCGGGATGATTTCGGAGAGCCTTCGGCTCACCACGCGGGAGAAGAAAACCAGGAGACCGTGCGGTATGTACTTGGTGACACCCAGATACAGGATCTTGTTGAGGAGTCCGGGCACACAACGGTCCCTTCCCTGCCTGAACGCCTCGACACCTGCAGAGGTGACCTCATCGATACTCATGAAGGACATCTTTATGGGAATGTAGTCCGAGGGGACGCCGGCATCGTCAATCAGATGTGTCTTCGTGAAAGGCGGATTGAGCGTTGACACGACGACCCTGCTTCCTGAGGGAAGCTCAGCCCTGAGGGCCTCGGTAAGGCTCTGGGTGAATGCCTTGGTGGCCGCATAGAGTCCGAGGGACGGCACAGGTTGAAAGGCCGATACCGATGAGATGTTCAGGATTCCTCCTTCATCGGACTCGATCATTGCCGGAAGGAATAGGCGGCTCATTTTCGCATATGCCCCGCAATTGAGCAGGATCATGGTGCTCAGTCTCTCCATGGGCATCTCGGAAAACCTGCCGAACCAGCAGACCCCTGCATTGTTCACGAGAATGTGGACCCTGGAAACCTCCTTCATGATCTGTTCATGAAGTATTTCGGGACCGTCTGTCTCTGTGAGATCGACACAGAAGGTCAAGGCCCTGATATCACATGTCTCTTCGAGCTCCCGTGCCCATTGAGCAAGACATTCCATCTGGGCCGGAAGATCGACCAGAACGAGGTTCGCCCCCTGCCTGGCAAAGCATTCGGACAGTCCTCTGCCGATCCCCATTGCCGATCCGGTCACGAGTACGTTTTTTCCACGGAAATCCTGCAACACAGTATCCTCCCCTTTGAAGTAAGACATCATGTGCCGGCAATTACCGGTATTATATATTAAACTCGTATACCGCCCGAGGACTTGACGTGCCGGGCAAAGTCCTCAAACGCCTCCCTGGTGGTGTACCTGAAGGCATAGCCCAGTTCTTCTTTGACCTTTTTATTGCTCGCGATCCATGGGTATCGGATCATGTTCAGGCATGGGCTCGGAAACTCGGTCACGAAGGTCATGCGCAGCCGCCACATGAGGTTGTTTATGGGCCACAGCAGCCATACCGGCAGTTTCAGGGAGAGCCCTCCGAGAATCCGTATCATGTCATCAAAGGTCATGGTACCGTCGGCAGCCAGATTGTATATTCCTGCCTTCCTTTTCTTCAAAAGCAGATACATGATCTCCACCAGGTCGTCTTCGTGAATGAACTGGAAGGGCGATGTCTCGAGCGGCATGATGCAGATCTTCTTCGTGAGGTGACGCGCCAGCGGATTCGTGAAGCCCGGACCTACGACGAAGCAGGGCCTGATGGTGGTCACGACGATATCGGGACAGTCCTCCTCAAACACCCTTATCCATGCATCTATCTCTTTCTTGTTCTTTGCATAGGTGAAGTCGTCATTCCCCCGCAGCGGGCTCTCCTCGGTAAGGACCGCGGGGTTGTCCGGATGGAAGCCGTATGCCGTAGAAGACGAGCAGTCGAGGATCTGACTCACCCTGTGTCTTGCCGCTGCCGTAATGACATTCCTGGCTCCATTGATGTTGATATCTTCCATCAGGCTGATCTCGGGCATAGGGGGAAGGATGTAGGCGGTGTGAATCACACAGTCGATTTCTCTGTCCGCAAAGACCCTGTCCAGATTCTCCCTGACATCACATCTGATGAATTCGAGTCTGTTCGACGTGTATTGAGGGGGCCTTATATCGATCCCCACGATCCTTTTCACCTCCGGCCTGTCATCAAGAAACTGAATCAGTTTCCACCCGAAGTACCCTGAAACGCCTGTGATAAGGATATTTTTCATACAGAGACCCTTTTGTTCGTCACTATTCCACCCATTGTATCTTCGGGAACTCGCGTTCCACGGGCTTGTCCAGAGGCACGGCCGGGTAGCCGAGTGTGAGGACGGTTGCAACGGAATCATAGGGCCACCCGATGCCGAGCCTTTTCCTGAACTTTTTCTTGGTGATCGGGTCAAGGTTCAGTGCATTGGACACGAACCCCACGTAACAGGTCCCGAGGCCCAGCGAATGGGCTGCCAGAACCATGTTCTGGCCGCAGATGCCCATGCCGAGTTCCGGCTCGGAGATGTGGAGGTGATGCGTTACAAGGAGTATCGCCGCCGGGGCATTGAAGAAGCAGTCGAGCCTGCCTTCACCAAACTTGGGGGTCGAAAGGGCCTGGATTGCGACCATCGGCCTCTGGTCGATGGAGTTCGGCTTGATGAACGCCAACATCTTCTTGAGCGACACCCTTGCCGGATCCTTACCCTGATAGAGCCTGGTGAATATGCTGAGGAAATTGATGGTCGATGCTGAGAGTTCGTCGAGGAGATTCCTGTCCGTTACCACGATAAACTTCCATCCCTGGCAGTTTCCCGCCGACGGGGCGAATCTGCCCGCCTCCAGGACGCGGCCTATGAGTTCCTTCGGGACCGGGTCCTTCTTGTAAACTCGCACCGAGCGGCGGCGGTAGATCACCTTCTCCACATCGGTGAGCTGTGGCTCTATCTCTGCAAACGGAACTCTCCTGTCCTGCATGAGAGGGTTCGGCATACCTTGTCCGGTCTCGGGATAGTCAAAGTCATAGGCCCATCTGCCCTTGTCCACACGGTAGAAGTGCGGAAACTCGAGGGCCTCCTGGGGACAGACCGCCACACAGTTATGGCAGGCAATGCAAATCTTGCCGAAATAGTGCATGCCCGTGAATTTCGGCTCGTGCAAACCGCAGCCCAGACACCGCATGCTCTCGGCAGAGGCCTGTTCTGCCTCAAAGCCCAGGCTCACCTCTGCTTCGATCTCTTTCAACCTCTGTTCCACATCGATTTTGGCAGCCGAAGTGCGCTCAATCGGTTTTCTGTCAGCCAGGGGCACGCCCGAGTAATCGATCTCCTTGCCCACGGACAGTTCAATCTTCGTGTTCCTGATAAAGGCATCGATGGCCAGTGCCGCCTTTCTCCCGGCACCGATGGCCTCGCTTACCATACCCGGACCTGTAACCGCGTCACCGCCTGCGAATATTCCCTTCTCCTTCGTGGCGCCCAGTGCGTCTGCCCCGAGCCAGGCAGACCCGAGCAGCTTCTCGAAGCCTTCTGCCCTGAAATTCTGTCCTACTGCCGCGATGATCGTGTCGAAGGTCACGTCGAACTCGCTGTCCTTGACAGCGACCGGCATGGGCCTTCCGCCTGCATCTGCAGGGCCGAGTTCCATCTTCCGGCAGGTAAGTGTTCCCTTGGCATTGCCTGCTGCCGAGACAGGAGCGCTCAGGAATTCGATCTGAACGCCTTCAGCCAGGGCAGCCTCGACCTCTTCTCTGTGGGCAGGCATCTCGGATGCTGTCCTGCGATAGAGGATGGTCACCTCGGAACCCATCCTGAGGGCCGTACGCGCGGCATCAAGGGCAGTGTTGCCCCCTCCGATGACGACCACCTTGCTGCCCAGGGCAAGGGGCCTTTTCTCTCGGACGGATCTTAAGAAGGCAAGTCCGGAATACACCTTCCCCTCTTCACCCGATATGCCAAGCGCAGAACTTTCCTGGGCTCCTGGGGCAACATAGACCGCTCTGAACTCCTTTTTCAGTCCATCTATTTGGACATCTTTACCGAGGGTCACGCCGAGCTTCATGGTAATGCCGAGGTCGACTATTCTCTTTATCTCCGCATCGATTACTGCTTCGGGCAGCCGGTATCCGGGGATGGTGCTGGAAAGCATGCCGCCCGGCCTGTTGTCGGATTCGTAGACGGTAACACAGTACCCGAGGCGTGCAAGCTGATATGCACAGGACAAGCCAGAAGGGCCGGATCCCACAACGGCCACCTTGTCCTTGAGTACCGTTTCCGGCTTCAAGAAGGCAAGGCCCTTTTCTATGGCGAAATCTCCTGCAGCACGCTCCACACAGTGTATGTTCACACTGTCGTCAACACCACTACGGTTACACGAGACCTCGCAGGGATGGGGACAGACCCTACCGGTCACTGCAGGGAAGGGGTTGGTCTCTGTAATGATTCTCCAGGCATCCTTGAGTGTCCCCCCTCTGGAGAGGATTTCCATATATCCTCTGATGTCGGTGCCTGCAGGGCAGTGGTACTGGCATGGAGCCTGCTGGAGAGGCGATGCGGCCTTCCTGGGGACCATTTCTATGGTCTGGCACGGACACTGCTTAATACACAGGCCGCACCCTATACACTTGTCCTGATCCACCTTGATGGAAAACGGCCGGGTCGTCACCGGCGGATCACTCAGAAACCTGAATTTACCCGGATTGAAATCATTCGACATGGATAGCCCCCTCTCGGTTTCATACTTTCTCAAACAGGTGAATAGTCATGGAGGCCTCCTCGACACCGAGATTGCCTCCCCCGTTTTCCGTCAGCCCTATACGTGCTGCCTCCACCTGGCGCTTACCCGCCTCGCCCCTGAGCTGGGCAACTACCTCATGGATCTGTGCCAGCCCGGACGCTCCAATCGGGTGCCCTCGGCATTCGAGTCCTCCGCTCGTGTTCACCGGGAGTCTTCCCCCCAGGGTGGTAG
>DSAD01000068.1 GCA_011372875.1 Deltaproteobacteria bacterium
CCTTCGAATTCCTTTAGTGCATCTTTAATCAATTTTATGTAGTGTGTCTTCAGCTCTCTGCACCACATCATTTCACATAGCCGAAAGGATAAGTTATGCATTTAGAAGATTTAAAAAAGGTGGAGCCCAAGGATCTCCTTGAGACGGCAAATTCCCTGGAAATAGAAGGCTCTGCCACCATGACCAGGCAGGAACTCATCTTTGCAATTCTTCAGGCCCAAGCTGAAAAGGAAGGTTATATCTCGGGACAGGGAACACTCGAGATCCTGCCGGATGGGTTCGGTTTTTTACGCTCTGCCGATTACAGCTATCTCCCAGGGCCTGATGATATCTATGTCTCGCCGTCGCAGATAAGGAGATTTAATCTTAAAAACGGGGACGAGGTGCGAGGACAGATCCGTCCACCCAAGGATAATGAAAGGTATTTTGCTTTGCTCAAGCTCGAGACCATAAACGGAGAAGATTCCGAGGGAGCCAAACATCGGGTGCCGTTTGATAATCTCACCCCCTTGTATCCGGAAGATAAATTTACCCTTGAAACAACGACGGATAATCTGACCGGGAGGTCTCTGGATCTTTTGTCGCCCATTGGAAAGGGACAACGGGGCATTGTCGTATCTCCACCCAAGGCCGGAAAGACCATGATGCTTCAGAATATTGCAAACAGTATTACCACCAATCATCCCGAGGTCGTGCTCATGGTGCTGCTCATTGACGAAAGGCCCGAAGAGGTGACCGACATGCAGCGCTCGGTCAATGGAGAGGTGGTCGCCTCGACATTTGACGAGCCGGCCTCCAGGCATGTGCAGGTCGCCAGGATGGTGATGGAAAAGGCCAAAAGGCTCGTCGAGTATAAGAAGGATGTGGTAATCCTCCTGGACTCTCTCACCAGGCTTGCCCGTGCTCATAATACGGTATGTCCACCTTCCGGCAAGCTTCTATCCGGAGGAATCGATGCCAATGCCCTGCAGAAACCGAAGAGGTTTTTCGGCGCGGCAAGGAATATCGAGGAAGGCGGCAGCATTACGATAATTGCAACAGCGCTGGTCGATACCGGATCACGCATGGATGAAGTCATTTATGAAGAGTTCAAGGGCACAGGCAACATGGAGATACATCTCGACCGGTCCATTATGGAACGCAGGGTGTTTCCCGCTATCGATATTTCAAAATCCGGAACAAGAAAAGAGGAGCTTCTGCTCCCCAAAGAACAGCTTGACAGGATCTGGATCTTGAGAAAGCTGCTGAGCCCTCTTAATCCCATAGACAGCATTGAATTTTTACTGGACAAATTATCAAAGACGGATAATAATGCCGACTTCCTGGAATCAATGAATAAATAGGGAGCATAAGAAAATGAAGAAAGATATCCATCCTGAATACTTCGAGACGACGGTTACCTGCGCATGCGGTAACAATTTCAAGACCCGTTCAACAAAAGATGATATACGTGTTGAAATCTGCAGTGCGTGCCATCCGTTCTATACCGGTCAGCAGAGACTTACATCAGTAGCAGGCAAAGCAGAGCTTTTCAGAAGAAAATATGGAGATTATCTCAAGAAGAACGACAAATAGACTTCTTGACACACATCTATGCTGGAAAAATTAAAGGAGATAGAGGTCCGTTATAACGAAATCTCCAATCTCCTGGCCGATTCAAAGATTGTCCAGAACCATACCAGATATACAGAGCTAGCAAGGGAACACTCTACGCTGGAAGAGTATATGGATCTGTACCACAGGTTTCTAACGGTCCTGGACGAGATTGATGGTCATGAAGCAATGCTTGCCGATCCTGATGACGAGATACGGGAACTTGTCAAAGAAGAACTCGACTCGTTACATAATGAGCAGGAAGAGATTGAAAACAGACTGAAGGTTCTTTTCACGCCAAAAGATCCGAATGATAACAAAGATGTCATACTTGAGATTCGGGCAGGCACAGGGGGTGAAGAAGCAGGCCTTTTCGCTGCTGACCTTTTTCGGATGTATTCTCGTTACGCCGAGGAAAAGAACTGGGGCATCGAGATACTGCATATCAATGATACGGGCATCGGCGGGATTAAGGAAGTCATCGCAGGAATAAAAGGGAATGGCGCCTTTTCCAGGTTAAAGTATGAAAGCGGTGTTCACCGGGTTCAACGCGTGCCGGCAACCGAGGCGAGCGGAAGGATACATACCTCTGCTGTAACTGTAGCAGTACTTGCCGAAGCAGAAGAGCTCGATCTGGATATTGATCCCACGGATCTCAGGATCGACACCTACCGGTCATCCGGAGCCGGCGGTCAGCATGTTAACAAGACAGAATCCGCGGTCCGTATCACCCATATTCCCACAGGGATTGTGGTTGCCTGTCAGGATGAAAAATCTCAGCATAAGAACAAGGCCCGCGCCATGAGGGTGCTTCGCTCACGTATCCTGCAAAAGATGCAGGAAGACAAAGATAAAGAGATCGCTTCTCAAAGGCGTTCCCAAGTGGGATCAGGAGACAGAAGCGAGAGGATTCGAACATACAATTATCCACAGGCAAGGGTAACGGATCATCGGATTAACCTCACACTGCATAGACTCCCCCAGATTCTCGAAGGGGATCTGGATGAGCTTATAGACGAGCTCTCTACCCATTATCAGGCCGAAGCGCTCAGTTCTTCCGGAGATTGACCCGTGGGATGGACCATCAGGAAAATCCTTTCCTGGTCGAGCCCTTATCTGGAAAGTAAAGGTGTCGAGTCCCCCCGGCTCGATGCTGAACTGCTCCTTGGACATGCTCTGGGCATAAAACGGATAGATCTTTACCTTGACATGGATCGTCCAATGGCAGCCGAAGAACTTGAATCATACAGGGGGCTCCTGAAAAGGAGGTCGCTTAAAGAGCCTGTTGCATACATTCTGGGCGAAAAAGAATTCTATTCAAGGACCTTTCATGTCAACGCCAAGGTGCTTATTCCGCGGCCCGAGAGCGAACTTCTCGTGGAACAGGCATTGGCAATGGCCCCTTTGGGAGAAAAGATTCTGGAGGTGGGGGTGGGCTCCGGGGCTGTGATCGTATCTGTCCTTGCCGAGAGGGGGGACCTTGAAGGTTTCGGTAGCGACGTAACCCGGCAAACAATAAATGTGGCTATAAAAAATGCCACATTGCACGGTGTGGCGAATCGAGCAGCTTTTTTCGTGGGTGACGGATTTTCACCTGTGAAGGCCAGATTTCCTCTTATAATCATGAATCCGCCTTATATTGGCAATTCCCAGGCACCGGATCTTGAGGACGATGTTCTTCTGTATGAACCGCATGGTGCCCTTTTTGGTGGAAATGACGGACTTGATATAATAAAAGAGATCGTAAGGAACGTGGGAGACCATCTGAGAAGAAAAGGTCGGTTTATCATGGAGACCGGATACGGGCAGAAAGAAAAGATAGACGACCTGATAAGGTCTGCAGGAGGGATAAGGACGCATTCCTGGATAAAGGATCTCTCCGGAAAAGACCGGGTAGTTGTCGTGGAGCGAAAAGATGGATAAGTTTATCATAGAAGGCGGCGTTCCCCTTACGGGGGAGGTGAATATCTCGGGATCCAAAAACGCTGCACTGCCGATTTTGTGTTCCTCGATCCTTGCCGATAATACCTGCACATATACCAATATTCCCGTGCTTCGTGACATCAGCACGATCACCGAGGTGCTCGCAACGCTTGGAATGGTCATTGAGTGTCCGGATAATGGCTGTATTGTCATAGACCCGAGGAAGCTCGGTTCATACGAGGCCCCATATGATCTTGTAAAGAGTATGAGGGCATCGATCCTTGTGCTTGGCCCTCTTCTCGCAAAGTATAAAAAAGCCAAGGTTTCACTGCCAGGCGGGTGTGCTATCGGTGTGAGGCCCATTGATATGCATTTAAAGGCCCTTACAAAGATGGGGGCGGACATAAACCTGTCGCACGGATATGTGATGGCCTTTACCGAGGGGCTCAAGGGAACCAGAATCGTGTTTGATACCCCTACGGTTGGAGGTACCGAAAACATAATGATGGCTGCAAGCCTTGCTGAAGGGACAACAGTTATTGAAGGTGCTGCAAAAGAGCCGGAGGTCGTCGATCTTGCCCATGCCCTTATGGCAATGGGGGCGCAAATAGATGGAGCGGGCCAGAGCACCATAACCATTGACGGTACGACATCCCTTTCCGGGCTCGAATACAGCATTATTCCCGACAGGATCGAAGTGGGGACGTTTCTCATTGCATGCGGCATAACCAGGGGAGATCTTGTCCTGAAGGGTGCGCGGGCTGATCATGTGGTCGCGGTTATCGAAAAGCTCCTGGAGATGGGGATTGCGATTACCCACAGGGACGACGGAAGCCTTCAAGTGAACGGGAAACAGGAGTTTAGGCCCATACACGTAGATACTGTTCCCTATCCGGGATTTCCCACTGATATGCAGGCACAGATAATGGCACTTGCCTGCGTTACTCCTGGTACCTCGAGTATTACGGAGAACATCTTTGAAAACCGGTTCATGCATGTGCCGGAACTTGTAAGGCTCGGCGGGCGACTTGAGGAAAAAGGCCATACCGTAATAGTGCAGGGTGTTGATCAGTTCCAGGGGGCATCGGTGATGGCCACTGATCTGCGGGCTTCGGCGAGCCTTGTTCTTGCAGCACTCAATGCCAGAGGGATGACCGAGATAAGGCGGATTTACCACCTTGACAGAGGGTATGAAAATCTCGACGAAAAGCTCGTAAGCCTTGGTGCCAGGGTACAAAGAGTAAGGGGTGGATTGTGATTGAGGTTATCGAGACGAAAAAAGGATCATGGCAGGACAGGCTGAACACCCTGCTGGAACGTATCAGGCTGGTTCCTCAGGAAGTTGATGGGACAGTCAGAGAGATAATTCAGGCAGTAAAAGGTCAGGGCGATGCTGCGCTTTTCAACTATACGACAAGATTTGACGGGTTCGATCCTGAAAAGACTGGGATAGTAATCTGCCGCGAGGAGATAGAAGATGCGTTTTCCAGGGTGGATGTCGAAATTGCCGAGGCCTTGCAGCAGGCAGCAGAAAGGATAGAAAAGTTCCACCTTCACCAGAAAGAGGATTCATGGATAACCACTGAAGAGGACGGTATTATTCTCGGACAGAAGGTTACCCCTATCGACCGTGTCGGTATTTATATTCCCGGAGGGAAAAATGCCTTTCCCTCGACCGTGCTCATGAATGTCATTCCCGCTAAAATTGCCGGGGTCGGCGAGATTATTGTCGTTTCTCCAACACCGGCAGGCAAGGTAAACGACACCCTGCTTGCGGCTGCATATATTGCCGGTGTCGAAAGGATATACCGCGTGGGAGGTGCCCAGGCCATAGCCGCCCTTGCCTATGGCACACAGAGTATCCCCAGGGCTGACAAGGTTGTGGGGCCCGGCAATATCTATGTGGCGCACGCAAAAAGGGTCTTGCAGGGGACAATAGGGATCGACTCTTTTGCCGGGCCATCGGAGATTCTCGTGATTGCAGACGAGAACGCTGATATACATATGGTCACGGCAGACCTCCTCTCCCAGGCCGAACATGATCCCATGGCTTCATCCATGCTTGTTACCCCATGCGAGTCTCTGGCAAGAGCTGTTGTTAAACGGCTGGAAATCGAAATGCAAAGATTGCCGAGAAAGGATGTGATTGCAGAGTCCCTGGGAAAACACGGGGCATGTATCATTACCCGTGATCTTGACGAGGCGTTCACTGTGTCGAATTGTGTGGCCCCGGAGCACCTCGAACTCATGGTGCAGGATGCATATGAGCATCTAGGCAAAGTCAGAAATGCCGGGGCTATATTCCTCGGGTACTATTCTCCCGAGGCCATGGGTGATTATATTGCAGGACCGAATCATACACTGCCCACAGGGTCGACATCCCGGTTCTCCTCACCGCTTGGGGTGTATGATTTCGTTAAGAGATCCTCTCTGATCGGATTCAGCAGTGATGCTGCCAAAGCAATCGGCCCTCTGGCAGTAAAGATAGCACGGGCGGAAAATCTGGAGGCACATGCACGATCTGTCGAGACTCGTCTCAAGTAATGGAACACTCAGCGCTATTGAAGATCTCTTTCCAAAGGAGACCTATCTTGTAGGAGGGTGTGTCCGTGATATGTTGCTCGGAAAGGATCCGCAGGATTTTGATATCGTAACCTTTTCCGATGTAGGCACCCTTGCTGAGAAGATTTCACAAAGGCTTTCTTCAAGCGCGTTTTGGATGGACAAAAAACGTGGTGTTGTCAGGATATCACGTAAAGGCTCTAATACCATAGATATTTCCTCTCCGAAAGGCAAGGATATCGAATCTGATCTGAGAAAACGCGACATTACCATCAATGCGATGGGGTATGACCTTTGCGATAAGAAGTTTATAGATCCTGTGTGCGGGCTCGCTGATCTTGATCATGGTGTTATCAGGCTTGTCTCTGAAGAAAATCTAAGGGATGATCCGGCACGGCTGGTACGATGTCTGAGATTTTCCGTCGTGCTGGGTTTTCCTGTTGCAGCCTCAACGGTTGCCTTGTTAAAAAAACATGCGTCACGTCTAAGAACTGTTTCGGCTGAGCGGGTAAAACAAGAATTTATAAAGGCGCTTTGTGGTCCGAACGGTTCGAGCTTTTTTGCCCTTATGGAAACAACTGGCCTGATCGATGCCCTTTTCCCCAATATTCGATATCAGGACATAAGCATGGCGCTTAGGGGTTTGCGATCCGCTCTTTTTTTAGCTCGCGAGATAGATGGTCTTGTCTATGATGCGGAAAAACTCCTCCCGGGAAGCTCTCAGGAGCTTGCACAGGAGGTAGAGGCAGGATTATCCAGGGCATGTGTGTTACGTCTAGCTGCTTTTGTATCCGGGATACTCCATTTTCACCCAACAGGTCTGTCCGGTAGGGGTCCAGATTCAACAGTGTTTATAACGGAACTTGGAATTCTAAATGCCGCAGAAATATGTTCGTCGCTCAGGTTTTCATCAAGGGCTGTCTCTACAATAAAACTCACGCTTGCATCACAGAAACTCGCTCAAGAGATCCTTTCACAAAGGAAATTACCGATTCGAGCGGTTCACCTTCTTTGCGAAGTGTCATCATCCTGTCTTCCAGAGGTCCTTCTTCTTGCGTTGGCATGGAAGAGGTCGGCCGGAGAAGCAACATTTGAACATGACAGCCTGAAAGAGAAGATTCAAGCGCTATGGAGTCATTTTTTGGATATCTATCAGGTTCACAAACAATCCCTTCTTATTGACGGCAACGATATTATGCAGACACTCGATATCTCGGCGGGCCCGGTGGTCGGCAGATTGCTGCAGGAGGTGCAAACTGCACGAGCCGAGGGAATTGTAAACACGAGGGAAGAAGCCATCGAGCATCTGCATGTGCTGAGACGAGCTATGAAGGAAAGACCTGATGTGAAGAGATACAGATAAAGACGGTTCCAATCCGGGAAATATTTTGGTATAGTATATATATGAAAGTTGAATCGTGGATGATAAAAGACCTCATCACCATTGGCCGTGATGCCGGTATCCGTGACGCGCTCATGATCATGAAGAAACACTCTGTCCGGCATCTACCCGTTGTTGAGAACACCCTGTTTATAGGGCTGGTAACTCTCGGAGATTTAAAACAGGCCATACTCGCATCGATGCTTGAAACGCTCAAGGTAAGTGATGTCATGATCCAGAACCCGTACACGATATCATGTGATACCACTCTGGAAAAGGCGGCCCTTATTATATATGAGAAGAACATCGGGTGTCTGCCGGTTGTCGAAGATGGAAAGATCCTCGGGATCATTACGGTCAACGATATCCTGAAGGCCTTTATCGACATCATGGGCGTACTCAAGGCCGGTGCACGCATTGACGTTATTCTAAAGAGTGTTCACGGTTCCTTTGATGAGGTTGTTTCCATAATTGAACAGGAGGGCAGCTATATTATCAGTGCCGGTATGACCATTAACGGCGATGACAATGCCCATCACTTCCGTATTTCCGGAGGAAACGCCTCTGCCATAGCTGAGGAGCTTACCAATCTGGGGTATCGCGGCGTCAAGGTTATAGAGTAATAGACAGGCCCGACAATACTTCCTCTGTGCCGATGCCCTCAAGGCAGAGCACCTTTATTCTGCTTTTTTCCCCCTGAATGATGGTGATCCTGGCTTTTGCCAGATGCAGCTGTTTCGAGAAGAACCTTATCAGAGCCTTGTTTGCCCTTCCTTCTATTGGTGGGGCGCTCAACCGGACACAAAGACGGTCTTCCTTGATTCCGTCGATAGAATCCCTGCTGGAATTGGGGTGAATTCTGCACTCTACTATGGTCGAATCATTGCTGCCGCGAATCCACATTTCCCATCTCCTGTATCCAGCTCTGGCAGGAGCCCAGAACCCCTTTGAGATCGGTTAGGAGAGTGATCCTTTTTGACTTCAGCTCCATGATTTCATGTTCTATCGCTGACTTTTTCAGACGGGCTTCCTCAAGGATCTCGTCTGCCTTGACCCGTGCATCCTCTAAGATCTCGATGCTCTTATTGTCTGCCTCTGATATTGAATTCCGGGCCTGCTCTTCGAGCGAGTCAGCCTGTTTTTGTGCCTCGGAAGTGATAACGGCGGCATCAGCTTCGGCCTTTCGGATTTTTTCATCCGAGAACTGCTTGGCGGACAGAAAAAGATCCTCAAGATCTTTCTGTTTGCTTCTCATTGTGTCAAGTTCGCTCTTGAGGAGAGAATTCTCTTCCAGAAGTTCTTCCAAGTCTTCTGCGATATCGTTTAAAAAACTTACGACCTCATCCTTGTCAAAGCCTGAAAGCTTTACCTTGAAACGCTGTTCTCGCATCATTTCCGGTGTTACCTGCATCAGAACCCCCCATGTAATTTTAGCCTCATCCCTGTTTCAA
>DSAD01000264.1 GCA_011372875.1 Deltaproteobacteria bacterium
ACCTGCTTCCTGTTTCAGGCTAATCTTATCCATGAGCGTATCCTCCTTTTATTTTTTGGTTCTTAGCAAACCAAAGGATACGCTCTTTCTTTCTCCTCTATCCACAACTTTTGATTATATCTCGTTACAGATACCTAAAACCCTTAACCTTCTGTTTAATATTTCAGATAGTGGAAGGGTTCTATGGTCGCCAGTGCCTCAGCGCTGATGGTCTTGAACTCATGTTCCTTCAAGATCTTCTGAGTTTCGGTAAGATCGGAGACATTGATGACAAACACTGCAGTCTTGTTGCTTTCCAGGACAAAGCCGTATGCATTCTCAATGTTGATGCCCTTGGCCGCCAGAAGCTGAACAAGGTTATTCATGCCCCCTGGCTTGTCATCGAGAAGGACTGCTAACACCTCGGCAAGATCGGCCCGGATGCCTTCCTTGTTGAGGATCTTTTTTGCCAGTTTGGGGTCATCGACCAGGATATTGAAAAAACCGTGTTCCCCGAAGGATGAGATGGTGATTGCACGGATATTGATCTTTTCCCTTGCAAGAATCCCTGATACCTCGGCAAGCTTGCCCGGGGTGTTCTGTGTCGGTACTGTTACCTGGTATGCGATCATAAGTCACCTGTCATGAATTTTATGGTATTACCCGGTCGTGGTTGTTCAGCCCTTGTACTGATTGTCTTCACCGTAAGATATTTCATATCTATTCGGCTGTGATGTCAAGGCGTTTTTATGAAGAGTGTTTTTATAAAATCAGAGGGCTGTCCGTTTAAGAAGATGACAAACCCCAATCCGAATAAGCATAAAGGGTCAGATGGAATATGGAGAGCCATGCCTTCTTATATGTGCTCATTATGCTTGTCGTATAACCGATTAAGCCGGAAAAAGCTTTTTCGCACAGGATTCATGGCATATGTGCCCGGAATGCCTGGATCTATGGGGAACTAGCGGATATGAAGCAGTGATCTTCCCGCCATTCATCCCAGGAGCTCTCGTCATCTTCCAGGAGTTCAGGTGGAAAACCGGTCTTTGAATATCCGTTGATAGAGCTGTTCCAGTTGTGCCCCATGGAAAAGATCCCTATACCATAGGTGAGATATTCGGTTATGGAACCGTCGGCATAGGGAAGAGAATCGAAAACCAGCGTGGTGAAGAAAGCCTTTCCCAGGGGGAGGATCTTAAAGCCGACCTTTCCGAAGAATATTTCCTGGCCGGAGGTCGGGCTTTTAGGATATTTGAGGGTCGTATTGCCTTCAGGCAGGTCTGTATAGTCCCATATTATGGTTCCCTGATCACCATAGTATGCCATCTGGAGGACATGGATATTATCCAGAGTGTCCTTTGCGTAGTAGAGGTAGATATTATGGACATCCACATTTGAGGATAAACGCCCTGATTTGGGTATGGATATGTCTTCGCGGATAACAATACATTCTATGCCTTCGATGGTAAAGGTCTGGTGGAAAACCTGGGAAAGACTGTAACCTCCAAAATTGCCGTATCCATAAAGACTTGTCTGAAAATCCACCCTTCTTGAATAGGTACTGAAGTAAGGATTCATATGAAGCTCTGTGCTGTCATCTGAAAAGGTGTATCCGTTAATTGTGACATCTGCAGATGCAGGTGATGAGATTGCAGCAAGAACCAGGAATAATATCCCGACCATGAATTTTATCATATTTTGCATAAGAAACACAGAATACCCTTTTTTATATTCTTTTGCAATTGTCAGATTTATTGATTCCAATCAGATCGGCCGGGAATAAAAGAGCTTTTCGATATTTTGGAGGTTTTCTGCGGGGTATTTCGACAATGCCGTGAAGATTTTGCCGAAGTGGTGTATTGATTGTATAATGAGTACAAAAAAGGCATTTGGTGCAATAACGATACAAGAAGGCAAGATCGCAACCCATATGTTTACGGAGATGTTGATCTGAACCGGAGGGATACTGATCTCGATATAAGACAGGGAGGAGAATCTTGAAAAAAAAGAAGACGTGGAAGACCTTTGGCCAGCGGATCCGTTCTATACGGGAAGAAAAAGGGATATCTCTGGAGGATCTCGCCCTTGAAACAGGATATCCTCTCGATGCCCTGGCCCAGGTTGAGAATGACGAGGTGATTCCCCCGGTATCTCTGGTGCTTCAGCTCGGCCAGACGTTCAAGATGGATATTGAGCAGGTAGAGGACGAGGAGGAAAGGAAGGCCTCGAAGAAACGTGCCCGAAGCCATAAGAAAAGAGTGGATTCATATGCCTATGTCTCGCTCACCCAACCCGGCCTGGACAGGCATCTGCACGCATATCTCGTCACCATTGAGGCGAAGACCGAACACAGTGGTGCTGAATACCACCATGAAGGTGAAGAGTTCATCTACGTCTTAAGGGGAGGACTTTCCATTCAGGTGGGGCAGAATATTACGAAACTGAAAGAAGGCGGAAACATCCATTTCAATTCGGCACTGCACCACAAGCTGAGCAACCCTACCAGCGAGGCAACCGAACTGCTGGTCGTGATCTTTGTCCCTTAAGGAGGGGTAATGGCATTTCAATTGACCAGTGAACAGGAGATGATACGGCTGATGGCCAGGGACTTTGCGAGAAAGGAACTCGAGCCCCATGCAGGCAGGAGGGACAGGGAGGAAATCTTTCCCCACGAGAGCATCAAGAAGATGGGCCAGCTCGGCCTGATGGGCATGATGGTGCCAACCCGGTATGGGGGGTCGGAAACCGGGGCGGTCGGTTACTGCCTCGCTTTGCAGGAGATAGCCTATGCATGCGCATCCACTGCGGTAACCATGTCGGTGGCAAACCTTTCTACCGAGCCGCTCTTGAAATTCGGTTCGCAGGAGCAGAAGAACACCCATCTGGTTCCCCTGGCAAAAGGAGAGATGCTTGGTGCATTTGCCGTAACAGAACCCGGTGCCGGTTCGGATGCCGGAAGTATGACTATGCGTGCAGAAGACAAGGGCGATCACTATCTTATAAACGGTACCAAGATCTTTATCACCCATGGCGCCTATGCAGACAAGATAAATCTCATTGCACGGACAGACCCTAAAAAGGGCAGCAAGGGACTGTCCGCCTTTATTATCGAAAGATCTTCTCCCGGCTTTTCCATCGGTGCGACTGAAGAAAAGATGGGGCTTCGGGCCTCGAACACGGTGGAATTGATCTTTGAGGACTGCCTGGTACCCAAAGAGAACCTCCTGGGCAAGGAGGGTCAGGGTTTTCAGGTTGCCATGAACGCACTCGACAGCGGGCGGATCGGTATCTCTTCACAGGCGGTGGGGATTGCCAGGGCGTGCCTGGATGAGGCGATCAGCTATGGCAGGCAGCGTAAGCAGTTCGGCAGGAGTCTCAGTTCGTTTCAGGCGATACAGTGGATGATTGCCGACATGGCAACCCAGATCGAGGCTGCAAGCTGGCTTGCCCTGGCTGCTGCCGACCGGAAGGACCAGGGCCTGTGTTTTACCAAGGAGGCCTCCATGGCAAAGCTCTTTGCCTCGGAACTTGCAAACAGGGCGGCATATCAGGCACTGCAGATTCACGGCGGATACGGCTATACCAAGGAATACAAGGTGGAACGCCTCTTCCGTGATGCACGGGTTACCACTATTTATGAGGGTACATCCGAGGTTCAGCGGCTCGTCATTGCACGGGAGGTGTTGAAACAGTAATCACAGGCATTGCCGCTTGATTCAGATGATACCTCGAAAGCTTGCAGCGGGGTAGTTCATTAAGGACAAATCCGAGGCATTGACAATTCTTTGTTTCATGGGATAGATTCTGCTTTCGTGAATATGTAAGGAGGATAGGATGGATTACAAGGATACACTGTGTTTACCCAAGACAGAATTTCCCATGAAAGCGAAGCTTGTAAACAAAGAGCCTGAAATGCTTTCGAGGTGGGATGATGAGAACCTGTACCAGAAGATTCTGGATAAATCCAGGGACTGGGAGAGATTCATACTCCATGACGGTCCCCCATATGCAAACGGACACATACACTTAGGTACTGCCCTGAACAAGATACTCAAGGATATTATCGTCAAGTCGTTTTTCATGATGGGACATAACACATTTTATCTTCCAGGGTGGGACTGTCATGGTCTTCCCATTGAGCACCAGGTTGAGATCGAGATGGGTGATGAGGCGGGCAATATGACCAAGGCCGAGATACGGAAGAAGTGCCGGGAATACGCGCACAGGTTTCTCGATATCCAGAGAGAAGAGTTCAAACGTCTCGGCGTACTGGGCATATGGGATGATCCGTACATTACCATGAAATACAGCTACGAGGCCACCATTGTCCGGGAGCTCGGCAAATTTATCGGCAACAATTCCATGTACAAGGCGCGTAAGCCCGTATACTGGTGTGCCACCTGCGGGACAGCCCTGGCAGAGGCAGAGGTGGAATACCACGATCAGACGACCCCTGCCATCTTTGTCAGGTTCAAAATGATCTCCGATGTCTCTGAAAAGATTCCCGAGCTCAAGGCATATGCAGATGACACTCATGTGGTCATCTGGACTACCACCCCGTGGACAATCCCTGCCAACCTTGCTGTTGCCCTGCATCCCGACCTGGAATATTCTGCTGTGAAGACGCAGGGCCTCGGCGTGCTTATCATGGCAACAGACCTTGTCGAGCAGGTGATGAAGGACATAGGTGTTGGTGATTACAGCACGCTGGCTGTATTCAAGGGAGGGATCCTTGAACGTATGAAGGCAAGACACCCTCTTTACGACAGGGAATCGCTCATGATCATTGCCCCGTTTGTAACCCTCGAGGCAGGATCGGGTTGCGTTCATATTGCTCCGGGTCATGGTGAGGAAGACTACGAGATCGGGAAGGTCTACGGTCTCGACATCTATGCGCCGGTGGATAATGATGGGAGGTTCACCAAGGATGTGGAGGGGTTTGCAGGCAAATTCGTCTTTGATGCCAACGATGATGTGAACGCTGCATTGAAAGATGCAGGGACACTCCTTTCCGCAGACAACTATGCCCATTCATACCCGTATTGCTGGCGGTGCAAGAATGCCATCATCTTCCGCTCCACCAATCAGTGGTTTATCTCAATGCAGATAGGCGAGCTGAGAAAAAAGGCGCTCGAATCTATCAAAAGGGTCAGGTGGATCCCTCACTGGGGCCAGAACAGGATATATTCCATGGTGGAAAACCGGCCCGACTGGTGCATCTCAAGGCAGCGGTCATGGGGTGTGCCCATCCCGGTATTCTACTGCAGGGACTGCGGTGAAGTTGTCATGTCGAAACAGATAGCCGATCATGTGGCAGGGATATTCGAAAAAGAAGGTGCAGATGCCTGGTTTATCCGTTCATCGAGAGAACTTCTGCCCGAAGGCATGAACTGTCCCAAATGCTCCGGCAGCGAATTCGACAAGGAAGACGATATTGTCGATGTCTGGTTCGACTCCGGGGTGAGCTATGCGGCAGTGTGCGAGCAAGACCCTAGACTTGGTGTGCCTGTAGATATGTATCTCGAGGGCTCTGACCAGCACAGGGGGTGGTTCCACTCTACATTGCTCGCATCGGTAGGAACACGGGGCAAAGCCCCATACAAGACCGTGTTGACGCATGGATTCGTGGTGGATGGTGATGGGCGCAAGATGTCCAAGTCGCTGGGCAACACCATATCCCCACAGGAGATCATCTCTAAATACGGGGCAGAGATCCTCAGGCTCTGGGTCAGCGCCCAGGATTACAAGACAGATATCAGGATTTCCGACGAGATCATAAAGCGTCTGGTGGAGACCTACCGGAGGATCAGGAATACATGCCGGTTCATGCTGGGGAACCTCCATGACTTTGATCCGGGAAAAGACAGGATTGCCTTTGAGGATATGATGGAGCTTGACAGGTTTGCCCTTCATAAGACCCAGCAGCTCATCGAGAAGGTGCGCAAGGCTTATGAAGAATTCGAACCCTATGTCATCTACCAGCTTGTACACAATTTCTGTGTTGTGGACATGAGTTCGTTCTATCTCGATATCTTAAAAGACAGGCTCTATGTATACAAGCCGGATTCCCCGGAGAGAAGGTCTGCACAGAGCGCCATCTTTATGATACTTGCCGATCTCACAAGGCTTCTTGCACCCATCCTTGCCTTTACTGCCGAGGAGATATGGGACTTTATCCCCGGATTTACGGGGAAGGAAGAGAGTGTCCATTTGAGCGTCATGCCCATATCCGACGGGAACAAGAAGGATGAAGCCCTCGATGCTAAATGGGGTCGTATCATTGTGCTGCGTCAGGAAGTATCGAAGCAGATGGAGCAGGCAAGACGGGACAAGGTGATCGGCCATCCTCTGGATGCCAGGGTCACCCTCATATGCGCAGGCGATACCTATGACTTTCTTCACGAGATCGAGCCCATACTTGGCGATGTATTTATCTGTTCCGGGGTCAGCGTGGAACAGGGGGGCGGCCCGTATATCGAGAACGAGGAACTCCCGCAGCTGAGGATTCAGGCGGAAAAAGCATCCGGAGGGAAATGTCCGCGCTGCTGGCACTATAGCGATGATATCGGGGAAAACCCTGCTCATTCCGAGATATGCGCCCGGTGCGCTGCACAACTCACGTAGAAGATATCTCAAGTTGGAGAAGTAATTAACACTGTGGGTGCGGCTGAAGCCTCTCCCACAGTGTTAATGTGTATAATACCTGTTTGAATGTATGGCGCTGATTAAGGCGAGAGGGACCTGATGATCAAGAAACAGAACAGTTCAGGCGGCAGCGCACCTGGCACTGTTATGAGATGGGGGCTGTTTCTGGTGATCCCCTGCTACGGGCTGGACCAGTGGACAAAGTGGCTCATATGCCGGGATGTTTCTGTGGGGACAGGATTTAATGTTATTCCCGGTTTTTTCGATATCATCCACATGCGCAATACCGGCGCCGCGTTCAGTATATTGCAGGGCATGCCTGCTTCTTACCGGACTTACTTTTTCCTTGCTGTTACCATTATAGCCCTCGGGTTTCTTTTTGCTGTTTTCTGGCAGGAAAAAGATGACTCTTTACTGCTGAAGATCGTTATCAGCCTCATTGTTGCCGGGGCCATCGGCAATCTTACGGACAGGATGATACACAACGAGGTGGTGGATTTTCTGAGTTTTTACCTGGGCCCTTACCGTTGGCCGACGTTCAATCTGGCAGACACCTACATTTCGATGGGTATGGCAGGCCTTATTGTCCACACGTTTATCATGACTAGAAGGACGTAGCCTTGTATCCGCCGACTTCCCATTCATCCGGTTTGATAAGTGAGGGCAGGTTTACAAGGATAACCATCTGTTCCTGAGTGTCCTTATACACGCCTTCGATGAAGTCGGTGGATATGTGTGCAGAAAATGAGGGCGTTTTCTGAATTCTCAAGGGGTCGATAACAAGGACATCGGCCACGTTGTCGACAACCATGCCCATAACCCGTTCCTCGACTCTGACAATGAGGAATACCGTGAGAGGGTTGTATTCTTTTTCTTCAAGTCCGAGCTTGAGCCGGAGATCCATGATGGGTACCAGGTCGCCGCGTAGATTGATGACCCCCTTGATGAAATCAGGCACATTGGGCAGAAGGCTGATATCCTGAAGACCGATGATCTCCTCGATTGTCCGGATAGGTACTGCATACGTCTCTTCTTCGAGCGAGAAGGTGATGAATGAATTGTCTTCCTCTTCAGGTTTCTCGGGTTCTTCGTCTCTTGAAAAGGGTTTTCTTGTGGGTGAAGGTTCCAGAGCTTCTATCTCTTCACTCTCTTGAGGTTCTACCTCAACAGAGGCTTTTATCGGCGGAGGTGTTTTCTGCTCCTGTTTTGCCGGTGATTTCTCCTGGCGTTTCGGTTTTATATCCTGACTGTGTTTGACAGGGACTTCGATTTTCGGTGTTGAGAGCATGTCGCTGTGAACCTGTGTTACCTGGGAACTCTCTATATCGAGTGCCATAGGGACCATTTCAGGCTCCATGATCGAGGTAAACAGAATCCGGGAGTTTCCGGATGGTGTCTGACAAGTTCCAAGAAGTTCCCCCAGGTTGTTCAGTTCGTCCATGAAGGGGTTCAGCTCTGTCTTCTTGAGCTTTAACTCAACGATATATACTTGGGCGTGTTCGAGTTTTTTCGCAATGATCTCCCTGTCGAGATCAAAGGCGTCGAGCAAAGCCCCGGATGTGCCGCTTTTCGATTTCTTCGCTTCCGGTGGCGCCTTGGATGCCCCTCCATCGAGGATACTCTGGAGCTGGTTCACATGTTCCGATATATCCATATCATTGCTTGCCATTACATCCTCGAACATGCTTTTGAGCATGTCGGCCGACTGAAGCAGAGGATTCGCGATTGCGCTTGTGGGAATAAGTTTTCCAGACCTGATAAGGTTCAGAACATCCTCCATCTTGTGGGCTAGATTGCCGATATTGATCAGGTCAAGAAATTTCGCAGAGCCTTTAATGGAATGGGCTGCGCGGAAGACCCTGTTGATAACATCGGAGTCGATGTTTTCCATATCGGATTCTATCTTTATAAGATCATCTTCGATATCTGCAATGTGTTCTCTGGATTCAGTAACAAACTCTTCGATAAGCTCGTCGAATTCCCCCACGTGGATGTTCCTCCTGAGATTGTATAGTCAATATGCTTCATCGGCAGAAACAGGGTATATACTTTAAAGGTTGTTGACAGGAAATGAATATTGCGATTATATATCAGCATAAAATCTGTTGTGGAGGCCTTTTTG
>DSAD01000220.1 GCA_011372875.1 Deltaproteobacteria bacterium
ACCTGCTTCCTGTTTCAGGCTAATCTTATCCATGAGCGTATCCTCCTTTTATTTTTTGGTTCTTAGCAAACCAAAGGATACGCTCTTTCTTTCTCCTCTATCCACAACTTTTGATTATATCTCCTTCTACTTGAGTACAATCCTGTTAGCAAAAGCTAGTTTTTGGTGCTTCTCTCGTTTTCTAACTCGATAGCTTGCATCCTCCATAAGTGTGATTACTTAGCCCTTAAATGATCAATACAAGGGTATCTATTGGGGACTCGAATAAAATCGCAATATAAAACCATCTCAGGTGTCTCTTATTTGACATATTATCATGGATATGTAGACTGTTTCCAGTTCTAATAAAAGGAACTATATAGATTGCGAAGAAAGTTTTCGAATAAGATGAATATGGTGGCCGGTTTTTTATCGGCTATCCTGGCATACTTTTACACCGGCTAAATTGGCTGGGAATTAAATCGGCTGTAACAATATATCGGTGATTTCATATAAAGACAATAAGCCCGGGTTTTTTCTTTCACGATCCTGATTGTATTTGACAAGGAGATGCAGCGGCAGTTATATAACATATGTTATGGGGGAGGGTGAGGGTTCGTTATGCCTGCAAAGAGTAAATATCAGGCCCAGGATGTCATTGATGCAGCCTTTCAGATCGTGCGCACTCATGGTGTGGAAAAATGTTCGGCCCGAGCTATCGCAGGTGAGATGAAATCTTCCACCATGCCCATCTACTCATGCATCAAGTCCATGAAAGAGCTTGAAGAGGCAATTGTCAAAAAGGCCATCGATCTTCTCATACAATATCAGATTCAGGAGAGAACGGGCATTTCAGTCCTGGATATGGGAATCGGCTATATCCTGTTTGCAAAGAACGAGAAACAACTCTTCCGTATGCTGTTTTTTACAGAAGCAGCACAAAAGGACATGGACCTCAGCAAAAGGATGAGAGATTATGCTATCAGCGTATCCATGGATAAGCTCGATAAGTTCAGCCCGTTGGATGAATTATCTTATAAGCAGAAAATGGATATTCTCTATAAGATGTGGACCTTCAACCACGGTATTGCCGTCATGCTCAATAACGCCATAATTGAAGATTTAAGCGAAGACCAGATCATCAGGATTCTCATGGATACCGGTCTGTATATCATGACAGGGGTGAGAGACAGGGACGAACTTTATAAGCAGGACGTTGTAAGGGAATTGTTTAACAGAGCGGGTTTGAACAGGGAACATAGCTGATCGGATATGATAATGCCGGCAGCAGATATACAGTGGCTGGTTGGCCGGATATGAACAGGCCCGGCTTTTCTGCTGATACAGATTATAGTTTTTTGGTTTATCAGGTATGGTTTAATCAGAAACTGTTTAAGGAGGTAACATGGTCCGGAGATCGGTTTCAGTCTTGAAGATAGTGCTGATCGTGCTGACGGTAGCAGTATGCGGATGTTCCACGACGGAATATATGGTAAAATCCATGGATCCTCTCATGGAAGAGATGAACATTTCAGTGAACCGCAATCCCGATGTAGATATGGTCCGGGATGCATTCCCTGCAAATCTGATCCAGCTTGACGGTTTCATTCAGGCCGCACCGAATGACAAGCTCCTTTTGAGGGCTTGTGAAGGCTATTTCGGCTATACCTTTGCCTTTGTGGAAGACACAGACAAGCCCCGTGCACGCATGCTATACCGCAAAGCCAGGGATTATGCGCTCAGGGTACTGCTGAAGGACAGGTATTTCCGCGAGAGCTTCGACAGTGGAATAACGGCATTCACCAGGTCTCTTGATGAATTCACAAAAGAGGATGTTCCGGCACTGTATTGGGCGGCAAACACATGGATGGCCTGGATAGCGCTGAGCCTTACAGACCCCGAGGTGCTGATGGACCTGCCCAAGGTAGAGGCAATGCTGCTTCGGGTAATCGAACTGGACGAATCATTTTATTACGGCAGTGCCCATGCAACACTCGGAGCCTTTTACGCCTCGCGGTCAAAGGCCATAGGCGGTGATCCCGACAAGGCAAAGTTCCATTTCGACCGGGCGTTCGAGCTTTCGCAGTCAAGACTGCTGTTCATTCATCTGCTTTATGCGCAGTACTATGCCTATCAGATACAGGACAGGGATCTTTTTGTGCAGACACTTGAAAAGGTGATAACAACACCAGTGGGTGCGTTTCCGGAGAAAAATTTTGTCAACGAGATCGCCAAGAGAAAGGCAAAGGTGCTCCTGGAAAATGTTGATCTGTATTTTTAAATCTTATTTGATACCTGAATGACCGGGAAAGGGAGGTAGTAGCTGGTATGAAGAAGTATATGGGAATGCTTGTAATGTCGCTGATGATGCTGGGATTGTCTGCAGGCCACCAGGTATATGCAGCACCCGATGCTAAAATTGTCGTCAAGATGGCTACTCTTGCACCAAAAGGGTCTTCCATCATGAATATTTTCGATGATCTTTCAGCCAGGATCTTGGATGAGACCAGGGGCGAGGTAGGGTTCAAGATCTATTGGGGCGGGGTGCAGGGAGATGAAAAGGATGTCCTCAGAAAGATCAAGCTCGGACAGCTTCATGGTGGAGGATTCATGGGCCCGGGTCTTGGTCAGATCGTACCCGAGGTCCGCGTCACCGAGATCCCCTATGTATTTGTTAACTATGATGAGGTGGGGTATGTCAGGTCCAATCTGGAAGAGACCATGAACAGGCTTTTCGAAGAAAAGGGGTTTGTTGTGCTCGGGTGGATGGATCTGGGATTTATCTATACCTTTTCCAAGGTGCCTCTGACGTCGCTTGAGGTCGCAAGGCAGCAGAAATGGTGGACAATGGAAGGTGAACCTATCGGCCGGGAAATATACAAAGCACTGGGCATTCACCCCATATCACTTTCTATTACCGATGTTGCGACATCCCTGTCAACGAATCTGATCGACTGTGCAAATTCCACCCCGTACGGTGCTGTTGCCTTTCAGTGGTATTCCAGGTTCAGCTATATGGGTGAGTTTCCCTCATCGAATATCTGCGGCGCAACCGTGGTAAGCAAGAAGATCTGGGACAGGATATCTCCAAAGAGTCAGAAGATCATCCTTAGGATCTCAAAAGATTCCCATGAGAAAATCGTCAAGGCTGCACGCGAAGATGATGCAAAATGTCTCGAGATATTGAAAAAGGCCGGGATTCAGGTTGTGCGCGATCTTGATAACAAGGAAGAGTTGCAGTTTATCTTCGATGCAGCCAAGCAGGCCAGGGAAAACCTTGTGGGAGAACTGTATTCCCAGGAGCTGCTGGACCGCACACTATCGCTTGTCGAAGAGTACCGGAAGGCTCATCCGGAAGACAAGGCCGTGGAAATAATCCAGTAGGAGGGAAATGAATGCGCTGCAGGAAGTGTAGGGCGTATATCTATGAAGGCATGGAAACATGCCCTGAGTGCGGCGATACACATCCTTTTACCAGAACTTTCTTTGATTATATCGCCCGTGTAGAGGAAATCCTTCTTGCCTCTGCACTGAGTGCAATGGTGATCCTTGTCCTGATTCAGATCATCCTGAGAAATTTCTTCTCTTTCGGCATTATGGGAGGTGCCGAGATCGTACGGCACCTGGTGCTCTGGGTGGCCTTTCTCGGGGCAGGTCTGGCTGCCCGTGAGGGGAAACACATAAAGATAGAACTGGCCCGGCATATACTGCCGGTGAGGACCAGAAGGATATTTGCAGTCATCACCTGCACATTTTCAGTTATCGTATGCTCGGTGCTCGTATATGCGTCCATTAACTTTGTATATATGGATTATCAGGGCGGGAGCGTAATCGCCTTTTTCAACATCCCGGTATGGATTCTGCAGGTGATCATACCGATCGGTTTTGCTGTTGTGGCCCTTCGTTTTACAGCACGCTGCATGGATAATATCCATGCCCTTGTAAAGGGAAGGTGAATGCATTGACAGGGCTTGTCATCATATTCATTGTGCTGATGGCTTTTATGGGTGCACCGGTTTTCGTGGTAATCTCTGCATTTGCCCTGACAGGTTTCTATCTTTCGGATATTCAGTTTGCAGCCCTGATCGTCGATATCTACAGCAAGTTTTCCAATAACCCGGTTCTGTACACCATCCCCATATTTACCTTTGCAGGCTATGTTCTGGCAGAAAGCAGGGCATCGCTGCGCGTGGTCGATTTCACGCAGGCCCTCTTCGGGTGGCTTCCAGGCGGGCTTGCCATCGTATCATTGATTGCATGCGCCTTTTTCACTGCCTTTACCGGGGCCTCTGGTGTCACCATTATAGCCCTTGGGGGGCTGCTGTTCCCGGCTCTGATAAAGGAGAACTATCAGGAGAAGTTCTCGCTGGGTCTGCTGACCTCGTCGGGAAGTCTGGGACTGCTTTTCTTTCCAAGCCTTCCTATCATCATATACGGGGTTGTTTCTGAAACAAGTATCCCGCAGCTCTTTGCCGCAGGGCTGATTCCAGGGGTTTTTCTCATTGTCATACTGTCGATCTACAGTATATTTGTCGCTAAAAGGGCAGACACATCAAGGACAAAGTTCTCTGTTTCCGCTATCATAAGAACAGCTTGTGCAGCCAAATGGGAACTCTTTATACCGGTTATTCTCGTAGTGGGGATATTCGGAGGCTTCGTGACGCTCGGCGAGGTTGCATCCATTACCGTTGCATATGCCCTTCTTGTCGAAGTGTTTATACACAGGGACATCCGGATTGCCTATATCCCTACGATAATGCACCAGAGCATGATGCTTGTAGGCGGTATTTTCATCATTTTCGGTTCGGCCCTTGCATTTACAACCTATATGATCGATGCAGAGATCCCTCTGATGGCCCTTGAATATATTCAGGCCCACATCACCTCGAAGATCGTGTTCTTGATTGCCCTGAATATCTTTCTGCTCATAGTGGGCTGTATCATGGATATCTATTCGGCCCTGATCGTTGTTGTCCCGCTGATTATCCCCATTGCAATGAGCTATGAGATCAACCCTGTTCATCTGGGCATCATCTTTCTGACAAATCTTGAAATCGGCTATTCAACGCCGCCGGTAGGCATGAACCTGTTCATATCATGCATAAGGTTCGACAAATCAGTGATAACCCTTTACAGGGCCGCTGTACCCTTCATAATCATCCTGATCGGGGGTCTTCTTGTTATAACCTATGTTCCGGAATTGAGTCTGTGGCTTATTGAGAAATATGGAATAAAATGATACCTATACGATATCAAAGATTTATGCAAAAGGAGATCGTATATGTCCATGCTTGAGTATACCCTGAAAGACGATGTTGCCGTCCTTGTGATGAACAATGGAGAAAACAGATTCAACCCGACATTCATCGATGAATTCATGAAGGTCCTCGATGAGATCGAACATAAAACCCAGGCCGATGCGCTTGTGGTGAAATCAGCTCATGAGAAGATCTTCTGCAACGGGATAGACCTCGACTGGCTCATGCCTTTTGTACAGAAAGGGGACCAGGATGCTGTAAGGGGATTCTGCTACAAGCTCAATGCCCTGCTGAGAAGACTGTTGCTCTATCCCATGCCCACGGTTGCCGCAATTACCGGCCATGCATTTGCCGGAGGGGCTATCATGTGCTGCTGCTTCGATTTCCGTTTTATGCGCTCCGACCGCGGTTTCTTCTGCTTTCCCGAGGTAGACCTCGGCATACCGTTCTGGCCGGGCATGGTGGCAATGGTGCGTAAAGCCATACCGCAATACAAGCTCGATGAGATGTATTACCTGGGGACGCGCCTTTCCGGCAGCGAATGCGAACAGCACCATGTTGTTGTCAAGGCATGTCCTATGGAGAAGCTCATGGACGAGACACTTGCATTTGCCGGCGGTATGAAAAAGAAACGCGCCTTTTACGGTGCTCAGAAGCAGCGGATGAATGCGGATATTGTACGCATCATTGACGAGGTTGATCCCGGGGTCCTCGATACCGGGAGGATATCTGTGTAGATGAACTGGAACATGGATGCAGGGGAATTTCCAGAAGATACCTTTTGGAGGATTATGCAATAGATTTCCCCCATCATCGGGCCTGACAGATTAAAAGAGGCCTGTTGTCGGGCATCAGAGCATGCTTTTTAGCTCCGGAAGCGATTTCTTAAGGAAATAACCGTGGATGATCTGCATTGCCTGAAAGAAATCTTCTCTGGAGGCTGACATCAGGGATATGCGGATATGATCTGCCCACTGCGTGCCGTATATATCGCCCGGCATTATCCTTACCCCGAGCCTGAGCAGCTTTTCCATATGAATCCTGCCCGGAATGAGGGTGTTGATCCAGAGGCAGGGGCTTGTGGAAGGCCATTGAATTTTATCGCGGATGTGCTTTTCCCGCACGACCATCTCGGACTTGAGCCTTGTTATGTGCCGTTTGAGATCTCCGGAGGCCATTATTTCGTAAAGCGTCCGCTGGAGGATGCCGGATATGGAGAGGTCGATTATCTCTTTGAGGTTAAGCATGGATGTGTACAGGTGCTCAGGCAGTACCGCAAAGGCAATCCTCAGGCCCGGCCCGAGGATGTTTGAGAGGCTTTTGATGTAAATCACCCGCTCGCATTTGTCGCGCACCTTGAGAGGTCGGATTCCTGTAAGATCAGAAAGGGGGTCGTCTTCAAGGATGTAGAAATCGTGAACTTCGGCAGTGCTCAGAAGGTCATCCCTAACATCCTGAGGTATGTGCGATCCTGTGGGTATGTGTGCCTGCGGCATTGTGTAGAACATACGTATCCTGTCGTCTCTGAGGTGATCAAGGGCATCTTTTGTATCCATGTACGGTACTGGTTTGACTGTTGCGCCAAGTGACTCGAATATCCTTCGTGCTCCGGTATAGCCCGGATTTTCAACAGCTACGAGATCTCCCGGCCTCAATAGAGAGAGGCCTGCTAGAAACAGGGCCTGCTGAGAGCCTGCAGTTATAATGGGCATACCCCAATTTCCTGCCGGTTCCAGCCACTGACGGGCCTGCATGATGAGGGGTTCATACCCTTGAGGCGGATCATATACGGACAGTCCTTCGGGCGATATGCTCAGATGCCGGCCTATCCAGAACAGGAATTCTTCAGGCGGGGCTATGCATGAAAGGTCTATAGGCCCTTTTGGGCGGGAATACGCAACAAAGGTGCCTGAGCCCTGGCGGGTGGTAATAAGCCCTTTCCTGGTGAGAAGAAGATAGACATTCCTGGCGGTCAGGAGGCTTATCCCTTCGGCCTTTGCAATCTCTCTCAGCCCCGGGAGACGATCGCCCGGTCGTTTATTGCTGATGATGTCGTTTTCCAGTCTGTCTGCAATCTCTTTGTATTTCATAAAGCCCTTGTACTGAAGCAGTTTGTTGTATATGAAACAGTAAATAAACAATGGTTAAATTGATATATAACAATTTAACCAGGGAGGCAAGTATGAATAATGAGGATAGAATGGTGGTCAATAAGGGACTGGCACAGATGCTCAAGGGCGGCGTGATCATGGATGTGACAACTCCGGAACAGGCGAAAATTGCCGAGGAAGCCGGGGCTGTGGCGGTTATGGCGCTGGAGAGGGTGCCTGCCGACATCCGTGCGGATGGCGGTGTCGCACGTATGACAGATCCTTCGATCATCAAGGAAATACAGGATGCAGTGAGCATACCGGTTATGGCCAAGGTGAGGATAGGCCATTTTGTCGAGGCCAGGGTGCTCGAAGCCATCGGTATCGATTACATTGATGAGAGCGAAGTGCTCACCCCTGCGGACCAGAGCCATCACATCAATAAGCATGCCTTTTCAGTGCCGTTTGTATGCGGGTGCAGGAATCTTGGAGAGGCTTTGCGGAGGATATCCGAGGGTGCAAGCATGATACGGACAAAAGGTGAGGCAGGCACTGGAAACGTTGTTGAAGCGGTAAAACATATACGGCAGCTTATGCTTGAGATCCGACGGGCTGTTTCCATGACCGATGACGAGCTGTATTCATATGCAAAGGAGCTGGCCTGCAGCGCCGACCTGCTTGTCGAGGTAAAAAGGCTCGGCAGACTGCCGGTGGTCAATTTTGCGGCAGGAGGCATTGCAACGCCTTGTGATGCTGCGCTTATGATGAATCTGGGGGCAGACGGGGTATTTGTCGGTTCAGGGATATTTAAATCCGGCAACCCCCAAGTAACGGCACGTGCAATCGTTGAGGCAACAGCTCATTTCGATAAACCCGAGATCATTGCAAAGGTATCGGCAGGCCTTGGAAGTGCAATGAAAGGTATTGAGATTTCGGCTATACCGGACAATGAAATTCTCCAGGCAAGAGGCTGGTAATGATCGGCATACTCGCGCTGCAGGGCGGTGTGGAGGAGCATCGTCATTCTATGAGTCGATGCGGGGTGGCCACCAGCCCCGTCAGGAGATGCGAGGACCTTGAGAATATATGCGGTATGATCCTGCCGGGGGGAGAGAGCACCACCATTACCAAGCTTATCATATCATCGGGCATTGGCCCCTCGGTAAGGTCCCTGTTAGAAGCCGGCATGCCGGTGTGGGGCACGTGTGCAGGCTCGATACTGTTGAGCAGAGGCGGCATCTGGGAGTCTGTCGAAGTGGAGATGGAGAGAAATGCC
>DSAD01000057.1 GCA_011372875.1 Deltaproteobacteria bacterium
CGAGTTATACTTTCCGGATGGACACTATTTAGTTTTTCGCGCTCAAGACAATCTCGATTGTGAGCCCCGGACCCGCTGTGGCGGGTTATAGTATAACTGGCCTATGTTTCTGCAAGAAAAAGCACGTACCTTGTAGTGCAAGGTGCCCTCATCGGGCCGCATTCCCAAAGATAAGATATTCAGAAAACTGTTTCTCCCCGGTCATGTTCCTGGGAGGAGGACTGTTGGTGGAACGCTCCCAACAGTGATTTTTGCAGGGTGTCATGGTTGTTTTTTCAATCTCAACGAAAGCTCTTTATTTTTTTAGAGAATTTCCTATACCGCAACCCTGCAAAGAGATCCTTATCAGGATCCAGATGATTTCCCCCAAAGCAGGTCGCGCAGGCCGGATGTGCGCTTTGTGCGCCGGGCTGCGGCTGCGGAAAATACATCGATGTCGAAGAAAAGATCGAGGCGGTTCCTGGCCCTGGTTATCCCGGTATAGATCAGTTCGCGCGAAAGCACTTGAGCGTCCTTCTCCGGCAGCATGAGCAGGACATGATCGAACTCGGATCCCTGGCTCTTGTGAACGGTCATGGCAAAGGCGGTCTCGTGCTGCGGAAGCCGCGCGACAGATATTTTCCGAGGTGCACCAGCAGGTGCCGGAAAGAATGCCCGCAACTCCCTGTCTTCCTTGTCGAAGAGTATGATCCCGATATCCCCGTTGAACAGCCTCATGTTATAATCGTTTGCAGTGATAAGAACAGGCCTGCCATGGTAATACTGTGCTGCGGGCTTTATCAGACCATGTGCTGCCAGGGTCTGTTCAATCAATGCATTCATCCGCACTACCCCTGCCGGGCCTTCCCGCAGGGCACACAATACCCTGAATGAATTGAACAGCCTCAAACACTCTCCAGGATCGGTTCCCCTCAAACAGGGAGAATATGCATCAAGTATTATTGTCTGCAGATTCCGGACAACCTGTTCTTCTGCCGAAGTTTCATAAAAGCGAATATCCTTATAACCATCTGACCTGATGATATCCATGCAGGAGGACACATCCCCTTCATTGACGCACCTGCTCAACTGATAGATGCCGCTTTCCGGCGAGAACCGGTATGTCCGCTTCAGTTCAATGACCGAGTCCTGCATGCCGCTTTCAATGCCTGTCTCAAGATCGTATCCTATCATCTCTTTGACATCGGCGACGAGTTCCTGCGAATATCCGTACACTGCTCCGGTATCGCAGATATCGCCCAGAACATGGCCTGCCTGAACAGAAGCAAGCTGGTTCTTGTCGCCCAGCAGGATAAGCCTTGCAGATGGCTTTACAGCCTGCACAAGCTTTGCCATGAGAGAGAGGTCCACCATTGAGGCCTCGTCAATCACCACTACATCATGTGGCAGGAGATTATTCCTATTGTATCGCGGCAGAGACTTTGACCGCACGATCCCGAGCAGCCGGTGGATCGTGGATGCCTTGCCCGACAGGGAAACCTTTATTTCATCAGGCAGGTCAAAGAGCCGGATTGTTTCAAAAACAGCCTCCCCTACCCTCTGAGCAGCCTTTCCAGTGGGTGCGGCAAGCGCCACAGACAGGCTGCTGTCGTGATGCGCAAGCAGCGAGAGTATCTTCGAGACCAGGGTGGTCTTACCTGTTCCAGGGCCTCCTGTTATCACGCACAGCCCGCTCCTGAGGGCAGCAAGGGCCGATAGTTTCTGTTCCTTTGAGCCGCAATCGTCTTCCTGCGGAAAGACCTCCTGAAGGCCCTGCCTGAACATCTCAACATCGAAGGACTTCTTCTGCCTGCTCAGAAAGAGCAGCTTGTCCGCACATGTCCGCTCATAGTCCCAGTACCGCCAGAGGTAGAGCCGGCAGGCAGTATCGAGAACCATGGGTGTATAGTCTCCGGGCATTCCCACGACACTGCATGCCCTGAGGTCTTCAACCCATGTATCGAGAGACGGGCATTCAAGAGTGCTTAAAAGCTGTGCAGAGAAAACGACCTTCTTCCCTGCATGCTCTGCAAGGTCCAGACAGATATGCCCTTCGCGCGTGTATTTGCTCACCAGTGCTGCCGCAAGAACGGTATTGTCATTCACAGGCATACAAAGCCGCTTGATAAAACGGGCAAAATGGATGTCTATCCGTGAAAAGAATCCTGTCTCGGCGCCCTGGGCAAACAGATCATCAGGGGCACCCGGCGCTGCGTGAACCATCGGATTCATATATGTATCATCAGTTTTCATTTTTTAGAGTCTTTCAATCCCTTCGGGTAAGGATGCCGGTCAAGTGTTCAATGAACCCTGCTTTTGGCCGCGCCCGGTAGATCCCGCAATCTCCGCCGAGTTCGGGATCTACTCCCCGCAGAAAGACATAGATGACCCCGCCGAAATGTTCATCGTATGAATACCTGTGCAAACGTTTTTTCAGGTAGTGATGCACGGCAACCGTATAGAGATGATACTGCAGGATATAGTAGTTGTTCATCATTGCCGTCTCAAGGGCGGCGGGGTTGTAGTCTGCAGCCTCGCTGCCCAGATAATTCGACTTCCAGTCAACAATATAGTAGTGTCCGTCCAGGCAGAAGACCATGTCAATGAAACCCCTCATGAAGCCGTGGACCGGATCGAAATGCAGGTTTTCGATCATTGCGGGAAAGGCCTCGGGGTTCTCGCCTGCACCAAGTGCGGCAAAGCATTTCACAAGATCGTTTTTGGCGAGCCTGCTTACAGGGAAATAGAACTCGAGTTCGTTGAGCCTTTCCTCTTTCCTGACCTGTGCAAGGGTGAAATCATGTATCCGGGCGGCAAGGACATTCCTGACCATACCTGCAATCACTTCCTGCCAGATTGTGTCATACCCGTATGCGGCGAGGGTGCCTGATACGTGCGCGCTGATCGCTGCATGGTCCGAGAGAAAATCCAGCTTCTCGAAGAGTTCATGCATCATGATTCCCGGCCTTGCGCCGCGAGGGAAGTTGAAGATATCCCTTTTCCGGACGTCAAGTGCTGCTTTGACCTGATAAGGCCGCAGATACAGGGCATCATGGTCCGGATCCTCGCTAGCGTGGGCAGCCTCAGAGGTCAGGGAAGAAAAGCTTGTGACCTTCCAGGACCTGTCTATCATGCCTGAAAACTGTCTGTGGACAAGGGTATTATCACCTGTGAAGGACAGTGCATAGGGCTTCGGGACACCCCGGGGAATATCCTGTATAACGATGGATGAGCGGGAGCCTGTCACCAGATCGGTCAAGTCATGCTTCATTTTGTCTGCATCGAGGCTCATCTTCTTCAAAGGCTCGATGCCCTCGCTGTCCTTTTCAAGTGCGCCATGGTGAAGAAGATACGCGAGTGCGGATGAGTTGGCGTTATTGATCGCACCCCACAGGACATAGCAGCGGTTCTTTGCGCGGGTGATAGCGACATAGAGGAGCCGCATGTTTTCCGCCAGCAGCTCTTTTTCCGCATGCCTTGCGTGTTCTTCGATCCTTTCGGAACCGAGTTCAAAGATCGCCTTCCAGCTGCCTGGGGCGTGGAAGGAAAAATGGTCCCTGTCCCTCAGCGTCGAAGCCCCCCAGTTGAACGGACAGAACACAATTGCGTACTCCAGGCCTTTGCTCTTGTGAACTGTCTGGATCTTCACGGCATTCTCATCACTCTCGAGCCGGAGCTGATATTCATCCGCCCTGCCCTGAGCCATGCCCCGCTGCAGGGAAAGCCATTTCAAAAGGTCATTCATGCCAAGCCTTTTTTCCATGCATGCCCGGTTCATAAGCTCTGCTATATGGAGGTAATTGGTGAGCATGCGTTCGCCCCTTTGCATGGCGAGCACCCTTTGCCGGACCTTCTTTGATGCGATCAGTTTCCTGAACATCCTCATGAATCCCCTGCCTGCCCAGAGCTCATGATACCGCCCGAAATCGAGGAGACATTCTTCCCAGGCACCCTCGTCTTTGCTCAACGCATCTATGTCATTCCCGCTCAGACCCATAATCGAAGTGGCAAGCGCAGCCTTTACCAGGCCTTCTGAATGCGGCATGGAAACAGCCTTCAGGAGCATCTCCATTTCAAAGGCCTCCCGGCTTTCAAAGACATTTTCATCGCTCATGACCACGCACGGGATACCATACCCTGCCAGCTCATCCCTCACCAGACGCGCCTGACGGTTCTCCCGTACGAGCACTGCGATATCACCCGGTTCGACAGGCTTATCATCGATAACAACCCTGTGGGCAGATCCCTGATCAAGGAGCCGCGATATCTCCAATGCCAACCCCCTGACTATCTCCTTCTCTGCAGTGTTCTTGTTCAGCAGGCCCCGGTCTTCTCCCCGGATAAACCACAGGGTAAGCGGTGCGCCCTGACTGTCCTTAAGAACCGCCCTGCCCTCTTTTTCTGCAGGATCGACCGGGACAAATCCGATCTGGTCAAACACAAAGGGATTGTCATTTTCCGGACGTGAGAAGATTCGATTGACTGCATGTATGAGTTCTTCTTCACTGCGCCAGTTTTTCTTCAGGGTATGTTTGTTTTCTTCGGATATGCCGCGGGCAGCCCCCAGATAGGTAAAGATGTCCGCACCCCTGAAGCTGTAGATGGCCTGTTTCGGGTCACCGATCAGGAACATGGGCAGCCCGTCAAAGACTTTTGTGAATATCTCGTACTGGATCGGGTCGGTATCCTGGAACTCATCGATCAGCGCTGCGCAATACCTTCCTCTCAACGCGGAAATAAGAGACGGACCCGAACTTGAGGCAAGAGCATCACGAACCTTGAGCAGCAGGTCGTTAAAGAAGATGACGCCCATCCTGTCTTTTTTCTCGGCCAGATGGGTCCTGACATAGTCGAACAGCTCGCATTTGATCCATATAAGGTATTCTTCCATGCCTGCGACAAGTTCGTCAGAGCGGTTCTTGAGTTCCTCGCACAGGTCGAAGAATGGATGCCAGGGCAGGCTTTGGCCGTCTTTCATTGCATCTGCAATCATGGAAGCAGTGAATCTTGTGAACGTATCAAACAAAGGAAGGTCATCTCCCTGTGAATTTATGAATTGATCCATGGCATCTATCCACTTCGGGATGCTCTTAATACGGTATTTTTTTCTATCAAAGCCGGGGTGCGTAAGCAGTATCTTCTCTATCTCCTGTGCTGATTCCAGCCAGGTGTTCTTCACCTGTTCAAAGGCATGCCTGTATGCATCGATATGCTGGGTGATATCAGGCCTTGCAGGGCGCGGGATGATCCCGGCATCGAGGCTTGCGCCGGTCACAAGCTTTATCAGGCTCTCCGGGGTGATCTTCCTGTACCTGGCATACGCAGCGAGTTCATATGGCATCTCAGAGGTGAACTGTTTCCTGTAGAAATCATCCACAACTTCCATGAGGATATCCCTCTGATCGGTGATAAGCTCCGCATCGAAAAGATTCCTGCTCTCAAAGGCCATCTCGGTGAGGACCCGCTGACAGAAACCATGGATAGTGAATATGGCTGCCTCGTCAAAGAGCTTCAAGGCATAATCGAGAATGAGCACTGCCCTGTCGTGGTCAGGATAGGTATTGAGCAGGCTCAGGATGAATGCATCCTCGCTTCTGCCGGATTGAAAGGAAGACAATGCCTTGCGGATATTACCACGTATCCTGGTGGTAAGTTCCTCTGTCGCCGCTACCGTATAGGTAACAACCAGGATCTTTTCGACGGAATACTCTTTTTCCAGCAGAAGCCTCAAATAGAGAGAACCGATGGCATAGGTCTTTCCGGTGCCTGCACTGGCCTCGATCAGATGGGCCTTGTCAAGGGGAATGCCTGTAAGGTCCAGTTCCTTCATATTCCTTCGATCCTCACATGATCCAGCAGCGGCCCGTAGATATCCAGTGAAATCCTTGCAAACTCGTCATCCAGCGGGTCGGTCCCCTGGAAACAGACCTGGTAGTAGGTGTTCAGGCCCTCTCCCCTGATGGATTGACTTCCCTCCCAGAGTGTTTTCGCTTCTTTCATGGGATCCTTTGGGGATTTATCCCTCTTAAGTCCCGGATCCGCATATCTCCACGATGCGTTCGGGAAGAAGTGCAGAGGCTGCATCAGCCCCTGCCAGTAACGGCTCAACAGTGCGGCCAGGATATCCCTGCATTTATCTCCGTACTCAAATGTGGCAATCTTGTCTTTCGCTATGCACAGGCTCTGCACATCTTGTGAGTTTTCTGCCGCGCAAAGCACCAGGTGATATATCCATGCCCTGATGATATCCGCGCCTTTGAGCTTTGCATGGCGGAAATGCACCATGCGGGAGCGTCCATAGGTTGGAATGGTGCCGGTTATCGTAAAGCCGCCTATGGGCAGATCCACTATGACAGTCTTCGGCAAGAACCCCTGGCAGGATCGCTGCACGATCCGGATGAAAGCTTCGTTCTGCCTGGCCATACCCTTAAAAAGGGCATCGCCGGGTGTACCGTGCGGGAGCTGCCCGCTCATCCTTAAAAGCTTCAGGGAACGATTGTTGTCCGTCCCTTCAAGTGTGTTGAGGATATGTTCCTGTGCAAGGGTATAGTATTCAAGGGCATCCAGGTCAAAGGGTTCGCGGTCGTCTATGGACAAGGCTCCATCCGTGACAACCATCTCCAGCCGGTTTTTCAAGAGGAACCGGGCCGGGTTTGCATAAAAGTCGCACAGCGTATTGATATCGAGAGTCTTCCACTCATCACCGGGCTCGTCCAACGCCCCTGTCCAGAAGACCCGCTCGGGCCTGTCCTTTTCAACAAGGCTCATGGCTGCACGGGCATTTTCCTCAGAGTAGCTGAACAACGCCTTGCTGCCTGTGAAATAGCGCGGGTTGAATGCCTGCAGGGCATGCCTGGTCAGAACATGATCCCGTTGAGATGAACCATCTTCCGGTGCGAATCTCTGATCCATGTAATCAAGAAGATTGCTGATGAGAACTGACGGCGGAACTTCCGAATTATCACTGCTGCTCTGCCCGATATAGCTCATATACAGGATCTCCCGGGCCGAGAGCATGGCTTCCAGGAAGAGATAGAGATCATCTGCGCGCCTGTTTCTGTCTCCCTTTTTTGGATTCCTCGCAATGAGATCAAAGCCTTTGGGCCTGACGTGCCTTGGGTAGGCGGCATGGTTCATCCCGAGAAGGCATACTATTGCAAACGGTATGGAGCGCATGGGAAGCATGGCGCAGAACGTGACCCCGCTCACGAGGAAGCCCTGGCCTTCAGTTTTTATCTCGAGCTTATGGCCTATATATGCCCTGACAACGTCCAGGCTGACGGCTTCATAATAGCCTGTTTTTTCGCTGATCCCGGCAAGCCCGGTCAGAATGGTTCGTACATTTCTATAATCAGTCTCTTTTTCTTCATCGACTTGAAAAAATTCTTCCAGCATTCCGGTCAGAACAATCGACCACTCTCCAAGAGACCGGGCCTTTTTCAATGATTCGATATGGTCAGACAGCACGGAGATAAAAGAAACAAGGTTTCCCAGGACGAATGCATCATCACCCTCCATATTATCGTAGGGAAGAATCCCTGCAAAGTCCCTAGCATCGCCGGAATGCATTGCATATCCCAGAAGCAGCCTGTCCAGGCCGGATCGCCATGTATTCTGCGCAAAACCGGGCAGGGAGAGTTCTTCTTTATTATCCCCGTCTCTGCCCCAGCAGATGCGGGTATCCTGCACCCAGTTCCGGATGAGTTCAAGATCATCATCCGTAAGGGAGAATCTCTTCTGTAATGGTTCCGATTCGAGAAGGCTCAGGACCTTCGATGCCTCAAACCTGGCGCCTGCCATATCAAGCATGGCAAGAAAGGTATCGGCGAGATCACTCTGGGACCTCAGTGTCCGGTCAGCAATTGAAAACGGTATGTATTTCGGGTCGCCTCTGGGAATATCGAAGACTGCCTGGATAAACGGGGCATAGGTCTCGATATCAGGGGTCATGACAACTATATCCTCCGGTTTGAGCTCAAGGTTTTCATCAAACAGGGCCAGCAGGCTGTCGTATAGCACCTCCACCTCCCTCATGGGGCTGTGGCACGAGTGGAACTGCACCGATTTGTCCGCCGCTCTTACAGAACGTTTCTCCTCCGACAGAGAGCCTCGAAGATTGAGGATGTCACTTTGCAGGCAGGCGAGCATGCTGCTGCCGTCGATCTCAACGAAACCCTCGACCTCTTGCGTCTCGAAGTCCTGGAGTGTATCAAAAAGCTGCCTGCCCAGGTCTCCCAGCGTCGCCAGCAGGCTGTTGCCTTCTTCAAGGTGCAGCTCTTCTTTGTACTTTTCAGGGCTCTTCAGGAAGGCCCCTGTTATATCGCTGCCGGAGCGAATATCACCCCAGTACTGGCTGCAGGGGTTCATAAGGAAGAGGTTGACCGGAATCCAGGCTGACAGCGCATGGAATATCTCCAGGTGAAACAGCGGCAGATACGACAAACCGAATATGCAGAGCCGTTCAGGCAGGACACCTGGAATATCCGGTCCGAGCGCTCCCATAAAGGCCTTTTTCAAAGATGCACGGTGCTCCAGTTCATGGCCTGTTGCTATCTCTCTCCATAGACAGGACTGCCAGGATTCCATACC
>DSAD01000214.1 GCA_011372875.1 Deltaproteobacteria bacterium
GAATAGGTGTCCACCTTTGAAGAAAGCTCAAAGGGGGCATGCATGGACAAGATAGCAGGCCCCATATCAACAATATCCATGCCGTATTCCGCAAGGTATTTTGCAACCGTACCGCCGCCGCCTTCATCAACTTTACCGAGTTCCCCTGTCTGCCAGGGAATGCTGTGCCTGTTCAAGAACGACCTGATCCAACCCATATATTCTGCATGGGCCTCGCTGGATCCCGCCTTTCCCCGGGAGCCCGTAAACTTTGTCACACATACTCCGCAACCCATCTTCGCGGCATTGGTCTTTTCATGAACCTCGGGAAAGTCAGGATCTAATGCCCCGTTGACATCCCCTGACAGGGCCCTGCTCCTGAATAAAACCCGTGACGGGATGATATCCTCCCTGAATTTCTTCGAAAGCTCCCAGAGCACCTCTTCGAGGAACCTGCTCTTTGCTCCGGTATTTCCGTCGCTGCCAATCTCCTCTTTGTCCACAAGCAATACAATCGTTGTACAGGGAACTTCTGAACAATCGCGTACAGCGGCAAAGGCTGCCCAGGCACATACCCTGTCGTCCTGGCCATATGCACCGATCATCGAACGGTCCAGGCCGACTTCCCGTGAAGGCCCGGCAGGCACGATCTCGAGATCCGCAGATATAAAGTCCTGCTCGATAATGCCGTATTTCTCATGAAGCAGCGCAAGGATCCGCGCTTTGACCTTTTCATCTTTTGCCTTCAGGTCAGGCCGGGAACCAACTATGATATTGAGTTTCTCTGCCTGAAACGCATCCTCGACCTTCTTGATATTCTGGGTCTTGCCTGCGAGATGAGGAAGCAGGTCTTCGATGGTAAAGCAGGGCTCTTCCTCCTTCTCTCCAATGACGACTTTGACGCTGCCACCATCTTCCTTTATAACCACGCCGTGAATGGCCAGAGGCCTTGCGAGCCACTGGTACTTCTTTATTCCTCCGTAGTAATGGGTCTTGAGCATGGCAAGATCAGTGTCTTCATAGAGAGGATTGGCCTTCAGATCGAGCCTGGGAGAATCAATATGGGCAATAACGACCCTGACCCCGTCCTTCATAGGGGATGTCCCCTTTCTGCACAGGGCTATTGCCTTGCCCCGGTTGGTAAATATGTGAAGGTCCCTTTTTGAACGGGCGTTCTCTTCAATAGAAGAGACCGCCTCTCTTTCGGTCTTCACGCTGGACAAGAATGCCATATACTCCGCGTTATAGTCCTCGATCTCCTTGTCCCGCCCTTTCAGCATCTCCCATCCGGATTTGGGCTTGTATGCAAGCTCTTTCTTATCCTTTGTCTGTCTTTCCGGCATTGCCTTCCTCTTTTTCCTCCCCCTCGATATCTTCGGAAAATACCTCGGTCAGAGATCGGACCTCTATACCTGCATCTTTGAGCACTTTTCTGATTTCAGCCTTTTTCGCGTCAGTCACTTTAAGCATGAAACTCTGATGTTTCATTGGAACCTCCCTGGTATGGTTTGGTTGCAATGAAGGCAGGTATTGCCCCTCATCGCCTTTTGAGTCACTGAAAAACCCTGTCTTTTTATTATCTCTGCCCCGCAATGATGGCAGAAGGTATTTTCTCCAATATGGCCCATGACATTTCCTGTATATACATACTTGAGCCCCTGGCTCAATCCGATATCCCTGGCGGCCTCGACCTTGGTGACCGAAGTAGGCGGCGCACTGTCATAAAGGTAGTGGGGATAGTACCGGCTTATGTGCCAGGGGATGTCAGGGCTGATCGAACAGATGAACGATGCGATATCCTTGAGTTCTTCAGCAGAATCATTCTCGTTCGGGATCAAAAGAGTGGTGATCTCGATCCATATCCCTGCCTCATAATAGGCCCTGATGGCCTCAAGAACCCCCTGGAGCCTTGCCGAACAGAGCTTCTTGTAGAAGGTATCGGAAAATGATTTCAGGTCTATGTTGGCTGCATCGACAAGGCCCGAGAGCTTTTCGCGGATCACATCCGTGGATATGTATCCGTTGGTGATCATCGTGTTTTTAATCCCTCTGCCTCTGGCTATTTCTGCAGTATCGAGAACATACTCGACATAGATCGTCGGCTCGGTATAGGTATAGGAAATACTCTCACAACCGCTCGAAATGGCCGATCCTACAACATCTTCGGGCAGCATATCCCTGCCTGTGATTTCCCCGGTCTGAGTGGGATACTGTGATATGTCGCTGTTCTGGCAGAACCTGCACCGCATGTTGCACCCAACCGTTGCAATGGAAAACGCTGTTGTACCCGGATAGAAGTGAAAAAGCGGCTTTTTCTCAATCGGGTCTACACTTGCAGCCACGCTCTTGGCCCAGACAAGGCTGGCCAGAACGCCTGATACGTTCTTTCTCACCCCGCAGAAACCTGTCTTGCCCTCGCTGATAATGCATTCATGAGGACAGAGCACACATTGCACCCTGCCATCACCAAGGCTTTTCCAGTAAATCGCCTCTTTCATCAGTCTTTGTACCGCGCACCCTTATCAGCCGACAGGCTCATCTGGGCATAGCGTTTCAACACACCCGTCAATTCCTTTACCGGTGCGGTCCATGCCTTCCTGCGAGCTGCAAGCTCGTCTTCCTCTACCAGAAGATCGAGTTTTCTTGCAGGGATATCGATTCTTATCTGATCGCCTTCCTTTACCAGTGCAATGGGGCCGCCCTGAGCAGCCTCCGGAGAACAATGGCCTATTGCGGCACCCCTGGTGCCCCCTGAGAATCTGCCGTCGGTGATCAATGCCACATCCGTATCAAGGCCCATGCCGGCGATAGCCGATGTGGGGGTGAGCATCTCCCTCATTCCGGGACCGCCCTTGGGACCTTCATACCTTATAATGATGACATCTCCCTTTACTATCCTGCCGGACAGGATGGCTTCGGTTGCATCCTCTTCAGAATCGAAGACCCTTGCCGTTGCCTGCCTCTGCATCATCTCGGGCAGAACCCCGGACTGTTTCACCACGGCACCGTCAGGCGCCAGCGTTCCCCTCAGGATCGCTATTCCCCCTTCTGCGTGGTAAGGTCTGTCCAGGTCCCGGATCACTTCCCGGTCATATATCTCTACGTGTGCCAGATTCTCTTTGAGGGTTTGCGCGGTAGCGGTCATGACACCGCCATCGAGAATACCGAGTCCTTCGAGACGCTTCATGACGGACTGAATGCCGCCTGCACGGTAGAGATCCTCCAGGTGGTGGGGTCCTGCAGGAGATAAGTTGCACAGATGAGGCACCTTCTTGCCCATTCTGTCGAAATCATCGAGATCGAGTTCTATTCCAGCCTCATACGCAACAGCAGGGACATGCAGAACTGTGTTTGTCGAGCATCCGAGAGCCATGTCCACCGCGATGGCATTGATGAATGCGCTTCTGGTAGCGATATCGCGGGGTCTGATATCCTTTTCGAGCAGTTCCATCACCTGCATACCGGCGTGCTTTGCAAGCCTGATCCTTTCGGAAAACACGGCAGGAACCGTTCCGTTGCCCGGCAGACCCAGGCCTAAGGCCTCGGTCAGACAGTTCATGGAGTTTGCCGTAAACATCCCGGAACAGGATCCTGAAGTAGGACACGCACAACCTTCAAGCTGATGCAGATAATCTTCGGTAATCTTGCCGGCCCTGAGCTGTCCGATCCCTTCGAAAACACTTATAAGATCCACTGTTTTTCCGTGAAGGTTCCCTGCCAGCATGGGCCCACCTGATATCACCACGCACGGTATATTGAGCCTGAGAGCAGCCATGAGCATGCCGGGCACGACCTTGTCGCAATTGGGGATAAATACCATGGCGTCAAAGGCGTGTCCCATGGCAACGAGCTCTATGGAATCGGCGATGATCTCACGCGACGGCAATGAATACCTCATGCCCGCATGGTTCATGGCTATCCCGTCGCAGATGCCGATTACCGAGAACTCCATGGGCGTACCACCTGCCATACGCACACCGTCCTTTGCAGCCTGCGCAATCTGGTTAAGATGAATATGGCCCGGAATGATCTCGTTTGCCGAATTGACTATCCCGACAAAAGGCCTCGCTATCTCCTCGTCAGTAAACCCGTTCGCCTTCATGAGCGATCTGTGCGGGGCCTTTTCAAATGATTTCTTTGTACTGTCACTTCCCATGGCAACTACCTCTTTGGTTTTGGATTTTCACCGGGAGTATTGCATTTAATACACTGGTTTTCAAGCCCTTGATTGTATTTGAATCAGGTGATATACACCTTTGAAGGAATCGTCTTATGAGGTTTTCAATAACAGTACAAACCCATGCAGAAGAACAGCTCGTCGATATCACAGACCAGGTACGCGTCATCGTATCCAGGCATGGCGGTTCGTCCGAGCTCTGCTGCCTATATGTGCTCGGTGCAACCTCTGCCATCATGATTCAGGAAAACTGGGACCCCAATATCCCTTTTGATGTTCTTAACTGCTTGAAAACAATAGTCCCGAAGGGGGCCTGGCTTCACGACAGGATAGACGGCAACGGCGACGCCCATATAAAGGCGGGAATCATAGGCCCCTCCGAGACCATTGCTGTTGAAAAGGGAACACTGTTGCTGTCCACATGGCAGAACATCTTTCTGTGCGAATTCGACGGCCCGAGACAAAGCAGAGAGATACTGATCACACTTATCTGACATTTCAATGCCGGGGAGGTTGAGCATTATGCAAACATCCGTGGTTGTTTATAATCGAACCGCTTATTAATCCAGGCTTTGCATTAGAGAAGTACTATCTCTATGGGAACGGCTTCAGCCGCGATCTTGCCGCAGCAGGTATGAAATATTATCGCGGCAGAAGCCGCCCCCGCAAAAGTGATCAATGATACGTTGTAATTACGCCCTGCACTAGAGAGAAACGTCATACGTGTTGTTTTGAATGCCTCCTTGAAGTATATCAGTATTGCGCTATATTGCTCCGAATTGATTATATGGTATGAATCATTAGTTTGTTTGATATAGGGAGAAGCAATGTTAAAGTATGGAAGATCGGTACAGGAGCTTATCCGGATGCGGCATTCCTGGAGAAGTTACACCGGAGAACCCCTGGGTATGGATATCAGGGAAAGATTTCAAGTACTCATATCCGGCATGCCCCCCCCTCCATTTGCTTCGAGACTGAGATTCTCTCTTATAGATACCGGGGCCGAAGGCAGAAAGTCGGTAAAAGGCACCTACGGGGTCATCCGGGGTGCTACGCACTTCCTGGCAGGTTCTGTAAAGAAAGGCAATATGGCCTTTGAGGACTACGGGTATGCCTTTGAGTCCCTTATCCTGTTTGCAACATCCCTGGGGCTCGGAACCTGCTGGATGGGCGGGACACTGAACCGGACCATGTTCGGAAAATTCATGGGGCTCGAAAACGACGAGCTGCTGCCAGCCATCTCGCCGGTCGGTCATGCAACGCAACGCCGCTCTATTCTTGATACTTTCTTTTACATAAGCGCCGGTTCAAAGAACCGCAAGCCATGGAGCACGATGTTTTTCCTGGATGACTTCAGTACCCCTCTTGCAGATGCAACAGCAGGCGCGTATGCTGTGCCCCTGGAGATGGTACGGCTCGCACCGTCTGCGGTCAACAAGCAGCCCTGGCGTATCGTCTACAGGGACGGGGCCTTCCATTTCTATCTCTGCCGGTCCGGGGGACATGTCTCTGTTTTCAAAGAAGTGGACATGCAGCGCATTGATATGGGGATAGCCATGTTCCACTTCCACAGCAGCGCTGCTGAATCAGGCATGGACGGCACCTGGCAGATTGTTGACCCGGGCCTTTGTTCTCTTCCCGCTGACACCAGCTACCGTGTAAGCTGGATACCAAAGAGCTGAGGAGTATCCATGGAAATCATCTACGGGAAGAACCCCATAAAAGAGGCCATTGCTGCAGAAAGCAGAAAATTTTTTGAGATCATGATCTCGCGGGAGAATGCAGATGATATAACTTCTCTTGTTCGCAAAATACCTGTCCACACACTGTCGAAGCAGGAACTGGACAGGATCTCGAAAACAAGATTCCATCAGGGCATTGTCGCAAAGGTATCCCGCTACCGATATGCGAACCTGAACAGCCTTTTCGATCTGCCTGTCGTAGTCCTTCTTGATAGCGTCGAAGACCCGCAAAACCTCGGAGCAATCATAAGATCGGCATATGCTCTGGCAGAAGCCGGTATTATTATTCCGGAGAACCGTGCTGCGGGCATTACACCGGCAGTGGTAAAGGCATCCGCGGGTGCAACAGAACATGCAAAGATAGCCAGGGTAACGAACCTGCGCATGGCTGCAAAAGAACTGAAAAAGGCCGGCTACTGGATTGTGGGGCTCGATGCGGGAAGCACGGTGCCGCTGCGTGAGATCCCTTCCTACGATAAAACCGCCCTGCTGCTCGGGGGTGAAGATGCCGGCATCAGGACAGGGATGGAAAAAGAGGTCGATGTCCTGGCACACATACCCATGAAAGGCATATTCAACTCGCTCAATGTATCCAACTCTGCTGCAATAGGCATGTATGAACTGATATCCAGGCCACACAGGTAATACTATACCTTTGGACAAGTCTGAAATAGAAAATAGATCAATTGAGTCATCCATTCTTTAATGATATATTCACCCACCATGGCAATACGCGAATCAATCGAAGGGGCATTTTCACTATCGACATCAAGATTCTTTTTCAGGGACCATTTCGAGGAATCTTCAGAAGATGTCTGTATTGAAAAGGTCATCCGCATTCTTCTCAACGATAAACTTCTGACAAGCCTGGTGGCAAGTCCCATGCAGTATCGCGAACTCGGCGCAGGCTTTGTGATAAGCGAAGGTCTTGCGCATCGAATCAACGGCGTTGAGGTAAACGGAACCGATATCAATGTATTTGCAGACCAATCCGCACAGCCTGGGACATTCTTCACCGAATCGAGCGGAGGGGCCTCTTCGGGGATACTCAAACCCGGGATCACATCATCCGTCACCATCGATGCCGAAGGGATCTTCACGGTTATATCCGGTATCGTCTCGACACTGTGGGAAAAGACAGGGGGGGCGCACTGCTCGGTTCTCTTCTGCAAAAACGAACTCATAGCCAAGAGCAGTGATGTGGGCAGGCACAATACAGTCGACAAGGTTATCGGATACGCTGCACTCAATGATGTGGATCTTTCCTCATGCGTTCTCGGCTGCACGGGAAGACAGCCTGCAGGCATGATCACAAAGGCGGTAAATGCGGGCATCCCCATTGTCATATCCAAGGCCGCAACAACCCGCGAAGGCATTGCCCTGGCTTACAGATCGGGCCTTACACTGATCTGCAGGGTCAAGGAAAACAGCTTTCGTATATATACCCATCCGAACCGTGTTCAGGGTACGGATAAACGAAGCGCTGGCCATACATAAATCTCAGGAGTTTGCATGAAGCAAAAAGAACCGAAAATGGGGTTTCTGAAAAACTTTTTTGAAAAGGACATCTTTGCCCGCCACTGCGGAATAGAGCTGATAGAGGTTGCAGACGGACATGCTAAAGCTAGAATGAAGATCAGCGGTTACCACCTCAACGGTATCGGAAGGGTACACGGAGGGGCCCTGTTTACCCTTGCCGACCTGGCCTTTGCCGCAGCAGTTCATTCCAGGGGCAGGGTGGCCGTCTCCATAAACAACTCCATCTCGTATATCAAGGCTGCATCAGGGAAGATTCTTACTGCACAGGCTGATGAGATATCATCGAACAACAGGATCGCCTCCTACAGCGTGAACATACTTGATGAATCAGGCGGGATCATCGCCGTATTCCAGGGGCTCGCATACCTCAAGAACCAGCAGACAGGGGACAGTGACTAGACCGTACGCCGATCACATACCCCTGATGAAACCGGGTCACATCCTCTACGCCCGGCGCCGGGTAAAGGAGAAAGCCGGTATACTGCATAGGGTGTCCCCTTTTCTTAGAAAGACGTCCTCTGCTTTGATGCAAGCCAGTGTACAGTGCCTGTTTATGGGCATGCTCTTCATGTTTTTATCCGGCACAGACGCCTATGCTCTGGAATCCATCGAGCGAGAAGGCATCATCTTCATATATGAAATAGGCAACGAGGATATCATATCCCGCATGGCTGCTCAGACACCCTCGATGCTCTCCTTTCTCAATGACATGGGGCTTGGTATAGATCGCAGGATTCATGTTGTCCTGGATGATTCCCTGGATGCCCCTGAAGTCATGGTGCACATGATACCACACAGCGAAATCCGGATCCCGCTCAAGGCACCGGGCATACTGGAACAGGGATACACCGCGGAAGACCCGTGGACATATTTTCTCTTTAAGGGCCTGTGCCTTCACGGGATATATTCGATGCGCTCTAAGATCCCGGGAATTGTCCACAAGGCCTTCGGCGAAATCATCTCGCCTAACCTGATCATGCCGCAGTGGCTTTCGGAAGGCTCCTGCGCATTGCTCCATGCCATTTATACCGGAAACCCCATAGAAGATCCCATGAACGAGGCTTTATATTCAACATATATACCTCAAGAC
>DSAD01000091.1 GCA_011372875.1 Deltaproteobacteria bacterium
GTATATCGTAACAACAGAGCCTTCATAGCAATAATAGTGATGTGCACAGCCGGAGAGCGCTCCGGTCAGCAGAAAAAACATGAACAGCTTTCTCATATGCTGTTTCCGACATAGAGGATGGAATTCTCTCCGCCGAAGTCATCGAATTCGCGGGTCAATACCGTGGGGTCGGCAATGCGTTTATCGCCTTCCAGGATATAGGAGTAGCGGTGCTCGCCTTTTGAAAGGTCGAGCTGTATCTCCCAGTATCCGGTTGTGCCAAGCTCATTCATGGGCAGCCTCTGCCAGCCGGTAAAGCTTCCTGCTATCTCGGCCCGGCCTGCATCGGGCTGGTAAAGAACAAACCGGTAGGGGGAAGGGCCTGTCTGCTGCTGCACCAGCAGAACAAAGGTCAGGAGAACAACGGTAACGGCAAGCGCGGCTGTTGCAATGGTAAAGGGGATGGAAACAGGAGGTCTTCTTCTTGCAGGAAGATCGAGGGAAACAGCAGGAATTTGCTCAACCAGGTCCTGAGAGAGTTCCTTTTCCTGTTTCAGCAGTTTTATGGCTTCGTTTTTGAACGCCGCGTCTTCATGGATATTTTCAACGAACTCGATCTTTTCATCGAGGTCAAGCTCGTCGTCGATGAACATGCTGATGGTATATTCATCCATCATTCTTCTCCCTCAAATATCTTCTTCAGTTTCAGTCTGGCCCTGTGGACCTTTACCTTTACATTAGAAACGCTCAAGCCCTGGATTGCGGCAATCTCCTGGTATGATAAATCGCTGCTTACAACCATGGCCAGGATGTCCCGCTCTTCTTGACCGAGTCTTTTAAAGCCCGAAAGGACTCTGCGGCAGCTGTCCTTCACCATCAGAGAGTGCTCCTGGCCGGTGCGGCTGTCTTTGTGATCATCGTCGAGCTGCACAATGCGCAGTCTCCTGCGCCTGCTGTCGATAAGCGCATTGCGGGCAATGGTGAACAGCAGCGCGCCCGGGTTTTCCTCTGCACGGTAATGCTCCATATAACGCATTATGCTCTCCTGCAGTATGTCCAGTGCCTCGTCGGCATTGCCTGTCATCCGTACCAGATAGGCAAACAGCCTGTTTTTATTGGCTTCGAAAAAAGATTCTATGTCATACACTGTTTTATTATAACGCATAAGAGCCTTAAAGGTTACACGATGTTCTAGAAAAAAAGGTTTATCGGCGGGTCAGGTGCCGGTACTTGATGCGGTGCGGCTGATCAGCGGCCTTGCCCAGGCGTTTTTTCCTGTCTGCTTCGTAATCCGAATAATTGCCCTCGAACCACACCACGGAAGAGTCGCCCTCAAACGCGAGGATGTGGGTGGCTATGCGGTCTAAAAACCAGCGGTCGTGGCTGATGATCACTGCGCAGCCTCCGAAATTCTCCATGGCCTCTTCCAGGGCGCGCATGGTGTTCACATCCAGGTCGTTGGTGGGTTCGTCAAGCAGCAGCACGTTGGCCCCTTCCTTGAGCATGCATGCAAGATGCACGCGGTTGCGCTCGCCGCCTGATATCATGCTGACTTTTTTCTGCTGGTCAGTGCCGGAGAAATTGAACCTGGCAACATATGCCCTCGAGTTCACCTCTTTCTTGCCCAGTTCGATCATGTCCCTGTTGCCGGAGATCACCTCCCAGATGGTCTTGTCCGGGTCAAGGGTGTCGCGCTCCTGGTCAATGTATGAGAGCTTCACTGTCTCGCCTGTCCTGATTGATCCTGAATCCGGGTTTTCCGCTCCTGTTATCATCTTGAACAGGGTTGTCTTGCCCGCGCCGTTCGCGCCGATCACTCCGACGATGCCGCCTGCAGGCAGGCTGAACGTCATGTTTTCGAACAGGAGGTTCTCACCGAATGCCTTGGATACATTGTCCGCCTCGATAACTACCTTGCCCAGGCGGGGCCCGGGCGGAATATAGATCTCCAGATCCCTTGAGCGCTTCTCGTTGTCCTGGCTCAGAAGAGATTCATATGCATTGATACGCGCCTTGCCTTTTGCATGGCGGCCTTTGGGCGACATGTTAATCCACTCAAGTTCGCGCTGCAGGGTCTTCTGCCTTTCTGATTCCGTCTTTTCCTGCTGCTTGAGGCGCAGCTGCTTCTGTTCGAGCCAGGAGGAATAGTTGCCTTTCCAGGGGATGCCGCGTCCCTGATCCAGCTCCAGGATCCATCCCGCGACATTGTCCAGGAAATACCGGTCGTGCGTGACGGCGATGACCGTGCCTTCATACTCCTGAAGATGCTTCTCCAGCCATGCCACGGTCTCCGCGTCCAGGTGATTGGTGGGCTCGTCCAGGAGCAGGATATCCGGTTTCTGCAGCAGGAGCCTGCACAGGGCCACGCGCCTTTTCTCGCCGCCGGAAAGGATCTTCACTGGAGTGTCCCCGTCAGGACAGCGCAATGCATCCATGGCCATCTCCAGGCGCGAATCGATATCCCAGGCATCTTTGTGGTCGATCTTTTCCTGCAGTTCGCCCTGGCGTTGCATGAGGTCGTTCATTTCATCGTCGCTCATGGGTTCGGCGAATCTCTCGCTGATCTCGTTGTATTCCCTTACAAGGTCCACTGTCTCCTGCAGGCCTTCCTCAACAACCTCTCTGACGGTCTTGTCCTGGTCAAGCACGGGTTCCTGCTCCAGAAAACCGAGCGTATATCCGGGGTTGAGTCTTGCCTCGCCGTCATATGCATGGTCCACGCCTGCCATGATCCGCAAAAGGGAGCTCTTCCCCGAGCCGTTCAGGCCCAGGACCCCGATCTTGGCACCGTAAAAATACGAAAGCGATATGTCCTTTATAACAAGTTTACTCTGGTATGATTTGCTTACCTTCATCATCGAATAGATGATCTTCTCAGAACCGTTGCTCATTGGCGAAACTCCTTAAGTATTATCAATGATATCTGGGCCGGGCACTGATCTTTGAACAAAGACTGTTTCCAGAAAGCATCCGGCTGTTTACCCCATATTCAGCAGTTGAATAAAATATCTCGCCGCAGGCGGCAAGGTATCAGAAATTTATGTTGTTGTCCCTTAACCTTTATCCTCTCACCTCTGCAAAGAGGATAATAGTGTGCCCGCTTAAAGCTCTTCCCGCAAAGTCTGTTTCAACTCTAATACAAGATGTGGATTTATTCATAAATCGAGGACCATGGTCCCTGGCTTTCCTAGATATAATGATCCGGGGGTATTTGGAAAGGAAAATCAGCAGATTCGCATGCCATGACACAGCCGCGCATATGCAGCCTCATGCGGGCGCACAATCAAATGGGCAATATATAACCCCGGGCTGTGGCGAGCAGTGGTAGTGATAAAGCGGCTGCCTTTGTGCAGGGTCATTTCTGAAGGATAAGCATATCATTCTGAAAACTGAGTCATTGCAAGCAGGTTAAATATCTTTTATGCTCCATGGCGTATGTTTATCCCTGCTACGAGAGAAGAGATGGAGGCCCTGAAATGGGACAGTCTCGATGTCATCTTGGTGACCGGGGACAGCTATATAGACCATCCGAGCATCGGGGTTTCCGTTATCGGGCATGTTCTCATGGATGCTGGTTTCAAGGTGGGGATAATCGCGCAGCCGGATACGGGTTCAGACAGGGATATCGCCCGGCTGGGCTGTCCGGGTCTGTTCTGGGGCGTAACCAGCTGCAGCATAGACTCCATGGTTGCTAACTACACCCCTGCAGGAAGAAAAAGGAGGAGCGACGATTATACCCCGGGAGGCATCAACAATGCCCGGCCCGACAGGGCGGTGATCGCCTACACTAACCTTATCAGGCGGTTTTTCAAGGACACATGTCCGATCGTCCTGGGCGGAATAGAGGCAAGTCTCAGGCGCATCGCGCATTTTGATTTCTGGACCGAGTCTGTCCGCAGATCGATCCTGTTCGATGCCAAGGCCGATATCCTTGTCTACGGCATGGGGGAACGGGCCGTGATCGAGCTTGCGCAGTGCATCAGGGATAAGCGGGATTACAGGGCCGTAAAGGGGTTGTGCTATATATCAGGGGAAAAGCCCTTGTCCTGTTTAGAACTCCCCGAGTACGAGCTTGCAGCAAAAGACAACAGGGCATTTATCGAGATGTCTGTACTCTTTCTGGAAAACACCGGGTATCAGGGGGCCGAGAAGCTGTGCCAGCGCCATGCGGATCGTTATCTGGTGCAGAACCCGCCTCAGCCGCCCTTGACCGGCAGAGATCTCGACCGCGTCTATGAGATGGATTATGAGCGGGATCACCACCCGCTCTATGAACACAAGGGCAGGGTAAAGGCGCTGGATACGATACGGTTTTCCATTACCACCCACCGGGGCTGTTTCGGCGGGTGTTCGTTCTGTTCCATATCACCCCATCAGGGAAGGAGGGTAAGCTCTCGCTCAGCGCAGTCTCTCGTCACAGAGGCAGAGGGTCTTACCCGGCACCGTCTGTTCAAGGGTATTATTGCCGATGTGGGCGGCCCGACTGCAAACATGTACTCCATGCAGTGCGTCCAGGGGGCAACCAGGGGGATGTGCAGGAACAGACAATGCCTGTTTCCCGTGGTGTGTGAAAAGATGAAGGTAGACCACTCTGCCCTGATCGCCCTTTTGAGAAGGCTCAGGAAGATCCCCGGTGTAAAGAGGGTCTTTGTGGCATCGGGCATCAGGCACGATCTTATAATGGCAGATGCTGAATACGGCAGGGAATACCTGAAAGAGCTTGTCATGCATCATATTTCCGGTCAGATGAAGATCGCCCCGGAACACATTGTCGATCATGTGCTGGGATGCATGGGCAAGCCCGGTGCAGCAACTCTCATCGCGTTCAAGGACCTGTTTTATCAGCTTAACCACGATGCCGGGAAAAGGCAGTTTCTAACCTATTACCTGATCGCGGCACATCCTGGATGCACGCTCGATGACATGAAAAAGCTGAAGACCTTTTCCGTAAAGGAGCTGCGGACAAATCCCGAGCAGGTGCAGATATTCACCCCTCTTCCCTCGACAATCTCTGCGGTAATGTACTATACGCAGACAGACCCCTTTACCGGCCAGGGGTTGTTTGTGGAAAAAGACAGGGCAATCAGGCAGAAGCACAAGGATATTATCCTCGCGAAGAAGAGGATTGGAAAGAGCCGCGTACGGAGATGAAAATGGAGCAGGAAGACAAGAAGAGCAAATCGCAGGTCAAGCGGGAGATGCATGCACTCGAAAAACTCGGAGAGCAGCTCACCAGGCTGCCTGAAGGAAAGATTAAGGGATTGGGCCTGCCCGAAGAGCTCTTCGAAGCGATACGGTTTGCAAAGACCATTACGACCCGCGGTGCCGGGAAAAGGCAGCGTCAGTATATAGGAAGGCTCATGCGCAATGTTGACCCGCAACCCATCGAGATGGCCCTGGCAGATATCGATGGAGAACACAGCGCGGAAACCGGACACTTCCAGGAACTCGAACGCCTCCGGGACGGTCTTGTTGAAGAAACCCCCGGGGTTCTTGAAGAGGTGCTGGGCAGATATCCTCAACTGGAGCGTCAGCGTCTCATGCAGCTCGTGCGTGGCATTCGCAGGGAAAGGGAACTCAATAAACCCCCGAAGTCATACCGGGCCCTGTTTGCCTATCTGCGAGAGTGTTCTTCATAGGGCCCGATGCCATGGTTGTTTTGCCGGATCTTGAGTGAAGCTGCATATTCCATATGGTTGATCGCTTGTTTTATCAGGTGTTGCATTTCCTGCTGGACACCCCATAATAATTCGTGTAAACGCATGTCGATTCATGGGGGTGTAGTTAAGTCGGTTATAACGCCGGCCTGTCACGCCGGAGGTCGCGAGTTCGAGTCTCGTCGCTCCCGCCATTTCGAAGAGAAAACCCGGCCGGGTACATGATATCTGGCCGGGTTTTATTTTCATTTCAGGTCTTGCATCAATGATTGAACAAACCCTGTGGAAGAGGCTTAATGCCGCGATTGCGGAACAAACAGGATAAATATTTCGCGGCGTAAAGCCGCTCCGACATAACAAGGACCTCTGCGGATTGTATGCGCTAAGGACCTGTCTGATTTCAGAATGTGGATTCATATCAAGCACAGGTCTTGCAGTGGCACTTTCACACAAATTCAAAACACGATGACTGCCGGGAAAAAGGGTCTTGATTTTCTTCATGGAATTATTCAATAAAAATGAACCAGACATATACAAGCGAGGACAATGATGCCCATATATGAATTCTATTGTAAAAAATGCAATACGATCTACAACTTTTTCTCCCGGAGCGTAAATACAGACAAGATCCCGAACTGTCCTAAATGCGGGCACGTAAAGCTGAAGAAGAAGGTCTCGATCTTTGCTGCCATATCGGGCCGCAAGGAAGAGGATTCTGGCGGCTTAATGCCCGACATTGACGAGTCCAAGATGGAAAAGGCCATGGCCATGCTTGCAGGCGAGGCAGGAGGCATCGACGATAACGACCCCCGTGCGGCTGCCCGGCTCATGAGGAAGCTTTCCGATGCCACCGGGCTCAAGATGGGCGAGGGTATGGAAGAGGCGCTTTGCCGCATGGAGCGGGGAGAAGACCCGGACAGGATTGAAGCGGAGATGGGGGACCTGCTCGAAGGCGAGGAGCCCTTTCTCGTTCAATCGAAATCAACGGGCTCAAGGAGAAAAATGAAGCCGGAGGTCGATGAAACACTTTATGATCTTTAGGAGGGCCTGAGTTTCAGGCCCGGAGAGACTTTTTTCCGGAAAAAAGCTCGACACAAAGAGTGTTCGGAACAAACCCGCTTTTATGATATTGCGCTGAGGTGTTGTGGAGACTCTTCGCACCGGATAGTGTCCTTAAGTGAGCGGCTTGAAGCCGCGATATGATTTTCGGATATCTGCTACAGAAAGATCGAGCATGAAGTCCCCCACGGAGTCTGTCTGCTCTCTTCTGCAAGAATGCGCATTAGGCTGAATTGCGAAAGCGACCATTGCCGGTTTCACCCGGTGGAGATGGGGAAGCGTGTCACAAGAAAGATCTTTTCCGCACGAGATCAATCATGTGTATGAAAAGAGACCTTACTTGATATCCTTACTCGTATTTCTTGTTTCTGTATTCGCTCGGTGTGACCCCGGTCCATTTTTTGAAGGCGTGGTAGAAATTCGGAACGTCGCTGTAGCCCAGTTCAATGGCGATCCTTTCGATGGGGCAGTCGGTCCTGTCGAGAAGATCCATGGCCTTTTCCCTCCTCATGTCCCTCACGAGATTCTTGTACGAGGTGCCTTCTGTACTCAGGTGACGTCTCAGTGTGCGGGGAGAAATGTTCAGCCGCCGGGCAAGCTGCTCGAGCGAAGGAATGCCATCCTCCTGAATCAGCAGTTCCTGCTTTATCTTGTCCAGTGTTGACCCCACATCCTTCATTCGGAGGTATACCCTCCTGCATTCCCTCTCATAGGTATGCCGTGCCAGCGGATTGGCCATGGGCAGGGGCCTGGACAGATAGCTGTTCTCGAAGCTGACCAGGTTCTCTCCTGCATCGAACTTGACCGGGCAGTGAAAGGTCTCCTGATAGCACGATGCGTTGTCCGGCTTCGGATAGGCAAGCCGGATCTCCCTGAGCGCCATGGGAGAGCCCAGGGCGCCGGCGCTCATCATGTATACCGACATCAACTCTCTGTCGGTCACGAAGCGACGAAGATCCCCCAGATCGATGAGCTCCTCCTTCCTCAGGACAGCGAGATCGCCTTTCACACTCAGTTCGTAGCGGAAATACGACAGGGTTACGTCAATATACCTGAACATGAGTCTGATGCAGTCAAGGAAGGTGTTGCAGAATATGGCCGGTATAGCCACCTTGCCGTTCGCACTGATGTTGTAGTTTCTACCCACGTCGAGACCGAGCTTCTGATCCGGGATCAGGGCTATGATCTTCCTGAACACCATCATTTCCTGTCTCGGGGTGATGAGGATCTCCGGATCCTGGAGGTCATGGGATCGAATGCCGCTGCCCTCCAGCAGGCTTTTACTCGCTATGCCGTATTTCCGGGCATAATCGGTGATTATCGCAATGCTGTTGATGGAGCGGTAGAGGGGCAGCCTGTTGTTGGATCTGAGATGGATCTCTTTATGACTGGTCGTGGGCTTTGTCATATGTAAACCGTCCGGCGCCTCATGCCCGATCTTCAGGGCCAGTGACACAGTATCCATGGCATGTCCGCTTCTCTTATCCATACGGAAATCTCCGCGGATCCCCCTTATTCCCCGCAGCCGTCTGAAGAACAATCACTCCGAGCGGGCATCTTAAAACATAGCAACGATATCTGCATGGTCAATATATAGAAACAGACCGTTGCCGTCATTATGAAATCTGGTCAGTATGATTGTTAATTTCGGCCATATCAGGGTCCGGCAGTGATGCGATCACAAAAAAAGTAATGAAACCGAATGATTGAGGAATATTGTAATCCTGTAATACTATATGACCTCTAAGAACAATACATTTGGCCTGACCCCACATTGTGGAAGAAA
>DSAD01000138.1 GCA_011372875.1 Deltaproteobacteria bacterium
AGATAACACCGGGCCGTATGATCTTGCAAGCCCTGGACATGTATTCCCTTTGCGTGCCCGTGAGGGTGGTGTGCTGGTCAGGACCGGACAGACCGAAGGCTCCGTCGATCTGTGCAAGATGGCCGGCCTGCGGCCGGGCGCGGTTATATGCGAGGTCATGAATGATGACGGTACCATGTCAAGGATGCCCCAGCTCGAGGAATTTGCCAGACAGCACGGACTGAAGATATGTACCATCGCTGACATCATTGCATACCGGATCAAACATGAAACCCTGGTTCGAGAAGTTGTCCGGGCACAGCTTCCGACCGAATACGGGATTTTCGAACTGATCGGTTTTGAAAATGACATCGATCACAAGGAACACATAGCTCTGGTCAAGGGTGATATAAACCCGGATGAGCCTGTCCTGGTGAGGGTCCATTCAGAGTGTCTTACCGGTGACGTTCTTCACTCGTTGAGGTGCGACTGCGGCGATCAGCTTCAAAGGGCAATGCAGGTGATAGAAAAGGAAGGCTGTGGCGTAATCGTCTATATGCGCCAGGAAGGCCGTGGGATAGGTCTGATCAACAAGCTCAAGGCATACCATCTCCAGGACAAAGGGCGTGATACCGTGGAGGCAAATGTTGAACTGGGGTTTGCGCCCGATCTGCGTGATTACGGCATAGGCGCTCAGATCCTGGTTTCCCTGGGGGTGAGAAAGATGAAGATGATGACCAATAACCCGAAAAAGATTATCGGTCTCGAAGGGTATGCGCTGGAGATTGTCGACAGGGTCCCTATCGAGATTACTCCTACGGAACAGAATAGAAAATATTTAAAGACCAAGAAAGATAAAATGGGGCATATACTGGAGGTTGTATAGATGACTCAGGTGATACAGGGCAATTTAAACGGTAAGGGCAAGAAGGTTTCCATTATTGCGAGCAGGTTCAACGATTTCATCACTGCACGGCTCATAGAAGGGTCTATTGATGCATTGACAAGGCATGGTGTGGCTGAAAAGGATATCATTGTCTATCGGGTTCCAGGCGCTTTTGAGATCCCTCCTGTTGCAAAGAGGCTTGCCCTGAGCAAGAAGACCGACGGTATCATCTGCCTCGGCGCGGTCATCAGGGGATCAACCCCTCACTTCGACTATGTCGCTGCAGAAGCCAGCAAGGGGATTGCCCAGGTATCGCTGGATGCTCAGTGTCCGGTTATATTCGGGGTGCTTACCACAGATACCATCGAACAGGCAATTGAACGCGCCGGTACAAAATCAGGGAACAAAGGTTTTGATGCTGCCATGGCCCTTGTCGAGCTGATGGATCTGTATGATCAGATATAAGTCGCTCATATGAGAATCAGGACAAAGGCTCGGGAAATTGCACTGCAGTACCTGTACCAAGTTGATATCACATCCGATCATACGGACAGAATTCTGGATGACTTTATTGCCCATTTCGTCGATGACGAGGAGATCATCCCATATGCAAAAGAGCTTGTCAGCGGAGTATACATGTACCTTGCCCATATCGATGAACTGATAGAGAAGGCATCCAGGAACTGGACGGTAAGCCGTATGTCAAGCACTGACCGTAATATACTCAGGATTGCCACTTACGAGCTGGCATACAACCCCGACATACCTTACAAGGTGGCTATAAACGAGGGGATAGAGCTGGCGAAACGCTTCGGTTCTCCTCGTTTTCCCGCCTTTGCCAACGGCGTTCTCGACAGGGTACGCACTGAGGTTGCCTCACATGGAAATATATGTTGACAAACAGGGCATAGACCATATCCAGTGTGATCTGTTGGGCTTGTGGCATTTCAGTGACGAAAGGCCGCTGAAGGGTCTTACCGGGCTTGTAGACTGGAGACTTGATGCAATGATCTCCCGGCTTATAATTTCCGGAAAGATACAGGGCTTCTGGGGAGAAAAGGTGCTGCTCGGGGCAATGGATGCACTAGTCGGCAAAGAGCTTCTGATCATCGGTCTTGGTCCGACAAACGAGTTTGAACAATCCCGGATACAGGATGCGGGAAGGCTTATGGCAAGGACGGCATTGAATCTGAATCTGTGCTCTGTCTGCTTCGCCTTGCCCGCAAGCAGGAGAGGTCTGGATACGGTTGCCATTGCGGAACATCTTCTCTATGGACTTGTCAGTGAGGCAGGGAATACGGAGTTTACCCCATGGATTATGTGCACCCCGGATGAAATCGATGAAGCGATCCTGGGTTTTCAGAAAACAAAGATAACCCTCAAATCAAGTGTTGAGACAGACATTATTCAGGTCAAGTCATGAGCGTTCTCATCATAGGAGCAGGCGATGTCGGGTTCATGATCGCCAAACGACTCACCGAAGAGAATATCGACGTATATGTCGTTGAAAAGGACGAGGCAAAGGTCGCCAGGCTTTCCAGGATGCTGGACGCACAGGTCATCTTGGGGAGCGGTTCAAGCATCAAAACCCTGAAGAAGGCCAATATCGAGCATGCTGAGATGCTTATTGCGGTAACCGATTCGGACGAGGTAAACCTCGTTGCGTCATTCATTGCCGGCTCCTTCTGCGATATACCTACCAAGATCGTCAGGATTCGAGGCAAGGAATACGAATCGGCAAAAAAGATATTTGAAAAAGAATACCTGGATATAGATCTTATTATCAATCCTGAGCTCGAGGCAACACTCACCATCGAGAACATTCTCGATATTCCCGGTTCCCAGGATGCCGTACAGGTTGCCGACGGCAGAATCCGTCTTGGAGGATTCAGAGTCTATGACGGATCCTTCCTGATTAACAAAAGTCTTCAGGAGATAGCCGCATCAACGACCAGGGACAAATTCCTGATTGCAGCCATTCTCAGAGAAGGGGAGCTTCTGATACCTAAAGGCAAGGACCGGATATTCAAGGGCGACCGGGTATATATTGTTCTCGATCAGGTGGATAACAAGGACATCCTTTCTTTCATCGGTTCCAACACAAGGCCCAGCCAAAATATCATGATCTACGGCGGAAGTATTGCCGGGGAGATGCTCGCATCGAGACTGGAGAAGAAGAACATGAACATCAAACTCATAGAACACGATGAGAAAAGATGTGTTGAACTCAGCGAGAAGCTTTCAAAGACCACAGTGCTCAATGCTTCCACCATGAACAAAGAGTTGTTGGAAAGCGAGCGGGTTTCTTATCAGGACGCCTTTGTTGCCGTCTCAAACGATGAAGAGGCGAATATATTGTCGTCACTTCTTGCCAAACGTCTCGGTAATCCTCATGTAATAGCCCTTATAAACAATATCGATTATATATCCCTGGTTGGTGATATCGGTGTGGATGCCGTGGTAAATCCGAGAATGGTCGCGGTTGCCAGAATATTACAGTTTATCAGAAAGGGAAAGATATTTTCCATTACCAGCCTTTCGGACATCGATGCTGAGGTTGTCGAGGTCGAGGCCATGGAAACCTCAGACCTGGTGGAAAGACCGATAAAGGATATCAAATGGCCAAGGGACGCGATCATTGCCGGAGTGATCCGAGGCGGTCAGGGAAGGGTCATCGTTCCCAGGGGTGATACGGTTATCGATCCTGGAGACCGTGTCATCATCTTTGCCAAAAGAGGCGCAATGCCCAAAGTGGAAAAGGTGCTCAGCGTCAAACTTGATTATTTCTGATCCTGTATGAATATTCGTATCGTGGTGAATCTCCTTGGCAGAGGCGCGCTTTTTATTGCGCTTGCAATGGTGGCACCTCTTCTTATTTCATTTTACCATAATGAAGATGACCTTTACGGACTGGTTACGGGTTTCCTTGTATGCCTGGCAACCGGGGCTGTGATGCTGCTGTTCTCCCGCAGGCCAAGAGGAGAACTAAGGCATAGGGAAGGGTTTCTTTTTGTCACGCTTGCCTGGAGCCTTGCGGGTCTTTTGGGTGCAATACCATTCAGTTTCAGCGGTTATTTTCCCAGCTACATTGATGCCCTTTTCGAGACGGTCTCCGGATTTACTACAACCGGGGCATCTGTGCTTTCCGTGGTTGAGGTGCTGCCTCATGGCCTGCTCATATGGAGATCGCTTATCCAGTGGCTAGGCGGCATGGGGATTATCGTTCTTACCATCGCCATTCTTCCTTATCTGGGAGTAGGAGGGATGCAGATATTCAAGGCAGAGTCGCCCGGGCCGACCATGGACAAGCTGAAACCCAGAATAACAGAGACAGCGAAGCTCCTTTGGGGCCTTTATGTCGGGATTACCTTCTTGGAAATAATCCTGCTGTGTGTAGGGGGTATGAATGGATTTGATGCCTGCTGTCATGCATTCACCACCATGGCTACCGGTGGGTTTTCGACAAAGACTGCGGGAATAGCGGCGTATGACAGCGCCTTTATAGATGCGGTGATAACGGTATTCATGCTCATTGCCGGCACAAATTTCGCGCTGCATTATGCAGCACTGAACGGTAATGTGAAACGGTATTTCCTAAGTCAGGAATTCCGGTGGTATTTCGGTATCTTCATCTTTGCCTGTGCCTTTATCCTGTGGTCGACACGTCATACCTACTCTTCGGTCGTTGAAGCCCTTAGGTACGTGTCGTTTCAGGTATCGTCCATTCTTACCACGACAGGGTTTGCCACCTACGACTACGTCATGTGGCCGGTTGCCGCGCAGTCATTGCTGCTGTTTATCATGATCGTGGGAGGCTGTGCCGGTTCTACGAGCGGAGGCATCAAGGTGATGCGGCTGGGACTCCTAATAAAGATTGCCCATCGGGAAATCCTGAAGCTTGTTCATCCCAACGCGGTTGTGTCGATAAAGTGGGACAAGAGCCCTGTTTCTTCTGAAGTCGTAAATTCCATTGTAGCGTTCTCCATATTTTATGCCCTGATCTTTGTCCTGGCCACACTCATTATGGCCATGCTGGGCCAGGATTTCATCACCTCGGTCTCCTCGGTTATCGCGTGCATGAGCAACATCGGCCCCGGGCTTGCCAGTGTTGGGCCTGCAGGGAATTATGAGCATATCCCAAACCTGGGCAAGGCGCTTCTCGCCTTCTGTATGCTGATAGGAAGGCTCGAGATATACACGATCCTTGTTGTCCTTAGTCCGGTGTTCTGGAGAAGATAAAAAAAGTGAGGTTAACGCTTGATGTTTTTTACGGTTGCCTTTTCCATGATAATTCCGCGTTGTTTGCTGCCTGTGACATCGAGCCCATGAATCTGTGCGAGGGTGAGGTCAAGTAGATCAAGTGCGGCGTTTCTTATCTGTACATCCTTAATGTCTGTGGCCATGAGAGAGACATTCTTCAGGATTGCTTCATTGAGCGATGTCTTTATGAGGGATGACATTCCCAGGTTGGATTCCTTTAACCTGCACTTGTCAAGATTGCAGGACTCGAAATGGCTGAAGAGGATCTTCATGTTTTCAAAGGTCGATTCCGATAGGTCCAGATCCTTGAACGCAGAGTGTATAATTACGGACCCGGAAAGGTTTGATTTCGAAAGATCCTGTCCGGAAATCCTGACCCTGAGGAAATTGCTGTCCAATGCCGTAAGTCTTTTCAGCCTGCAGGAACTGAGATCCACATCGTGCAGTGAAACATAGGATAGATGAGCCCCCGTGAAGTTGGTTCTTTTCAGGATGGCACCCTCGAGGGTTACCCTCTCGAGATGGGCCTCTTCAAGATTGGTGTCTGAAAGATTGGTGTTACGCATATCGGAACCCCTGAGATTAGCGCCGCCCAGATCAAGATTCTTCAGGTCGAGTCCTCGGAGATCCTCTCCCTCAACAGGTTCCCCGTTCGATATGGCATCCAGAAGCTTCTGACTGTCATAGACCGTCATTCTTGAGACTCCAGGTATTCCTTTATTTCGGGCAGCATGATAAACTCCGATTCCACTATATCGTTGTTTTCAAGGGAGAACTGGGTCTTTACCCGTGTATCCGTAAGCTCTCTTCTTCCCCTTCCGATCATGATTATTGTTCCTTCGTTTGCGATTCCTTCTATGTATATGTTTCCAGAGAAGACCGTGTTGATCTTGTTAGTAAGTTCCCGGATTCGTTCATCGATATTGATAATATTATGTCTGGTTGTATCGATGGCATCTATTATCCTGTCATATAGGATGCTCTGCTGTGCGGAGAGTTTCCCCTGCGTCTTGAGAATCCTCATCTTGGAATTCGATGCCTGCAGTTTCAGGAAATCACCTATCTTCTCGATAACTTCTGTCCTTTTATTTTCCCTTTCAACGTGCAGTCTGGGATTATGACCGATGATGAGGCTGGTGCTCACAGGATTAGTCTCGTGCCCGATCGTATGGCCGTATATCCAGCCTTCCGATGATATCGTGGATCCGGTAATCCAGCCTGAAGGACTTTTAATGATTACAGGTCCTCCCGCAGTGACTTCACTGTTCCTGACATAGTCTTCGATTACTATTTCTTGCCCTGCCTTGATGCTGGCATCCTGAACAAATTTCACATGGATTGAGCCTTTTGCATATATCTCTGCCTTTTCCTGGCCCAGAATGCCCCCTGCAATACTGATATTGCCTCCTGCGGTTATGACCACCCTGCCCACGCTCATCGCTATGGTGACGTCTTCTCCGGCATGGATCTCGAATCCGTCTCCCACCTCACCGTTGACAATGACCGATCCGTTGAAACGCACATTCCCTGTGCTTGAATCTACCATTTCGACGACGTAAACAGGTTCCACGAGGACTCCCGAGTCATCCCATACAACCATGCCGTCGATGGCAGAAAGAAGCTTTGTTTTGTCTTGTGAGACCTCCACGTTCTTGCCTTGCGGGAGACTGGCCGCCGCCCCCACCTTGCCGAGGATCTCGTTACCTTTGACAGACATACCGCTCTTGCCGGCATCAGGAGGCACAAGTTCACACAGGACATCACCTTTTCTGACATTCTGGATAAGATTCATATCCTTGATGTTGACCCTGCCGGTGATATCCTCTTTAAGGTTTGCCTTTTTCCCTTCTTTGCTGAACAGGTACTTGACATAGCCGTCCTTGCCTTCCAAGGGCTTTTCGCCTTTGGCTACGGTCACCCATTTATTTATTACCGTATCTTCGGAGATCTGCCTAACTATGTCTTCCCATATACCATAGGTGACCCCTTCCTCGCTGAGGGCCTTGAAAAGGTCGGATGTACTGATGGAGCCGATATCTTCTGTGCGGGTGACGACCTTGATGCTGGCAACAAGGTCGTCCTGGGATATGCTGACCTCTATGGTGTATTCTTTGTCCACACAATGTCGATTCGGAATATCAGGAGTGAAACTTTACACCCGATGGAATATTGTATAATGCTGCGTGTTTTTTATCGAAGAACAGGGCAGGTCTGCCGCAATGGAAACAAAGGAATCCGTGAAAACCTTTTAGCTTGACTATTGTAAATCCTTTCATTACACCTTTTTCCAGCATAAATGATAGAGGATGACGATGAGATGAAACTCGATGATATCGCAGCGCTTAATATCAAGGGGTTTCTCGATGAGGCGGAAGCCCGCATGCTCCATGCTCTTGCCTATAAGGCAAGTATGTTGGGGCCTGCTCTGGAAATAGGAGGATACTGCGGTAGATCTACGGTTTATATCGGGCAGGGATGCAAGGCCGGAGGTGGCGTTCTCTTTTCCATAGATCATCACCGTGGATCTGAAGAGCAGCAGAAGGGTCAGGAATATTTCGATCCTGATCTCTGGGATGAGAAGGAACAGAGGGTAGACACATTTCGTCCTTTTCGAAGAAGCCTCGAGGCCGCAGACCTGGAGAATACGGTTATACCGATTGTCGCTCCGTCAGATCTTGCGGCCCGTATGTGGTCAACCCCCCTCAGCATGGTATTCATAGACGGCGGTCACAGTTATGCAGCGGCGTTTTCCGACTATACCGCATGGATGCCGCACATTGTTCCCGGAGGATATCTCGCCATACATGATATATTCCCGGACCCGAACCAGGGGGGACAGGCCCCGTATTATATTTATAAACTCGCGCTCGGGTCTGGTCTGTTCGAGGAGTTGCCC
>DSAD01000276.1 GCA_011372875.1 Deltaproteobacteria bacterium
AGTTATACCAGCTCCTAACCCGTTTTTAGCCTATTTTTACCCCAACCGAGGCTAATTCTGACGAACTTGGGTTAATCTCTTTTCGAAAAACCGGCAGACTTTATGCCGAAACATTAGCAGAGGCATTCGCCGCAGAGTTCGCCTGTTTCTTTATTGACGGTTTCTTCGCATTATTTTCTTTAACAAACACATGCTCAAGAACTTCATCCATGGAGCTTACCGGGTAGAACTTCACCTTTTTCTTTACAAGGGGCGGGATCTCTTCAAGATCCTTTTCATTTTCCCTCGGAATAATAATATCGAAGATCTTGTTCCTGTGAGCTGCCAGGGCCTTTTCCTTCAGACCTCCGATGGGAAGAACCTTCCCTCTCAGTGTGATCTCTCCGGTCATGGCGATATCCTTGCGTACAGCCTTGTTGGTCAAGGCTGATATCACTGCTGTTGCCATGGTTATACCTGCAGAAGGGCCGTCCTTGGGGATGGCTCCGGCAGGCACATGGATGTGCACATCGTTATCCCTGTTGAATGAAGGGGAGATGCCGAGCATCTCCGCACGCGACCTGATATAGGTAAGCCCTGCCTGGGCTGATTCCTTCATGACATCGCCGAGCTGGCCGGTCAGCACAACACTGCCTCCTTTGCCTTCACTGCACGGCAGGACCGATGTCTCGATATAAAGGATCTCTCCGCCGTACTGGGTCCAGGCAAGCCCTGTAGATACACCCACCTCATGTTCTTTGCGTTCCTGCTCCGGCATATACTTCGGAACCCCCAGATATCTGGAAACACCCTTTGCCGATACCCGGTAGACCTTTTTTCGTCTGGCATCCTTTTCTGCAATATCACGTGCGATCTTCCTGCAGATGGACCCGATCTCCCGTTCAAGGTTCCGGACTCCCGCCTCCTTGGTATAGTGGTTCACGACATCGAGCACTGCCTCGTCAGAGAAATTGACATCACCATCCTTCATGCCGTTTTCCGCAACCTGGCGGTGAACAAGATACCTCTTTGCGATCTGAAGCTTTTCCTGGTCGGTGTATCCTGGCAGCTCTATGATCTCCATCCTGTCCTTGAGAGGTCCGGGAATGGGATCCATGAGGTTTGCCGTTGTAATGAACATCACCTTGGAAAGATCGAAGGGGACATTCAGGTAATGGTCCTGAAAAGAGAAATTCTGTTCGGGATCAAGCACCTCGAGCAGTGCAGAAGAAGGGTCTCCCCTGAAATCCGCACCGATCTTGTCCACTTCGTCGATCATGAAAACCGGATTGTTGGACCCTGCCTGCTTTATCCCCTGGATAATCCTGCCCGGCATGGCGCCGATATAGGTTCGCCTGTGTCCGCGGATCTCAGCCTCGTCACGCACACCGCCGATGGACAGACGGTAGAACTCTCTTCCCAGTGCGCGGGCTATCGACTTCCCGAGAGATGTCTTTCCGACACCCGGAGGGCCCACAAAGCACAGGATGGCACCCTTTTTCTCGGGGTTCAGTTTCCTCACGGCAAGGTACTCGATGATCCTTTGTTTAACCTTGTCCAGACCATAGTGATCCTCGTCGAGGATCCTGCTCGAGGCCTTGATATCAAGGCTGTCCTGGGTTGAATGACCCCAGGGAACATCTGTCATCCAGTCGAGATAAGTACGGATGATATTGGCCTCGGCAGAGTCCTGATGCATCATCTTAAGACGGTCCAGCTGCTTGGTGGCCTCTTTTTTCACATCGTCGGGCATTCCGATATTCTCGATCTTTTCCTGATACTCCTCGGCCTCCTTGCCCTTTTCGTCTACTTCGCCGAGTTCCTGCTGAATGGCACGCAATTGTTCTCTGAGGAAGTATTCCCTTTGCGTCTTGCTCATCTCTTCTTTTGCCTGAGATTGAATCTTGGCCTGAACCTCGGAGAGTTCCATCTCTTTGGAAAGCAGGCCATTGACATGTTTGAGCCGTTCGATCGGGTCGATGATCTCGAGGACATACTGAGATTCGTCAACCTTGAGCCTGAGATTCGATGCCACGAGGTCAGCGAGCCTTCCGGGATCGTCTATGGCCTCGAGGATTGAAAGTGCATCGGGCGACACAATGCCCCTGAGCTGAAGAATCCTCTCGGACTGCTCCTTGACAGAACGCATCATGGCCTCTACCTCGACAGTCACCTCTTTGATCTCGGGTTCTTCTATCTTCTCGATATCAACAGTATAAAAACCCGCCTCGTCCTTGTAAAATTTGCTGATACGCGCCTTTGCAACACCCTGAACCAGGATCTTCACCCTCCCGTCGGGGAGTTTCAGCATCCTGATAACCATTGCCACGGTTCCCACGGTGTATATCTGCTCTTCATCGGGTTCCTCTACGGTAGAGTCCTTCTGAGCGGCAAGGAAGATATACCTGTCTTTATTCAGCGCCTCGTCGACTGCCCGGATGGACAACCCCCTGCCCACAAACAACGGCAGTATCATATATGGATAAATCACTACATCCCTGATGGGAAGTAAGGGGATATTTGAAGGTATATCTATTGCTTGCTTTCCGTTTTCCATTTACCTGTCTCCTATTCGATAGTAATGCGCTTTATCGTCTTCGGCTTGTTTTCCGACCTGAATATCTTGATTGCCAGAACTCCATCACAGAATTTCGCATCGATCTTTTCGAGATCAAACACCTCGGGAACATCGAGTTCTCTGCGGAATTTTCCAAAACCCCGCTCCATCCTGATATACCGAACCCCCTTGTTTACGAGAGGATCACGCTTCATCCCATCGATAATCAAGGTCCTTCCCATAACCTCCACATTGACTTCCTCGGGCCTTACACCGGGAATCTCCACCTCTATGCACAGTTCGCTCGAATTCTCATAGACATCCAGAGACGGATAATACACTCCAAGGCGTTCCTCATTGCCTTCAGGCCCCAAGAGAAAACCAATAACTTCTTGAAACTTCAGGTTGAACATATGCCCTTCCTTATGTCGTATTTTCAATACCTAGTACCTTTATAGGATCACTCCATGTCAAGTCAAGACCTGCTATTCAAGAACTCATCGGATATCTGCCTTTCATAATTTAGCCTGAACCTCAATGGATCAGGAGTACTCACAAGAGCGGATCACTGAAGTGCTGGAGTATTGAAAACCAGGTTATGATGTGTCCTGGCCTGAATATCTTACCCGTCTCCTGACCCGTCCGATTGTTCAGCCCGGGCCTTACACCCTTTGCATTGCCTCTCTCTTGGAGGGACAGCATGGGGGGTATCATTCACCCTCACCCCGACCCTCTTCCTTCAAGGAAGGGGGGTATCTTGTATGCCTGATAGAGAGATACAATCTTTCTTATAGATGCAAGCCCTATTTCTTCGAGATCGATCTCATCAGGCGCGATAAACTCAAAGCTGTCGATCTCATCGTCCAACTGCATGGCATCAAAAGAAGAAACCTTGCAGACAAAGGCAAGGTCGAGCGTGAAATAGGTCAGCCCTGCATATTCATACGTATTAGGGCAGGACATGAAGAATGCCTTTTCACCAACGACAAGATTCAGTTCTTCTACAAGCTCCCTCTCAAGGGCATGCTCTGCGCTCTCGCCTGTATCGACAAATCCTCCGGGCAGATCCAGCTTTCCTTTCATCGGCTCCTTGGCCCTTCTTGTGAGCAGCAGCCTTCCATGGCTGTCTTCAATGAGCGCTGCAACAGCGGCCGCGGCATTGATGAAAAAGACAAACCCGCACTGTTCGCACAGGAAGGAGTTGTCCTGGCGGAAAGGAAACTGTTCTGAACCGCATCTCGGGCAGAACCTGAATACTTTTTCGGGAAATGAGTTCTTCAACGATTCATATCCATATACATTGTTTTCCCGGTTCAAAGGGCCTGGCACCTGCGGTCTTTACCTGTCAATCCCGGCAAGCTCATAATATTTATCATTCTTGACCATCTCCTTGAGACCCTTCAGCGTCAGATAGGGCTGGTCCTTTGAAAGCATGTTGGAGATCGCAGCCGGTATGTAGCCTGCGGGATCGGAATTGACCTCATAGGTGACATGGGTTGATCTCTCACCTGTTTCTGTAAGAATGGCCTTGCCGATAAGCTTGGTCATTCTTACATACTTTTTCTGCTCAGGCACAATCTCTTCCTTGAGGGCATTCATGGATATGACCGTCACCCCCTGTTCTTTACGGTTGTCGATAACAACATCGATAATCATGTCCCGGTCGCTGACCGGCCAAGGTGTGGCGAGGATAAAATATACAATCTCGTGATTCTCGGAGGTTCTGCTGATCAGCAGGATATCCCAGCAGAAACCGAACCACTGAGGGAAAGACGGGGTATCCCTGAAGACCTCCAGGATCACCTTTGCCGGGGCATCCACATCGGTCACTCCGAGAAAATCATCTGAAGGGGAATCTGCAGAAGGCCTGGTATACACATGAATGCCGTCGCCGTGTTTGGCCGGCTTCCATCCCTGGCCTATCTCTCCTGCGAAGGTCTGCCCGGTCGAAACAAAAAGCACAAGCACCAGTAAACAAACATGTCTTATCATACACCCTCCCGGAACAAGGCTATATTATCCTCATCTCTATGTACAGGGAAACCTCCAGAGATGTCAAAGCTCGATAGAAATGTTATATAAAATAATACCGGAAGGTTAGACTCCCGATTACGATGGAGAAAAACCAGTGGACATTTCCATGTATATCCTTATGTATATCCTTATGTATATCGGCAGAGGGATCCTCCAGACGAGGGAGCGGATCAAGACAGCCCTTCGATCCCGGCAGTCAGAGTCGAGAACGTCTTTTGCACCGCTTGAGACATGAGGGATAGTGACCAGACCATGTGCGGAAGATTCATACAGATATCAGACCCGGAGAAGATCAGACTCAGGGTATCAGAAATCGAGATCAGCCCCGAGATCCCTTCTGTGGTAAAACCCCGCTACAACATTGCCCCGGCACAGAATATCCTTACCGTACTCAATTACCGGGTGCCGACACTTGCCTATACCCGCTGGGGGCTGGTGCCGTCGTGGGCAGAAGACATCTCGATGGGCAGCCGCATGATCAATGCCCGCGCCGAGACCCTGCTGGAAAAACCCTCCTTCAAGAGGCCTCTCCGGAAAAACCGGTGCATCATATTTGCCGACGGCTTCTACGAATGGAAAAAGGCCCGAGACAGCAAGATCCCTTATTTCATTGGCCTGAAAGATTCCGAACCCTTTGGCCTTGCAGGACTGTGGGACCAGTGGACAGACAGGACAACCGGCGCAAAGATATTCTCTAGCACCATCATCACCACCTCCCCCAATGACCTGATCAGGGACATCCACAACAGGATGCCGGTCATCCTCGATCCTAATGATTATCAGACATGGCTGAGCGTTAAGGGTATGCCTGATGATGTATTCATGGCATGCCTTAAGACATACCCGTCGGACAGGATGGATGCCTATGAGATATCCCTCGCGGTACACAGCCCCGCAAACGACAGCCCCGCACTCATTGAGCCCTGTGCACCTGTCACGGACAGGCTGTTTTGACCCACATCCTGCACTAAACATTGAATAAATTTTGTGGGAGCGGCTTGAGCCGCGATTTTTAAAAGATTGCACAAAGAAATATATCGCGGCATAAAGCCGCTCCCACAATTGTGCATGGACAGCCGAGCTGTACGACCGCTGGCTGCAGGACATCTCATGGCAAGCCACTTATATCAAGACATTGACATACTCTTTGCCGGAATTAATATGTCTTATAGATGACTTGGCTGTTTTGCAAAATATTGTGCAGTTATTATAAGCACCTAGTTGTTATCAGTTTTTTATTAGCTGATATCCCGCAAGCTTGCAGCTCTCACATCTTAGTCCTCGCCCCCTGGGGAGGATGAAGGCGAAAGGGGTAATAAAATAGATTTTTTGATACCTCACAGAGCTTGCTTGCAAGGAAGTTCATTGTATGCAGTGCGCAGGCATCCTGAGAGGTTTCTGATCCGACATCCGAAAACAAAAAAGGGATCGGGAACCGGCATCTTAAAACAAACACAGGCAAGAAAGGAGGCCGGAGATGTTTGAAAATATCTTGTTCCCGACGGATTTTTCCGATGTATCAAGAAAAGCCCTGGGTTTTGTGAAAAGATTGATAGAGGCAGGGGGCAAAAAGGTGACCCTGCTGCATGTCATCGATGAGTCAAACCTCGATACCTTGAGTTCCATCTACACCGTGCCCGATTACCTGAAAGTCGAAAAGGATCTTCATGAGAAGGCATCCAAAGAAATGGGGTTCATCGAAAACGAACTCAAGGAGATAGGATATGAGGTTACAACCGAGATTGCAAAGGGAATCCCTTTAAGAGAGATCTTGAGAGTTGCAGCGAAAGAACCTTCTTCCATCATTATCATCGGGTCTCACGGCAAGAGCAATATTCAGGAGATGCTCCTGGGTTCCGTCTCCGAGAAGGTGATAAGAAAGGCGAAGATACCTGTTCTCGTGGTAAAACGCTGAGGCATGCGACAGAACAGGCTTCAGGCGGCGGGCATCGCGAAAAGGCCAGACAAAGGATCATGATCGAAGCAGAAAGAAGGCCTTATGTAAGTTTTCGCTCCGGGACTATCTCGAGAAGCTCGATATCATAGATCACGGTCTTGCCTGCCAGCGGGGCATTCGCATCTACAGTGACCGAACCCCCGGATATCCCGATCACGACTGCGGATATCTCATAGCCTTGTTCATCTATCATCTCGAAATCCATACCGATATGAGGTGTCACTCCTTCGGGAAGTTCATCTCCCGGCAGATCGAACACAAGGCTCTCATCGTACATCCCGAACCCTTCCTCGGGCTCCACTACAACGGTCTTCCTTTCTCCCGGATGCATACCGACAACCGCATTCTCAAAACCGTTTACTACCTCTTCGGAGCCAATGGTGAACTTTAAGGGCATAAGGCCTACAGATGACTCGAAAACACTCCCGTCCTCCGATCTGCCAGTGTAGTCAACCTTTACTGTGTCACCTTTTTTTGCTGTCCGATCCATAAACAGGCTCCTTCCCTGTGAGCAAGAGAGGTATAAATGAAATATCGGCAAAGAGTCAATGATTTCCTTAAAGGATGTCCTTAAAGAATATTCACCATAAAGGAAATTCAAGACAGTACATATTCCGAAAATCTCACATTCCATTCCTTTGGATCTCCTGGCAGATAACGGATCCGAGAAACTCCATGAAGCGGTGACCGAACAGGCAGGCCGGACCTTTGCACTTCTCAACAATGCCGGCAGTAGCGGAAAAGATCGGGTTCTAACCGTCGCATGATCGTGCATCGGCACTGTCAATGGCTGAAGAAGCGGCAGGAAGGAATGCTGCCGTGGCGTATCAGGTCATACCGCCGTTGTTCTGTGCCGGTGTGAAATAACCCTGTCGGGACAATAACAAGGCTTCATTGCCCTTGGGGACGACAATGAAGCCCCAAGAATATAAAACTGACCTCCTTTACCGCACAAGTATGACATAACTGGCTGTCAATTTAATGCTAAAAAGTAGCGAGGTTTATAGCAGGACCAACCTATTACTTTATGCAATCCTTGCATTAGTGGAGGAATGAAATGAAGCACCTCGCCGCAAGCTTCCGAGGCATCAAAGGCTCTATTTACTGTTTCCCCCCTCACCTTTATCCTCTCCCCTCGGGGAGAGGATAAAGGTGAGAGCTGCAAGCAGCTTACGTATCATCTGAATAAACGATGTGACTCAGGCCATCCCTGGCATTCGCCCTGCCGGGCGCAGCTTCGCGCGTCCCATTCGGCTGTCCATTTCGAATTGTGAACTCTATTCCCACAGGGCTGGGCTTTATGCGAATATACTGCACCATGAACGTATCGGGCTGCACAATGCGGGTTAAGAAGGTTCTGCAGACTTAAGGTAGGAACCAAGATTTGTCTTTGTA
>DSAD01000094.1 GCA_011372875.1 Deltaproteobacteria bacterium
ATTAAGACAAGATAATGATATTCAGTTGAAGAGAAAATAAATACCCATTTAGTGTAAATTAATAGCATTGATTCGGGTACAAAAGTTTAGTTTCCCATCTATGAGTGCCGCTTTGAAGAAAGATGGTAGTCCGACTGATTTAAGGTGCTCCCCGGTACATGTTTATCCGTGCAAGTGCGTTACGGGTCTTCTGGGCTGTATCAGGAGAAGGATTGTGATCGAAGACGCTCAGGAGATGCTGGTAGGCCGCTGTAGTTTGCCCGTGTTTTAATCTCAGAAGACCCAGAGCAAGGTAGATCTCTGCGGGGTTGTTTGATAAAGTGTGGATCGAGAGGCACCTTTTAAGAAGTCTTGAAGCTGCTATCGGATGACCTGATTCGTCAAGCCATCCTGCAAGGACGATACAATCATCGGGCTTGAGTCTCTCGATTTCAGAGCTGCTCATATTTGCTATCAATTCAAGCGCATGGGAGGGAGAGCCTTCTTTAAGAGCGTCTTGAATATCAAAGATCCTGGAAGCGCCGGCGGCATCTTGGGATTTCTTTGCGTCATGTTTCATTCTTCCGAGATGCCGCATAGTATCTTTCCATGGCCAGTGCCATGCGAATCTCTCGCCTGTCCAGGCAATCCCGAGACCGGCAAGGAATCCTCCGATATGTGCACCGTAGGCAACGCTGGAACTGGCCCCTGCAACAAAGGGGAGAACATTATCCACAAGGACATAGAAACCGAGCACCCAGCGTGCAGGCAGAAGGATGACATTGAAATAGATGGGGAAAAGCATGATGAATACCTTGACCGAATTGCGCGGAAAGAGGAGAAAGTAAAGGCCCAGTATCCCGGAGATGGCACCCGATGCCCCTACAAGCGGGATCATGGAGTCACCCGCAAATGCTGAGAAGAACAATGTAGCGCATATCCCGGTACAAAGGTATGTCATTAGATACCCGAACCGTCCGAGACGGTGTTCAACGTTATCTCCGTATATCCACAGAAAGAGCATGTTGCCTGCAAGATGAAGGAGTCCCCCGTGCAGGAATATGCTGAAGAGGAGGTCGTTCATCTGCGGTGCGCCTGGTTTGTAGCCGTGGATGAAGGTGAACACATTATATGCACTTATCTGGGATATTACCTGTCTCAGTGATATGTCAGACGGAAGGGATTTCGAGATGTGTTGAAGATATTCCCGGACCATGGGATCATTGATATCGACGCCTGTAGACGACAGGGGGAGGGTGATGAAAACGTATACAGCAATATTTGCACCGATAAGGAACCAGTTCACCCATGGGGTGAAATTCCGGGGGTTAGGCGTATCTCCGACAGGAATGAACAACTCTTCTTCTCCTTATCTTGTCCTTGCATAACTTCTTATCAGAACCGGAAAGAATTACAAAGATGAAAAGCTCCAGGGAAAGGGATGCTTATATGGGCGGATAGATAATGAAAAAATTAATATTCTCACATTGAACATGATATATCCGGCACAATCAACCATGGTTTGTACTATGTATACCCAATATTCCAATTTCCGATTTCATTGAGATGATACGTAAGCTGCTTGCAGCGGGGTGCTTCATTATCGTCCTGTTTTAAGAAAATCCATGATCAGCCTGTTTACAGTTTCCGGGTATTCTTCATGAGGTGAGTGTCCGCACTGTTCAATCATTGCGGGTTTGATATGTAAGCAGCGTTTCATGAATTGATTTGCCAGCCGGGGATCAAGGTACAGGTCTTTGTCACCCCAGACAAGAAGTATGGGCTTGCTGATTCTATCGAGCGACTTTTCGGTCAGACCCCAGTCCTGGTTCCTGCAAAGAAGAAGCAGGGCCTTGCGGTTTTCTGTAAAGGTCATGGGTGTATAGACTTCTTTCACCATGTCACAGGTAACCCTGTCCCTTTGATAGAACGACCGTTCAAGTCTTTTTCTGACCATATCTTCAGATATGAGGCGAACGAGAATATTACCCAGGATCGGATATTTCAATAATTCCCACTCCATAACATCTTTTACATCGAGTCCGCTCGAGTCTATGAGGATCAGAGATTTTACCTGATCAGGATATTTCTGTGCAAAGTGAATGGCCCATCCTCCGCCCCAGGAATGCCCTACAAGAGATGCATGCGGGATATTCAGATTGACCATGAATCCGGTCATGGCATCGGCCATGGCGTCGATACTGTAGCTGGGATTGTCTGTGAGGCATTGAGTATAACCGGATCCAGGCATATCCAGGGCATATACACTGAAATGTTTTGCCAGTTCCGGAAGATTATGGCGATATGAATAGAGCCACATACCGCCACCGTGGATAAGGATTACAGGCTCTCCTTCACCTTGGTGGATATAGTGGATATCAAAGTCTTTGATCTTTGTAAATTGAGAGGAAACTCTGCGGAGGTACTCAGACTGATGGAAAGTTTTCCTCATGAGGTGGGAAATCTAACACTTGTTTGGGACTCATGCAATGATTACAGCGCCTGTAAACATGATGAATCGAAGCAGAGGATGAGACATTGTACCAAAGTCTCCTGAAAGCATATCTTTTTTATGATACTATCCCGGAACAGTATGTTCTTTCATAGTCATTAGTGATGCATGTCCACATAAAAAAGATACGACAAAAAGATACGAACTTCATTGACATTGTATGTCCCTGCGGTTACCATCTTTTAAACTTAGGCTGAAACTATTCCAGCCGAGAAAGGAGTTGTTTTTATGTCGTGGGATCCGAATAATCAAGGTGGTTTTCAGGGGCCGGAGAAGGACATTGGCGATATGATCAAACAGGCCAGGTCCGGATTCGACTCTTTTAAGAAAGGTGGCAAGAATATCTGGTCTTTGGTGCTCATTGTCTTTTTAATAGTAATCGGAGCATTGACAGCCGCATATACGGTTTCTGCCGGACACCGGGGGGTGGTTCTCCGCTTCGGCAAGTATACCAGCACTGTCATGCCCGGCCTGCATTTCAAGATTCCATTCGGTGTGGACAGGGTCATTGATGTCCATACCGACAAGGTTGATACCGAGACCTTCGGGTTTAAAAGCGTTAAGGCAGGGGTAAGGAGTAAATTCGATAAAGATGTTGTGAGCGAGCGGGAATCTCTTATGCTTACGAGGGACCTCAATGTTATCGACATGGAATGGATAATTCAGTACAGAAGACAGGACCCGAAGAAATATCTCTTTAATGTTCATGATCCCATACAGACAATCCGGGATATCAGTGAGTCGGTTATCAGGCGTATTGTGGGAGACAGGAGCTTTGATTATATTCTTCAGAACAGGGAAGAGATCAACAGGCTTTTCCAGGATCAGCTCCAGGGGATTCTTGACGAATACGACAGCGGCATCAGGATCATAAATGTCAGGCTTCAGAATGTAGTTCCCCCGAATGAGGTAAAAGATGCCTTTAACGAAGTGAATACGGCCCAGCAGGAAAAAGAGAGGCTTATCAACCAGGCCCAGGAACAGTATAACCGCGAGATACCGCAGGCCCGCGGTGAGGCTGAACGGGTTATTAACGGTGCCCGGGGATATGCCATTGAACGTATTAACAATGCAAAAGGTGAGACAGCAAGGTTTTTAGATGTTCTAAAGGAATACCATATGGCTAAGGATGTTACAAAAACGAGGCTTTATCTGGAGACATACAGGGAGATCATCCCCAATGCCAAGCAGGTTTATGTGATAGACAGCGAGCAGAAAACCATTCTACCCTTGCTCGATCTGGACAAGCTTACCCAGAAACAAGGGGGTGCGAAATGAATATAATCAAATACCTTACGATATTCATTGTAGTTGTGGTCGCGTTGTCCATAGCCGGTCTGTTTTATACAGTAAATGAATATGAACAGGTGGTTATAACCCAGTTCGGCAAACCCATAAAGGTGGTCAAGGATGCAGGGCTTCATTTCAAGATACCGCTTATTCAGGAGATTACGCGTTATGAAAAACGTATCCTGAGATGGGACGGCGATCCGAAAGAGGTGCCCACCAGAGACAAGCGGTTTATCTGGGTCGATGCAACAGCAAGATGGAAGATTGTTGATCCAATGCGTTTTCTTCAGGTCATAGGAACGTATGATCAGGCATATTCAAAGCTTGATGACACAATTGACTCTGTTGTTAAGGATTATGTGTCTTCAAATCCTCTCGTAGAGCTGGTCAGGACTTCTGACCTGGTGGAGACTATGCTTGAAGAAGAGCTGGATGAAGGGGCTGTCTTTACCGACCAGACAGCAACAGCCAAGATTGTGCTGGGAAGAGAAGGGATTACCCGGGCAATACTGGCAGAGGCGGCAAAGGCAATGCCGGAATTCGGTATGGAGCTTGTGGATGTCAGGCTTAAGCGGGTCAATTATGTAGAGAAGGTGAGGCTGATGGTCTATGAGCGTATGATTTCCGAGCGGAAACGTATGGCAGCCCAGTTCAGATCAGAAGGTGAGGGGAAAAAGGCCGAGATACTGGGTCAGATGGAAAAAGAACTCAAGGGCATCACCTCTGAGGCTTACAGGATATCCGTGGAAATAAAAGGAAAGGCAGATGCCGAGGCAGCCAAGATATATGGCGAGGCATATAATCAGGATCCGGGTTTTTATGCATTCTACAAGACACTGGATACTTATAAGGAAGCGGCCTTCAATAATGCTACACTCATCATCGGAACAGATTCCGATTACTATGGATTCATGAAAAAGATCCCGAAATAAGACACGAAAGGATGTCGCCTTCATTGCAGGTCGCCGAGGGCGGCATCCCGATTTTCCAGATATTCCAGGTGCCGCGTTCTAGATAAAGAAATGTTTCCTTGATTTAATCATTCCATCACTGAGAAATATTCATTAGAAATCAGGTTTTTCCTCGTGTTGTATCCTTTGAGTGTTCCCTCTTGACAAACTCCGGTATCTCATTAATTATAAGCGGTATTACATGGTAATACTTCTTCTTGATAGGGAGACAAGGCAATGAAAAAACAGGAGATTGTTTCATTCAAGGTGGATGAGAAGCTTTTCCAGATCATCAAATCTCTTCCAAACAGATCAGAGTTTATCCGTTGTGCCATTATCCAGGCCATGGGAAGCATGTGCCCGCTGTGTGATGGAACAGGTATACTCAATCCTGAACAGAAGCAGCACTGGGATAACTTTGCTGCGAATCATTCTGTGGAAATATGCGAGGAATGTAATGAACAGTATCTTGTCTGTAACAGAAACGCGGAAGTATTAATGGAAGATCAGATATGAAAAGTATACTGTCAGCTCTGTTGATCTTCGCATTCCTTGCTGCGCCAATTGATATTCTATGGGGCGGGGATTCTTCTTCAGCGACGATCAGTGTATTTGTCAGCATCATCCCCCAGGCATATTTTGTTGAAAGGATAGGCGGCAGGTATGTGGATGTCGAGGTGCTCGTCGGGCCGGGCCAGTCTCCTGCAACGTTTGAACCGACATCAAGGCAGATGTCCAGGCTTAGCGGGTCTGCTGTATATTTCTGTATCGGGGTCCCGTTTGAGAAGGTGTTCATACCCAAGATAACAGATGCATTCAAGGGCCTGCATATCGTAGATACAAGCGCAGGTGTAAAACTTAGATATTTCAGCCATGAAGGGGAATCACAGGTGCCGGACCCCCACATATGGCTCGATCCCAAGCGGGTAAGGATACTTGCAAGAGTCATCTGCAAAGAACTAAGCAGGATAGATCCATTACACAGCAAAGAGTTTGAACAGAACCTCAATTCCTTTGAACATGACCTGGAGATCCTTGATCAGAATATTGCCGGAATCCTCAAGCCTTATAACGGCGGCAAGATATTTGTTTTTCATCCTGCATTCGGTTATTTTGCGCAATCCTATGGGCTCGAACAAATGGCAGTCGAGGTGGAGGGCAAGGAGCCGAGTGCAAGGCAGCTTTCCAGCCTGATCAATAAGGCAAGAGCCGAACAGGTAAGTATTATCTTTGTACAGCCCCAATTTTCCAGAAAGAATGCGGAAACCATAGCTGAGGCTATAGGAGGTGCTGTGGTGCCTATCAATCCGCTGCCACAAGATTATCTGAAAGAACTTGAGGATATGGCAAACAGTATCAGGAATGCATTATCTAAAAGAGAAACACGAAGGAACTGAGCATTCACAGACAACAGTAATATTATAAGAGAGATTTATATGACTGCAAAGCCTGTAATTGAACTGGAAAAGGTATGTTTTACGTATAACAGTTCATACGTATTGGAGGATGTGGACCTCGTTGTATGTGAAAAGGATTTTCTCTCCATCGTGGGTCCGAATGCAGGCGGCAAAACCACGATACTGAAATTGATTCTGGGTCTGATCAAACCGACAAAGGGAGAGGTCAAAGTCTTCGGTAATTCTCCTGTCAAGGCCAGGCCGCGCATCGGATACATGCCTCAGCATACATCTCTGGATTTCATGTTTCCTGTAAGTGTGCTGGATGTTGTATTAATGGGCCGTCTTGGTACAGGTAAACGTTTCGGTTTCTATCACCAGGCAGATAAAAAGGCTGCTGAAGATGCCCTTAAGAGAGTGGAACTGTATGACATAAGGCACCGGCCGTTCTCCGATCTGTCGGGGGGGCAGTCTCAGAGGGTTCTTATTGCCCGCGCTATTGTCTCGGGGCCTGAACTTCTGCTGCTCGATGAACCGACATCAAATGTGGATCTTGCCGTTGAAACGCAGCTGTATGATCTGCTCGATCAGCTTAACGATAACATGACCATTGTCCTGGTAACTCATGACCTTGGTTTTGTATCGAGCTATGTAAAGAATGTTGCCTGTGTAAATCGGCGGGTAGTTTCTCACCCTACGTGCAGTATCACAGGCGAGATGATAAACGAGATCTATGGCCGCGATGTACATCTGATCAGGCATGATCACATATCACATAAGGGAGACAGCGATGTATGAATTCCTTGCCGATATCCAGCACCAGACATTTCTCCAGTATGCTCTGCTGACCGGAATATTAGCGAGCATTGCATGCGGGATCATCGGCAGCTACGTGGTAACCAGGCGGATTACCTATATTGCCGGTGCAATCGCGCACAGTATCCTGGGAGGGATGGGTGCGGCACGCTACGCCCAGGTTGTCTGCCAGTGGGACTGGTTTCATCCGCTTTTAGGTGCAGTAGCCGCTGCGCTTCTGTCCGCGCTGATTATCGGTATGGTGAGCATAAAGGCACATGAGCGCGAAGATACGGTTATCGGAGCGGTCTGGGCAATCGGCATGGCCATAGGGATACTCTTCATCTTCAAGACCCCGGGATACAACGAAGACCTGATGAGTTACCTGTTCGGGAACGTACTCATGGTCTCATCCAGTGACCTCTGGTTCATAGCAGGGCTCGATGGGTTGATCATTGCCATCGGACTTATCTTTTACAATAAATTTCTTGCAATATGTTTTGACGAGGAATTTGCCCGGCTTCGAGGTATCAGCGTGGAATTCTATTACCTCGTGCTTCTTGCCCTTACAGCACTTACGGTGGTTCTCCTTGTCAGCGTTGTTGGTATCGTGATGGTGATTGCACTGCTTACCCTTCCTGCGGCCACGGCAGGTCACTTCTCCAGGAAACTCTGGCACATGATGCTGCTGTCTTCCTTGTTCACCATAATATTTACAACCGGCGGTCTCGCTCTCAGCTATGGACCCGATCTGCCTCCAGGTGCTACCACCATAGTACTGGCCGGGGGTGTTTATCTTGTTGTGGCATTTCTTTCCCGGATTGTCAGATTCAGCAGGGCGTGAGATATCAGTATAGTGATCAGGTACAAGGCTCGGCACTTCATACAGATTTCCTTTCTTGAAAGTTGTATCGTAAGATCAATTTCTCAATACTGTTATTCTTCTCGCTCTTTAGAACCTATAAGAGGAAGAACCTTGTCGATATGG
>DSAD01000152.1 GCA_011372875.1 Deltaproteobacteria bacterium
AGTTTGCAGTGAACAATGATGCAAGTATCAGGATAAAGCAGGATCTCCTCATAATGGTTCCTCCATTCAGCAATATGATGCATATATAATTCAAAGCATAATAAACAGGCTGGAGGAATGTCAATCAAAAAGTATATCGTTTCTGAGACCGATTTTCAGCTGTTTACAATAATATCGTTATGTTGCTGATCGATGAAAAAGTCCAGGATGCTCTGTGATGCATACATATGTGGGCAGTCATCGATATTAAGCACAGAGTAGCTTGTATCCGTGCAGTACATGGAGATAAAACGTTCCAGCAGGGTGTTTCTCACGATCATCAGTGTCTTCTGGCGGATCTTTTTCAGATGGGCAAAAATGGGATAATGTCCCCTCTTGCCCATCTCGAGCGAGCCGAACTCGTCAAAAACAAAGGGCAGATCAGGTATGATTCTATGAAAGTGCCTGTTCACGAGGTCAAAGGCCCGCGGATAAAAGTAGAATCTCGATGTTGTTTCCTGTGTGCGGATCGGCGAGGTTGTTGCCATAGGGAAAAATCGCTGTCCTGGAAGAACAAGCAGAGAGATACCGGTAAGTTTCCCGTTGCAGTGTTCCTTGAGGCTTAAAAAACCCTGTACCTGAATTCTGTGCTCTTCTATCATTCTGCGCATGATAGATGTTTTGCCGCAGCCCTTTTCACCGCTCACGATATACAACATAGTTTGTTCATAGCTCCATAGTTCATAATTGCAATAAATTGAATATCGTCAATATAGAGGGGGATTCATAAATTTTCAAGTGCATAAAGGTGGTAGGCAGAATCAAAAACAATGTCTGATTTACACGCGATGTATATAAAGCAACCCAAGATCACATCTGGTTTACCTGAAGAACCACAAGAAGATCTTATATTATGCATTTGTTTACATACATTTACAATGAATGGCGCCTCAGTTTTTTGTTGTACTCATGCATGTATTGGGTTAGAATAATAATGACGAATAAAATTATTATACAGGGGGGCATTATGAATATAACTAGGAGGGGATTCCTGAAGCTTTCAGGCGGGACCCTTGCTGCTGCGGGCATCGGTGCGAGTGTCGGTGTAAGGCCTGCATTGGCTCAGCCTCTGAAAGTGCGTTACGCAAAAGAGGTGCCCACAATCTGTCCTTATTGTGCGGTAGGTTGCGGTATCATAGCCCATGTAAGGAACGGGAAGGTTATCAACACTGAAGGTGACCCGAACCACCCCATCAACCAAGGGTCGTTGTGTTCCAAGGGGAGTGCGTTGTACCAGATACCCAACAATGACAAGAGGCTGAACAAGGTCCTTTACAGGGCTCCGGGTGCAGGCTCCTGGAAGGAAGTCAGCTGGGAATGGGCACTGGACAAGATTGCACGCAACGTGAAGAAGGCCAGGGACAAAGGGTTTATAAAGAAAAACAGCAAAGGGCAGATAGTAAACCGCGTTGAAAACATGGCATCCCTTGGCGGAGCCGGCCTTGATAATGAAGAGGTTTACTCTCTGGTTAAATTCAAAAGGGCGTTAGGCCTGGTGTATATAGAGCACCAGGCGCGTATTTGACACAGCTCCACTGTCGCCGGTCTGGCGAATTCATTCGGTCGTGGGGCAATGACAAATCACTGGATAGATATCGCACATGCCGATGTCATCATGGTCATCGGGTCCAATGCCGCTGAGAATCACCCGATCTCTTTCAAGTGGGTCAATGAAGCGAGGGAGAAGAGGGGGGCAAAACTTATCAGTGTTGATCCCAGGTTTACCAGGACATCAGCTACTTCTGACAAATATGCACGTTTGCGCTCAGGAACGGATATTGCCTTTATGGGGGGCATGATCAATTATGCCATCTCAAAGGGCAGAATCCAGAAAGATTATGTGATCAACTATACCAATGCATCTTTCCTGGTGAATCCGGACTTCAGGGGCCCGGCTGATATTGACGGGATCTTTTCAGGGCTTGCCAACGGGAAGTATAATAAATCCACATGGAGCTACCAGACGGATGCCGACGGCAATCCCTTGAAAGACACCACGCTTACGGATCCGAACTGCGTTTTCCAGCTCATGAAGAAACACTATGCACGTTATGACATGAAAACGGTATGCAAGATCACGGGTGGCGATCCGGTTCTCTATGAAGAGATCTATGATCTGTACACATCCACCTACAAACCCGAGAAATCCGCTACTATCATGTATGCAATGGGTGCTACCCAGCACACCTATGGTTCTCAGAACGTAAGGTCCTATGCTGCCTTACAGCTTCTGCTGGGCAACATCGGTGTTGCAGGCGGCGGAATCAATGCCCTGCGTGGAGAGAGCAATGTGCAGGGTTCCACGGACCATGCAGCGCTGTTCCATATCCTGCCGGGTTATCTCAAGACGCCGACAGCATCTCAGCAGACATATGAACAGTATGTGAAAGAAAGCACCCCGGTCAGCAACGATCCCATGAGTGCAAACTGGTGGGGGAATTATCCCAAGTATTCAGCCAGTCTGCTCAAGGCATTCTGGCGGGATGCTGATCTGGAGACCGGATACAGCTATTTCGGAAAGATCGACAACGGCAAGAACTATTCAACAATCCCTATCATCGAACAGATGGCTTCGGGCAAAATAAAAGGGTTGTTCTGCTGGGGGCAGAATCCGGCGGTCGGGTGCCCGAGTTCCCGTCTCGTGAGAAGGGCTCTTGCCAAGCTTGACTGGCTTGTAGCGGTGGATCTCTGGGAAACAGAGACAGCAGCTTTCTGGCAGACAGATGCAGGGGTCGATCCTGCTTACATCAACACAGAGGTGTTTCTCCTTCCTGCAGCGGCATCTATGGAGAAGGAAGGTTCCATATCCAACTCAGGAAGATGGGCACAGTGGAGATGGAAGGCGGCCGATCCCCCTGGAGATGCCAGGGATGACCTGTACATCATGACCGAACTCGTATTCAAGCTCAAAGAACTCTATAAGAAAGAGGGCGGCGCGTTCCCGGAGCCGATCCTTGATCTGAGCTGGGACTATGCAAAGATGGGTATGGACGGACACGTTCATCATCCAAATCCGCGCGAGGTTGCCAGGGAGATCAACGGCTTCTTCCTGAAAGACACCGAGATCAAGGGCACGCTCTATAAGGCCGGGCAGATGGTGCCGAGTTTTGCATTCCTGCAGGACGACGGTTCCACATGCAGCGGGAACTGGCTGTACTGCAACTCGATATCCGACAGCGAAAACAGGATGATGCGCCGTGAAACCTCTGACCCCAGTGGACAGGGATTCTACCATAACTGGTCATGGTGCTGGCCGGTAAACAGAAGGATTATCTACAACCGGGCAAGTGTTGATGAGCAGGGAAGACCCTGGGCCAAAGACAAACCCGTTATCTGGTGGGACGGGCTTTCCAAAAAGTGGCTGGGCGATGTTCCTGACGGCGGCTGGGCACCGGGAAGCAAGTATGCGTTTATCATGCTGCCGCACGGCCATGCAAGGCTCTTTGCACCGGGCATGACTGACGGGCCGTTCCCCGAGCATTATGAACCGCTGGAGTCACAGGTGAGAAACCTCATCTCCGCGCAGCAGGAATCCCCGGTGATATTCCGCTGGGACAAGGCTGTGCAGGAGCAGGTATGCGATCCTATGCTCGTCGAAGGTGCTGCAGCCTGCGTATTCGGCAGCCCTGACAAAGACAAATTCCCCATTGTATGCACAACCTACCGGGTGACAGAACACTGGCAGGCAGGGCAGATGACCAGATGGCTGCCATGGCTTGGCGAACTTGTGCCGGATATGTTCATAGAGCTCAGCGAAGAGCTGGCAAAAGAGAAAGGCATCAGGAACGGTGACAAGGTAAGAATTACCTCCATCAGAAATCTGGAAGGTATCGTAGCGTATGCCATGGTAACCAAAAGATTCAAACCATTTGAGGTGGACGGCAAGAAACTTCATCAGATCGGAATGCTGTGGCACTTCGGATATAAGGGTCGGGTAACCGGAAGCATTGCCAATGACTTAACACCGCTTATCGGAGATGCAAACACTATGATCCCTGAGTACAAGGCATTTCTGGTAGATGTAAACAGGGAGGAGGTGTAAATCATGGCTGAATATATAAAACTTATCGATCTGACAAAATGTACCGGATGCAGAGGATGCCAGGTTGCCTGTAAGCAGTGGAACGAGCTGCCTGCGGAAAAAACCGGGTTTACCGGTTCTCTCCAGAATCCGATGGATCTTTCATACTCAACCTGGTGCCTTATCAGGTATGACGAATTTGATGAAGCAGACGGGATGAAATGGATCATGCGCCATGATGCATGCATGCATTGTGACTGGCCGGCTTGTGTAAAGGCGTGTCCGTCACCGGGAGCGCTGGTAAAGACAGACTCAGGTGCTGTTGTTCATGATCCGAACTACTGCATCGGATGCAAGGCATGCATTGTTGCCTGTCCGTTCGATATCCCGAGATACTCCGAGCATGAAGAGAAGATCGCCAAATGCACACTGTGCTACAACAGGATTACCGACGGCAAGTCCCCGGCCTGCGTGACCGCATGCCCGACCGGAACCCTGGAATTCGGCCCGAAAGAGGACATGCTGGCCAAGGCTCACGCAAGGGCTGAGGCTGTCGGTGGAAGCGTATATCCGAACAACCCGAAATATGAGACCCATGTAATTTATGTCGTACCGGGCGATGTCAAGCTTGCCGCGCTTCAGCATGTAAATCCGAACCCGAAGATGCCGACAACCATTCTGTGGTGGAAAAATCTGTTCAAGCCCTTTACCCTGATCGGAATGGGCGGTGTGGCCGGAATGGCGGCGCTTCATTATTTTATCAAAGGGCCGCATAGGGTAGAAAAGAAAGAAGAAGGGGGTGAGGCAGATGGCTAGTTCAAGAGAGAAAATGGTTTATGTCAGCACAGCGGAAGAAAGGATCATCCACTGGATGCTGGCAGGGAGCTGTCTTTTTGCCCTGATCACAGGTCTCGGTCTGATGTTCCACAGCTGGGAGATCATCCCGACCATGCTGGGCGGATATTATGCGACCAAGTGGATGCATATATTCTCAGGCGTAGTGTTTGCGATTTCACTTGTTGCTGCAAGCATCATCTGGTGGGAGCACTGCAAGTTTGTGCCTGATGATCTGAAGTGGGTGTCTCAGGCCGGCGGTTATCTCTGGGAGGCTCACGATCTTCCCCCATGCGGCATGTACAATGCAGGGCAGAAGCTCTTTTTCTGGTGTGTTTTTGCCTTCGGGATCATCGTAGTGCTTTCCGGCATCGTGATGTTCAATCCGCTGCCCTTCAATGTCACGCTTGCGAGATGGGCCTATATGCTGCATGTGATGGGTGTGTTGGTGATAGCTTCATTCTTTGTGATTCACCTCTATCTCGGTACGGTCGGGAACCCTGGTACTGTTCAGATCATGTTCCATGGCTGGGCAACGAGAGAATACTGTGAATTCCACAAAGGCAAATGGCTTGCCGATAGAGAGTCAAAAGGCGACGCATCTGAATAGGCATCAATCATGGATGCCGGAGGAACACTCCTGCGGCATCCATTTTATCTTGAGACTCCTGCAGGGAAAATCAGCCCAATAACCCTTTTCGATCCTGACACAACATTTTGCGGTAGAATAACCTCAATCAGATGATATGTAAGCTGCTTGCAGCGGGCACAATAGTATCCTCTCTGCGAATAAAGCAAGGTGCTGGTTAAAGATCCTGAGTCTTTTGTAATCCTCGATAAATTTTCTTAATGTATTGAAAACCATCACGTAAGGTCTTAATCATTGAGTAATATAAATGAAGGAGGGTGGAAATCCAGCTATGAAAGATAAGACCAGGCTCTATACGCTCAGCACATGCGGCCACTGCAAGGATGCCAAGAAATTTCTGAACGATTTCCATGTGGACTTTGAATTCACCGAGGTAGATCAGCTCCGGGGTCAGGAGAGGGAGGACATCATCAAGGATATAAGAGCGCTCAATTCCAAGCTGACCTTTCCCACAATCGTGATCGGCGAGCATGTGATTGTAGGGTTTCGTGAAGATGAACTCAGGGAGGCTCTTGGAATATGATGGATGTACACAGTCTTTATGACATGCTCGTAAAGGTTCAGGAGCCCAAAGGATATTATTTCAACAGGGATATCGAAAGGGTTTTTGATATTCTGGATTCGCTTCTGGTAAACAGAGAGCGCTATGGCTATATGTCATGTCCATGCAGACTGGCTTCAGGAGACAGGGACCGTGACTCCGACATTATCTGTCCATGTATATACCGTGCACAGGATGTTGAAGAATACGGAAGCTGTTACTGCAATCTCTATGTGTCCAGGGATTGGAACGAAGAACGTATCCCCCATGAATATGTGCCTGAAAGAAGACCCTTTAATAGGTGAGGGTGATGAGTTTCCGTGTAGAGGCCTATCGGCAGGGTTCATAAGGGAAAAATGTCGTAATTTCCTCGGTGTCAGTGTGCATGAATTCAATGGCCATACCCTTTTGCTCTGTTCTTACTACAAAACCCTGTACCCGCAGTGGTTTTTCAAGCAAATCTTCCGAGAATATCTTGAGGTTAACATAGGCATCCTTTTCAAGCACGGTTTGCGTTTCCAGAAACAAACCCTGTTCGCTCATGTCAGTGACACAGCACGGCAGGATTTCCTTAAGTCTGTCGTTATAGGTAATGATTGCATCGATCCTCTTTCCCATGTGTATCCTTTTGCTGGATCTCCGGTTTTTCATGTCTGCCCGTCCTCCCTGCTTAGAGCATCTCTTATGGAATGGGAATGAGATAACAAAACAAACATAAGAATAGAAAGACGAAAAAAGAAATAACAAATAAAGATATGAATATCCGCCCTAACAACATTAAATAAGATAATCCCGATAAAGGAAAAAGCAAGCCTCTGCGGATTTTACCATGACAGACGGATCTTTAGACTGAAAAAAACATTCATTAGCTTTTGCCCCGTAAGCTTGCTGCGGGGCAGTTCATGTGTGCCGGGCAAGGGTTTAACTCCAGGTTCAAGGGAAAAAAGGTGCTCGATCACAATGTCTTTCTTTTCCACCGCCACTTCAGCGCAATTTATGATCATACGGGATACGGTTCGGTCCCACTCGTTGCTGCTTTTTCCCCCGAGTTTCTTTCAGATCTTGGTTGTGGCATTGTATACACGATGTTGTGATAAGAACCTCGGCATTTTCGATGGATGTCTGGTTGGTAACAGCTAAAACAATGGTCATTGCCGTTAAGATGAATATCCCGATAATAATGGTAATGCCTGTCTTCATTATTTCTCCCCGCTAGTACATTGCTGGAGTTGATGACAATCCCTCAGCGGAGAAATTCAATCTGTTGCAACAACAAAACAGGAAATAAAACGGACATCTATATCGTCCAGGTCTGCAATCCCCGATATTTCCGCCTCGAGACGACGGATGAGAAGGCTGGCTGCATCCTGGATCAGTGATATATCTAGAGTACTGTCAAAGGATAGGAGAAAGCCCGCGAGGTCATTTCTTATATCGGGAAGGAAATACCTGGTGCCGGAAGAATCCAGACAGGTTGTCCGGTGAAGGAAATGCAGAAGCTCGGGTTTTGAAAGTGGCCTGAAACAGGAGCGCTGCTCGATAAAGTTGATTGCAGCGCAGGTGAGGATAATAGTTTCCATGTCCGGTCTTGTCCCGGTGTTTGTCCTATCGAGGAACTTGATCTGTTTGTCCCATTCAAGATCTTTAATTATGCGGGAGAATGCGTCTATCCGATCGATGCTTTGTGTTACCTGGTCGAGCTGTTCAATCGTTGAAAAATCAGTATCTTTG
>DSAD01000007.1 GCA_011372875.1 Deltaproteobacteria bacterium
AGTCTAACCATAAAACTAATTATTCACCGAGAACCTTTCCCCTGTCCAGGCGGATAACCCGAGCGAAGTCAATGACGGGATACTCCCGGTGGCTGGCTATGATTATGGTCACGCCTTTTTTATGCAGCCGGTAGAACATATTCATTATGTATCTCCCCATATCGTCATCGAGACTTCCCACAGGTTCATCCGCCAGCAGGATATCGGGATCGTGAATCAGAGATCGGGCCAGTGCCAGACGCTGCCTCTCTCCTCCCGAGAGATCACCGGAGCGCTCATATACCTTATGCTGAAGGCCGACCCATTTGAGCATCTTCCATACCCTGCCACGAATGAATGCGGGGGTCTTTCCAAGGATCTCTAAAATAACGGCGACATTATCGAAAACACTCCAGTCATCGATAAGTCTGAAATCCTGAAAAACAAACCCGGTATGCCTTCGTATGGCCTGAATATTCAAGAAATCTATGCAGGTTATATCCCTGTCCTGAATATATATCTGGCCGCTTGTAGGATATTCCAGTGCATAGATCAACTTCAGAAGGGTTGTCTTTCCTGCCCCGGAAGGACCACGGAGAAAACAGAAGTCGCCTTTTTTTATATGCAGGCAAACATCACGCAAGGCATAGACGCTTTCATGGTAAACCTTCGACACACCTTCCAGAATAATCATAGCACCTCAAAGACCGGGGATCATCAAAGCGATATTTTGCAACATGCCACTCTACATGAGCCTGTTTGTGATATCGACTAGAAGATCGATATCATTGTCAATATAATCTATATTTTTCATCATGGCAGGGTGATCTTCGGTAAAGGACGCACACTCCGTCATAAGGTGCTGCAGCTCCACGATCTCCTTGTTTATCAGGGCCAGGATCCTGCTTATGTGTACCTCAGTCAGCTCTGTGATAACCTCGGGCGGGCCGTCCATCCCGACGCCTTTGGCCGGAGCACTCTTCATCCCGATCAATTCCTGAAGATTCTCGGGGCTGATCTCCAGGGCGTTGCAAAGACCCTGAACAACCTTTTGCGAGGGTCTGCCCGGAGGATTAAGTTCATAAAGAGATATGGTCTTAGATGAAATACCGCTTTTTTTTGCGAGCTGTTCCATCGTGAACCCCTTCATCTTCCGTAATTGCCTCAGACTGTTCACATGAGACCTCCTTGATTATATCTGTGTTGCTGTTCAGGTTCATTTTACACGAATCTCATCATATGTATAGACCCTAAAGATATCAGAGATAAGTGCGGGAAGATTTGGCGCTCAGGAACAGGTCTGAGCCAGGCGAGGCTGTGGTCACAAATTGAATATCATCTGTTAATGCATGCGCTTATCCCTGATTTTCAATCCGGCCTAAGATGCAGGCATCCCTTCTTTAAGGGTTGGTACGATTTTCGCAGATACCACGCAATGGCCAAAGAAAACGAAAGCGGACAGGAGCGGTCGGAGCAACCAACAGGTAAACGCCTGCAGGAAGCCAGAGAAAAAGGCCAGGTATGTAAAAGCAATGAGGTATCAACCTGCTTACTGTTTCTTGGTACGATCCTGTCTTTCTACTTTTATATCCCGTCTCTCGCCAAAAACCTGGCACAGATCGTGAGTGCTTATCTCGACAATACGAGCTGCTGGGATGGCAGCCAGCTTTCCGCTGTATCGATATTTCACAGGGCCGTTATTGAGCTGGGGGCCCTGGTTCTTCCTATTCTGGTGGTATTTCTTCTCATCGGGCTGGCGTCAAATATCATGCAGATAGGGTTTCTGGTCTCCGGTGAACCCATTATCCCGAAACTCTCCAAACTCGATCCGATAAAAGGGTTCAAGAACAAGTTCTTTTCTGCAAAGAGTCTGGAGCAATTGATAAAGACCCTTGTGATCCTCTTCGTGATAACGTGGGTGGCCTACCGGGCGATCAAACGGGAAATACCTGTTTTTCCACCTCTCATTGATAGCGATCCAAGCGTCATTTTGTTGACTTTTTTTCGGTCGGCAATGCACCTGCTCTGGGACTTTCTCTGGGTATTTGTATTTGTTGCTGTTGCTGATTTTACATTTCAGAAATGGCAGCACACTCAAGATTTAAAGATGACAAAACAGGATGTTAAAAATGAGATGAAACAGTATGAGGGGGACCCTCAGATCAAAAGCAGGATCCGTTCCATACAGCTCCATATGGCGCGAAGAAGGATGATGAAAGAGGTTCCCAAGGCGGATGTTATCATTACGAACCCCACACATTTTGCAGTGGCCCTGCGCTACGAGCGTGGAAAGATGATGGCCCCGGTAGTGATCGCAAAAGGTGCCGGCATTCTGGCGGAGAAGATAAAAGAAATCGCCAGATCTTCACGTATCCCTATCGTGGAAAACAAGCCGTTGGCACAGGCTTTGTATAAAAGCGTGGAGATCGGAGATATCATTCCGGAGAAATGGTACAAGACCGTGGCTGAAATACTCGCTTACGTCTACAGACTCAAGGCAGGTGTACGATAGATGGCGGATAAATTTACATTACCTTTCAGGTTGGACAACAAGATCGCAGCGGATCTCGTGATGGCCATCGGCGTTTTGATGGTGATGACCATTGTGCTGGTCCCGCTGCCGACGTTCATTCTCGATATCCTGCTGACCTTCAGCATCACCATCGGGATCATCATTCTCATGGTAAGCATGTATACGACGAATCCTCTTCACTTCTCCGTATTCCCGTCCCTGCTTCTGGTAGTAACCCTCTACAGGCTTTCTTTGAATATAGCCTCCACCAGGCTTATCCTTCTGCACGGTGCGGAAGGAGAGATGGCTGCAGGTAAGGTGATCAATGTATTCGGCCAGTTTGTTGTCGGAGGGAGTTATGTAGTAGGCATAGTGGTGTTTTCCATCTTTGTTCTGATCAATTTCGTGGTCATCACAAAAGGTGCAACCAGGATAGGCGAGGTAACGGCGAGGTTTACACTCGATGCAATGCCGGGAAAACAAATGGCCATCGATGCAGACCTCAATGCAGGAATGATATCCGAGAGCGAGGCGAGAGAACGCAGGGACCAGATACGAAGGGAAGCGGAATTTTACGGGGCCATGGACGGTGCGACAAAATTCGTTCGGGGTGATGCCATAGCAGGGATCGTCATCACCTTTATCAATATCATAGGCGGTATCATTATAGGGGTATTGCAGAATGACATGCCCTTTTCCGAGGCATTGACCACGTATACTGCTCTCACCATAGGCGACGGTCTCGTCTCGCAGATCCCGGCGCTCATCATATCATCGGCCGCAGGCATCATTGTAACCCAGTCCGCAGCAGACAAATCCATCGGAAGACTGGTTTCCGAACAGCTGTCCTTTCAGCCCATGGCCCTGTTTTCCGCTGCGGCGATTATCTTTTTCTTCGGTCTTGTTCCTGGCATGCCTCATGTATCGTTCCTTGCCATCGCAACCCTGATGGGCGCAATAGGCTGGATAAGCCTTCGATTCAAGAAGGAGGAAGAGACAGAAGAAGAGCCCCCGAGCGAGGAAGAAGTATCGCCCGAGAGCCTACTGCCCATGGACATCCTCGAATTCGAGATTGGCTATGGACTGATCCCTCTCGTAGATACGTCTCAGGGCAGCGAACTTTTGACGCGTATCAAGGCCATGCGTCGCAATGTTGCGACTGAGCTTGGAATCATCGTTCCACCCATCCATGTTCGCGACAATCTTGATCTTAAGCCGAACGAATACAGGCTTGCGCTTAAAGGCTCGGAGATTGCACGTTCCGAAGCCATGATAGATCGGCTCATGATTCTGAATCCTGAAGAGATTGAAGTTGATATACCCGGGATTCCGGTAAAAGAGCCTGCATTCGGGCTTCCAGGGCTGTGGATCAAGAAGGCTGACAGCGAACGTGCGCAGATCGCAGGCCTGACCGTAGTCGACACATCGACGGTTATCGCGACACACCTGACCGAGGCCATCAAGTCCAATGCCTTTGATCTCCTGGGCAGACAGGAACTTCAAGCGATTCTGGATACTGTCTCGAGGTCACACCCCAAAGTGGTTGAAGACCTTATTCCGGGTACACTCCCGGCAGGGGTTGTTTTGCGCGTTCTGAAAAACCTCCTTCGGGAGAAGGTATCGATCAAGAATATCCTCTCCATAATGGAGACCCTTGCAGACTACGGGCCCATGACAAAGGACCCTGATATTTTGACGGAATATGTCAGACAAACCCTCATGCGAATCATTTCATCCCCGTTTGTCGCCAACAATACCATTTCCGTATTGGCTCTGGATCCGGGTATAGACGGGATGATATCAAATTCCATCCAGCATACTGAACATGGTTCATATCTTGCATTAGATCCTGACAAATCTCAAAAGATACTTATGACGCTGAACAAGGAGGTACGCAACGTGGGGAAACAGGGATTGGTTCCGATCTTACTTACTTCGCCTCTGAGCAGAACATACATGAAACGTCTTACAGAGAGGTATATGCCTGATCTCGTGGTCCTGTCGCATAATGAGATTCCACCGGAAGTAACCATTAAAAATATGGGGATGGTAAGAGTCGATGCAAATTAAGACATTCAAGGCTCCTTCAATGAAGGCTGTGCTCTCGCAGATAAAGGATGATCTGGGCAAAGACGCCGTTATCATCTCAAAGAGGGAGGTCCGTGACAACAACTTCGGCCTGACAGCACAACCAATGATAGAGGTCACTGCGGCAATAGACTACGACGCGGAAAGTTATGATTACCACATAAAGAACATGCCTTCTCAGGGGGCATCACACAGAACCTATTCGAGTGCGGGAATAGAGATCTCACAGGATGCATCCACTCTATCCGATGAAATCCTTGAACTTAAGGAGATGATGAAGGCGTTGATGGAACATACCGGAAACAAGCTTCATGAAAAGAATCCATTGAGAAATGCCATCATCAAAAAGGGTATACGTCAACACCTTGTTGACCTGATCCTGTCAAAACTCGGGGACAAGGCTCAAATAGGGGCCATCAAAGATCTGCTTGAGAAGATTGTACGCACATCCGGTGCACCAAAGGAAAGGATTTGGAGTTTTGTTGGAACAACCGGAGTGGGTAAAACAACCACCATGGCAAAGATAGCTGCGGGATCGGCATTGAATGAGGGCAAGCGCGTGGGACTGATTACCCTGGATACGTACAGGATCGGGGCAATAGATCAGGGCCGCATCTATGCAAAGATATTGAACGCCCCGTTCATCTCTGTCACGACTGTTGCGGAATTCAGAGCCGCCCTTGCAAGATTCGATTCCATGGATATCATTCTTGTGGATACCGTTGGACGGTCGCCTTTCTGCAGTGATTATATCACACAGCTTAGCCAATACTTTGACGGTATCTCCTCATGCAAATTTCTGCTTATGCCGGTGGCAACCAGAGACAACGAGATGGATACGATAACAAAGACGTTTTCCAAAATTGGAATAAACCGGATGATCTTTACCAAACAGGATGAATCGATACAAAGCGGCTCTATTGTATCCCATAATCTTTTGTACAGGATACCCATATCATACATTACAACCGGACAGAGGGTGCCCGAAGATATTGAGACGGCATCTTCTTCAAGGATCATCGAAGGATGCCTCGGAGACATATCATGAAAGATCAGGCACATACACTCAGAAAAATCTTTGAGGGGGCCGGCAGTCCGTCCCTCCCCCAGGTTCTTTCGGTAACCTCGGGTAAAGGCGGCGTCGGGAAAACGAGCATAGTGGTAAATATGGCCATTCTTATGGCATCCCAGGGGAAAAAGGTACTGGTGCTCGATGCCGACCTCGGACTTGCAAACATAGATGTGATGCTCGGGCTGACCCCGAAACACAACATAAAGCATGTCCTGGACGGACAGTGCGCGCTGGAGGATATCCTGCTTGAAGGTCCGGGGGGAATAAAGATCATTCCCGCGTCTTCAGGGATACAGGAACTGGTGGATCTGTCTCATGAACAGCAGCTCAGTCTGATGAACTCGATGGACTATTTTGAGCAGGATATCGACTATATGCTCATCGACACGGGTGCCGGCATATCCAAAAATGTCATGTATTTCAATTGTGCCGCTCAGAGAATAATCGTTGTAGCTACCGCGGAACCTACATCGATCACCGATGCCTATGCGCTTATAAAGGTACTCAGGCGACGTTACGGGATAAAAAGATTCAACCTTATTGTCAATAATGTTTCATCTAAAGTGGAGGGAGATCAAGTGGCAAGAAAATTGACTATGGTATGTGAGAGGTTTTTAGGGGATGTTGCCCTTGACATGCTCGGATCAATTCCTACCGATCCCGGTATTACGGAGTGTATAAAGGGCCAGAAGGCATTCGTGGGTGTCAATCCCAACGGGGAATCTTCGAAGAGGCTCGAGAGGATTGTGCGACATCTGGAATACTCCGAGGGTGTAAACAACAACGGGAATATCCAGTTCTTCTTCAAGAGAATGCTTTTAAATCAAGTAAGGGGGTCCAATCATGCAGGATATAGCATTTCCAGACCTTACTGAAGAGCAGAAGCTCAATCCGAAGATCAGGGCAAGGGTAATCAACGAGTTCTCACCCTTGATCAAATATATTGCGAGCCGTATCGCGATAAGGCTTCCTCCGCACATTGACCTGAATGACCTTATCAATGCAGGGGTAATAGGCCTTATTGATGCAATCGAGAAATTCGATGCATCCAAACAGATCAAGTTCAAGACGTATGCCGAATTCAGGATCAGGGGGGCCATCCTCGACGAACTGCGGTCCATGGACTGGGTTCCGAGGTCTGTCAGGCAGAAGGCACGCAGGGTTGAAGATGCCTATTCCAGGCTCGAGTACAGCCTTGGTAGACCGGCCAGCGACGAGGAGGTCGCCTGCGAGATGAATGTCGATATCGACAGTTTTCACAAGCTGCTGTCTGAAACAGCATCGGTTTCACTGCTGAGCCTAGACGATCTTGGAGAAGATGATTCCGATCTTTCCAGGCGAAACCTTCTGGAATACGTCCTTCAGGATGAAAAAGACTGGCCTTCCCACAAGATCAGGTTCGCAGAAATCCGGGATATGGTGGCAAAGTCCATTCAATCGCTGCCCGAAAAGGAGCGTATGGTCATATCTCTGTACTATTATGATGAACTTACCATGAAGGAAATCGGTCATGTATTGAAATTCACCGAATCGAGGGTGTCTCAGATACATACCAAGGCAGTGTTGAGGCTGAGATCAAAGATGCAGAAAATATTTAAGGAGATCAACAGTTAAAGATTTTAACAAGATTATACGATTATATTAAAAAGATCGTGGAGGCAACTATGGCACTTGATAAGAACATGAAGATCCTTGTTGTAGATGATTTCTCAACAATGCGCAGGATCGTGAAAAACATCCTCAGACAGCTGAATTTCAATAATATCATCGAGGCTGACGACGGGTCAACTGCCCTGGATGTACTTCAGAAGGAAAAGATTGATATGGTTGTCTCGGACTGGAACATGCCTAAAATGACCGGCCTTGAATTGCTCAAAGCAATACGATCAGACGATGCACTCAAGGATATCCCGTTTCTCATGGTAACGGCAGAGGCACAGCAGGAGAATATCATAGAGGCGGTCAAGTCAGGGGTAAGCAATTATATTGTAAAGCCATTCACTGCAGAGACGCTTGGTCAGAAGA
>DSAD01000041.1 GCA_011372875.1 Deltaproteobacteria bacterium
ATATATAGCAGTGTTTCCGGGCATTGCAAGGAGAAAAATGATTATTCATTAATATCTTTATTCATCTCCGGCCATACCGCCAGGCCGGAGATGAAGAGATGAATAAAGGACCGGTTAGGAGAATATCATTCATACATGCTTTCTATCTTTTCCGAGAAGTTGATGCCTATTACCTTGCGCTTCATCTTCAGCGTTGGGGTAAGCTCTCCGGTTTCAATGCTGAACTCCTTTTCCAGCAGCTTGAATCTCCGTATCTGTTCCACCTTGGCATAGTCCTGCATGAGATTGTTGATTCTATCATTGTAGAAAGAGAGCACTTCAGGTTTGGTAATGAGGTCTTCATTCGTATCGAAGGATATTCCCTGTTCCTTTGCATATTTGGAAAGCTCCAGGAAACTCGGCACGATAAGCGCACTTAAATATTTTCTCCCTTCACCAATAACCACTGCCTGTTCGATAAAGATATCGGTGGTAAGCGTATTTTCTATGTTCTGAGGGGATATGTTCTTTCCGCCTGCCGTAACGATAATATCCTTTTTCCTGTCGGTTATATGCAGACACCCCTTTTCATCTATTCTGCCGATGTCGCCGGTCATGAACCATCCGTCTTCAGTAAAGACATCCTTTGTCTCCTGGGGTTTATTGTAGTACCCCTTCATTACCTGCGGGCCTTTGATAAGGATCTCGCCGTCTTGGGCAATCTTGACCTGGGTATCGGCCAGAGCAGGCCCGACAGAGCCGAACTCAAATATATCGAACCTGTTGACATTTGTGACCGGCGTTGTCTCGGTAAGACCGTATCCGTTGTGTACCGGCACCCCGATGCTGTTGAAGAACCGGTCGATCTCAACGGCAATGGCCCCGCCTCCGCTTATGAATATTCTGACCTTATCCAGTCCCAGTGCTGTACGAAGTTTGGAGAACACCATCTTTTCGGCCAGAGCATACTGAATCTCCAGAACCGGGGGCATAGATCTGTTCTGGACCTTATAATCAACCGCTCTGTCCGCAATCTCAGTTGCCCAGAAGAACAGTTTCTTTTTCAGGGGTGCTGCGTTTTCAACCTGTGAAAAGATTCCCGAATGCAGCTTTTCAAATAATCTGGGCACACTCACTACAAGGGTGGGCCTGGTTTCCTGGAAATTCTGAAGCACAGTTGAGAAGCTCTCGGCCAGATAATTTACCGCCCCTATATGCATCATCAGATAAACCGATACCGTCCTTCCCAGGGAATGGCTCCAGGGAAGAAAACTCAGCACAGAGTCGTTGTGGTCGATTATTGGATGTGAGGCATAACACTGCAGCAGATTGGAAACGAAGTTGTCGTGAGTGAGCATGACACCTTTGGGCTGTCCTGTGGTTCCCGAGGTATAAATGAGCGTTGCAAGGTCTTCGGGTTGAATCTCACCAAGCCTTTGCTCGAAGGTTTTTTTTCCTTGCGACTTTTCTCCCATGCGCATGAGATCATCCATGCACATGACGATCTTTTCATCCGTTTCTATCCGATCAAAGGTAATGATGTGCTTGACGCCCGTTATATCAGACTTGACACTTAATACCCTGTCAAGATGATCCTTGTCGGATACGAACACGATCTTGGCCCCGGAGTCATTGATAATGTATGCAGCCTCAGGTCCGGAATTAGTTGCATATATGGGGGCATCTGCGGCCCCGATCGACAATGCCGCCAGGTCTGCAACGAGCCATTCCCAGCAGTTTTCAGAGAATATGGTGACGATCTCGCTGCGTTCAACACCCAGACAAAGCAGCCCCAGAGAAAGATTTTCTACCATATCCCGCATCTTTCTCCAGCTTATCGGGGCATATTTTCCCTCTTTCTTGTAACATAAGCAGGGTTCGAATTGATACTTTTCGGCCCTGTTGTGAAAAATACCGGCAATGTTTTTTTCGGAATATCCCATAATTTCCTCCATATGGTTTCTTAAGATGCTTGATACATCTCATGCTTGCAGATATTGTCTTTCTTGAGAAGGTCGCAATATAAACTCTTTGCGTATGCGTCAAATGATCGCTTCGAACCCGATGTATCTATCTGTCAATCAAACCTATATACCCTTCTATCGGAATGATCAATCGAAATCGATTAAAATGTATTTGTAAAAACAGCTAGATGCAGTCATTACGTTGTGGTTGATAGCCCCGATATCCGAAAGGTTATGCCAGGTTAATACCGAGAAAATCACTCTACAGTAGAATGTTTTTCTCCCTGATAAGCTATGCATAGTCTTCTTGCCATATGGTCGTCAATAGTACTATATAAACTCTATGAGACATGCATTGAGTATTGATCTTGAAGAATTCTTTCAGATACATGCACTTTCGGATGTCATTGATCCAGGGTCATGGGAAACACACCCCTCATCAGTTGGAAGCAATACCGCGAAGATACTCGATCTGCTGGAATCTAACAATATCATTGCCACATTCTTCTGCCTCGGGTGGATTGCCCGCAGACATCCCGACCTTATAAAACGCATCCATAATATGGGACACGAGGTTGCATGTCACGGGCATTCTCATCAGGTCATCTATTGCCAGAACAGGCAAAGTTTTTACCAGGATGTTTCTAAGGCGAAGATGATCCTTGAAGATATTACCGGTTCATCTGTCATCGGATATCGCGCCCCTACTTATTCCATTACGAAAAAGACAATCTGGGCGCTTGAGATCCTTGAAGAGCTCGGATTCCGATATGATTCAAGCATCTTTCCCATATACCATGACAATTACGGCATACCCGATGCGCCCAGGCTGCCTCACATCATTGAAGGCACCTCTATTGCTGAATTTCCCATATCCACTCTTTCAATCGGACGATACAACCTCCCAATATCAGGGGGAGGTTATTTCAGACTTTTTCCGTATCCGGTTACAAAGATGGCGCTCAAACTCCTTGAAAAGAGACATGAGCCGTTTGTTTTCTATATACACCCGTGGGAATTCAACCCTGATACGCCCAGGGTGGCAGGGTTGTCGTCGATTTCGCGATTTCGCACATATGTCGGTATCAATCAGGTGTCTGCAAGATTCAAAGCCCTGATCGAAGACTTTTCTTTTACCACCCTTCCCAATGTTCTCGATGATCTGGGGCTGTTGCCGCAACAGCCCTAAAAGGCATGGGGCAGTTCCCGTAAATGTTCAGTGGCACGGTTTTTAGCGGTAAAGTCTGTAAATGCCCTTTTCACTGCATCTTCGCTGAGACCGACTGTCTGAGCAGTCTTATCTGCACTTATCTTATGCTCCCAGGCAAACAAGAGAAGGTCCAGCTTGTCAAAGGGTATGCGGAAAAAGAATTCCTGATCGCTGAGCGGAAGACTGAACGTATCAGGAGAAGGAGTGCGGTTGATGATCTCAGGGGTTACCTTGAAATAATATGCCAGCTGGTAGACCTGATCCTTGTACAGATGCGCTATTGCCTCGATATCCGTGCCGCCGTCTCCATACTTGCAGAAATCGCCGAGAATGAGTTCTGTCCTGTTTGTTGTCCCTGCCACGATGCAGTTCCTTCTTTCTGCTTCAGCATAGAGATGGATCATCCGTGACCTGATCTTGATATTTGCAAAAGAGGTAATTGCCCTGAAGGCATCGGCCTTCAGGCGTTTCTTCTTCACGGTCCCGTCCGGGAGCTGAACCTGAATAACATAGACACTGAAAGAATCCCTTTCGAGAAGATCGGGGGGAAGAGAGATATTATATTTGCATCCGGGACAGTACTCTGGCACGAGGCCTCTGATGAATTCGTCTTGTTTGTTGTATGAGACAATACTATCGACAGTCGGGGTTATATCGATCTCCCTGTGTCCTATATCGAGTTTGTCTGCATGTACACGGGCATATCTGCTGCTGATGGGGTTCGACTCCTTCTCCGGCAGAATCAGCCCATAAACATGGTCTTTTCCCAGTGCACGCACAGCTATCTCGGCCATGACCGCTGAATCGATACCGCCGCTTAAACCGATGACGATACCTGTCCTGCGGAATTGTCCCTTTACCTGTTCTTCTACAAACGCGCAAATCCTTGCCGCCTCTTGTTCAGGATCAATTGCGAGTATATCGGTAGTGAATTCCATTTTTCATCCCCCTTCTCGGCACTTCATGTTTCAAGAATAATCGTAATGAATATCATCGGATATTTCAAGGAACATCATTACAGAGACGTATCAATACAGCCAACGCTTTCGACTCAGTCGGCAACGGCTTTTTTCATTGAAATAATAATCTTTGATCATTATGATGCCGATACTGTTATCTATCAAGATATAAGAGAGAGGGTTCAAATGTCTGATATTCAAACAACAATTATCAATTTCATCAAAGAGAATTTCATCATGGGCCGAAGCGAGACAAAGGTTGATCCGGAAGAGTCGCTCATCGAAAGCGGCATCATGGACTCCACCGGGGTGCTCGAACTGGTCGAGTTTCTGGAAGCAACCTTCAACATCCAGGTCGAGGATGAAGAACTGGTTCCGGAAAACCTGGAGACCGTAAAGAATATCACTGAGTTTCTAAAGACAAAGGGAATCTCATAGTGGCAGGACTTGTTCATCATTTTCTGGAAGAATCTGCAAGGAAAGCTCCAGAGAAGACAGCATTGCTCTTCAATGAAAAGACAGCGACCTACCAGGAGGTAGATTCGCTTGCCGGAAAAGTCGCTTCGCTTCTGCGCCATATCGGCATATCTCAGGGTGAACGTATCCTCATGATTATGGAGAACTCCCTTGAGAGTGTTGCGGGCTACTACGGCATACTTAAGGCCGGCTGCGTTTGCGTAGAGGTGCCGGATAAATCCACGCTTGCCGAGGCAGCATATTATATCGCTAATTCCGGGGCCAGGATATGTATTCTCTCAAAGGGAAGCGCGCGTCGTCTCTCGGATATCGATATAGAGTTTGTCCTTTCACCCGAGTCATCCTTTTCCAAGCCGAACATAACGTGCTTTACCTGGGATGAGGTATATGGACAGGATGAAGATCCCGACAAGGTGATGATAAAGGAAGACGACCTTGCATCAATCGTATACACTTCGGGCAGCACCGGCCGTCCGAAGGGGGTAATGCTTTCCCATAAGAATCTGTTTACCAATACCGCTTCGATCGTGAGCTACCTTGGTCTTTCATCGACCGACCGTATCATGGCGGTTCTCCCTTTCTATTATGTATATGGGAAGACACTGCTCAACACCCATTTCATGGTGGGAGGATCTGTTGTTATCAATAACCGCTTTGCCTTTCCCAACAGTGTTATCCAGGACATGGTAGACAAGGAGGTCACCGGCTTTGCTGGCGTGCCCTCGACCTTTGCAATCCTTCTGAACCGTTCGATATTTGCCAAGACAAAAATAAAGACACTCAGATATGTCACTCAGGCAGGCGGAGCAATGGCCCCTGCCCTCACAAAAAGGGTGCTGGAACATATAGGAGACGCCTCATTGTATATCATGTACGGGGCTACAGAGGCGTCTGCGCGCCTTACATATCTTCCACCCGAGCGCCTGCTTGACGACAAGCTCGGCTCAATCGGCATCCCTATCCCGAATGTAACGATAACCATCAGAGACAATGAAGGAAACGCTCTGGCACCATTCGAAGTAGGCAATATCTGTGCTACCGGCGATAATATCATGCAGGGATACTGGCGGGACAAAGAAGAGACTGATAGGGTTCTCAAACCGTGGGGGCTGGTAACCGGTGATCTTGGTCATATGGACGATCAAGGCTTTATTTTTCTTACAGGCAGAATAAAAGAGATGCTCAAAATAGGCGGCGAAAGGGTGTCTCCCAAAGAGATCGAGGATGCCATCATCGAGTCTCACCTGGTTCACGAGGCGGCTGTTGTTGGCAGACCCGATGAGTTTCTCTCTGAAGTCCCTGCAGCCTTTATTGTGCCTATAGATGAAATGGCCTTCGATCTGGACCATCTGAAGTCTTTTATAAAAGAACGGCTTTCTGTTCATAAGCAGCCAAAGTACTGGAATATTATCAAAACATTACCGAAGAAACCCTCCGGTAAGATAGACAAGGGGGCACTAAAACAATGAAATCTTGTTCAAAATGCGTACTTCCTGAGACCTTTCCCGGAATCAGTTTTGATGAAAGTGGAACGTGCAATTATTGCAGGAAAATACCTCTTCCGACAGAGGATGAGAAACTCTCTCACCTGAAACAGTTCGAGGCCCTTCTCGAGGATAAGCGTGGCAGACACCCTTTTGACGTGCTGCTGGCATACAGCGGGGGAAAGGATTCCACCTATACCCTCTACATGCTCAGGAAGCACTATGACCTCAATGTGCTGACCTTTGTCTTCGACAACGGGTTCATATCAGAGCAGGCTATCCGCAATATAAAGACCATGACAGATACCCTGAGTGCGGCATGTATCATTTTCAGGCCTCCGTTTAATATAATGAAAAAGACCTTCAATCTTGCAGCCAGCAAGGATATTTATTCTCCCAAGACTCTCGACCGGGCAAGTTCGATCTGCACTACATGCATCGGCATGGTAAAGGCCATGATCCTGAAGACAGCCCTTTCATACGATATACCGCTGGTAGCATTCGGATGGTCACCAGGTCAGGCCCCGATAAGCTCGGCCATAATGCAGACAAACCCCCGTCTGCAGGGATTCTCTCACCGGACCGTGCGTGACCCGCTCATCAAGCTGGTCGGAGAAGAAATAAGCGCTTATTTCCTGAACGAGAATGACCTTGCAGTCGATACATCCCGCTGGCCGATAAATATACATCCCCTGGCCTTCACACACTATGATGAAACAGCCATAGTGGAAAAGATCAAGTCGCTCGGATGGGTCAAGCCTGCTGATACCGATCCGAATTCCACCAACTGCCTGCTCAATGCCCTTGCGAATCATCTTCATAAGAAACGGTTCTCATTCCATCCTTATGCATGGGAGATAGCCGGGATTGTACGATCAGGGTCCATGGACAGAGAAGAAGGTCTAGAGAAGATAACCGAGGAAGAAGACAAACAGATGGTGAACTATGCAGCCGGTCTTCTAGGTATTGATCAGGGGCTCTGAGACAGTATTTTCCTCGGCCTTTCTTGGGATGAGCATGGTGGGCTCGGCACCCTTCGGTGTGACCTCTTTCAGGAACCTTTTCAGAAGGATGTCTTCAGGGTCACGCACTTTTTTCAGTGCCTTGGCAAGATCTATCTTTCCTGCGGCATATGTCTCGTGCCCGCCGCCTTTGCCTATTCCGTGACAGATCTTATGGGCCAGAACCCCGGCCATGTAGCTGGTTCTTGTAGTCCGGATGGAAAAGAGAAGTGAACCGTTATGCCGTCCGTAGCATATGCACCACCTGATGCCTTCCATCTGAATAAGCTCATCGGCAAATTCCCCGATCATCTCGGGCCAGCCGATCATATTCACCCTGGAAACCGCCACATCTCCATATATCATGGTATTGTTCAGCGC
>DSAD01000256.1 GCA_011372875.1 Deltaproteobacteria bacterium
GTGTGAGACAGAGACCCCTTTCTTGGCGAGCAATGCTATCTCGTTGTTATCGAGAACCACGCAGTGTGCGGCAAGGGTCCTTTCAGAAAGGCATCCGATGGAATCCATCAGTTCCACGGGGGTCATGTTGTACCTTTGTCTTGCCTGCTCTATTTCGGTGGAGGTTTCACTCAGATGGATCTGAAAGATAAGGTCGAATTCCTCTGCGAGTTCAAATGCCTTTTTCAGAAGATCAGGTGGACACGTATAGACGGCATGTGGAAATACCGTGGGCTTTACCAGGGCATTGTCCATCCAGCGGGTGATGAATTCCCGGGAATGGTCTATGGTGCGACTGGGATCTGAAAGTGATGGAGACGGGAATTCAAGGATGCCCTCTCCAAGCCACGCACGAATCCCGACTTCTGCGGCAGCCCTGGCTACCTGGTCTTCAAAAAAATATCCGTCACAAAATGCTGTTGTCCCCGACCGGGTCATTTCCCATGCAGCAAGCAGTGAGCCTATGTAGACGAATTCCCTGTCCACAAATTCTGCCTCGGCAGGGAAGATATAGTCCTTAAGCCAGGTCATCAGGGGAAGATCATCTGCCATACCGCGAAACAGGGTCATGGGTGCATGGGTATGGGTGTTGATCAGGCCGGGCATTACGATGTCGTAACGCCCTCCGATGACGGTATCGATATCATCGGGAAGGTCATCGCGGATATCTTTTATCATGGAGTCTTCTATAATGATATACTTGTCTGTTACCACATCATCGGCACTTTTGATGATATACCCACCAGAGACGGCAAACCTGTTCATCGTGATTCTCCTTTGTTCATTTGTCTTTTACGATGCGTCTGTACCGAAGAGCGCTTGCCAGGGTTACCTGATCCATATATTTCAATTCCCCGCCCATAGGTATTCCAAGGGCTATCCTGCTCACTTTTGCTTCGAATCCGCCGTCCGTGATCAGTTTCTCAATATAATGAAAGGTTCCCTCGCCCTCAACCGATGGGTTTGTAGCCACGATGACTTCGCTGACATGAGACCGTTTCAACCTTTCCATGAGTTCCGGCAATTTGATGTCTTCAGGGCCGATACCACTCATGGGAGAGATGAGCCCGTGAAGCACATGGTAGATCCCTCTGTATGCATGAGCTGTTTCTATCGCAAGAACATCGCTGGGCTCCTCGACAACGCAGATAAGAGATGAGTCCCGGTTCGGATCCTGACAAATGGAGCATCTGGATGTATCCGTAAGGTTAAAGCATACACTGCACAAACGGATATTATCATGTACATTCTGGAGTGAACGGGACAGGGTTTCTGCAAGCCCGTTACTGTCCGAGAGAATGAAAAGGGCCAGTCGGGTTGCGGTCTTTTCACCCACGCCCGGAAGACGTTTGAGTTGAGCTATGAGATCTCTGAGAGGCTTGGGGTATGGATTCATCTCAGACAAGGTCAAAAGGAAGCGCAATACCGCCGGTTAACTGTTTCATCTCCTCTGCGGCGAGTTCCTTGGATCGGTGGATCCCCTGGTTTACCGCAGCCAGGATCAGATCTTCAAGCATGGGGATATCACGGCTGTCAACACAGACAGGATCGAGTTTGATTTCCCTGATCTCCTGTCTTCCTGTCATGGTTATCGTGACCATGCCTCCGCCTGAGGATGTGGTCACAGTTTTGTTGCCCAGCTGTTCCTGGATCTTTTTGGCCTGTTCCTGCATCTTTTGAGCCTGTTTCATGATTTCACTGAAATTCATTTCCATTGTTACCTATAAAACCTAAAATCGTTGAACTGTCAAGCAGCCCGGCCGGCAGGTGAATTCAAAGATCATCCGATCAGAAGATTCTCTCCATAAACGCTGTGGATAGTGTACCATTGACAGGCGGATTGTTGACATGGCAGAATTGTATCATTAGCATAAATTGCTAGAGTATATCAGGACGTAACGAGATAGAAGATCGTCAACATTACTATGTGTGTCTCCCGGAGGTGACCTGATGACGAAAAGATTTGTAGACCTTTCTATCGCGATTGAAGACGGTCTTCCAAGCGATCCGCCCATTATGATCCCCAGGATATCCTATATCGATCATAGGATGGGGGCAGAGACTATGAAGATGTTCTATTCCGGGCTCAAGGATGAGGACCTTCCCGAAGGCCTTGGCTGGGCCGTGGAGATTCTGGAAGTCTCAACGCACGCCGGGACCCATATGGATGCCCCCTGGCACTATCATCCGACTCAGGATGGGGGCAGGCCGGCGCTTACCATAGATGAATTTCCTCTTGAATGGGCTGTGGGTGACGGGGTCAAGGTAGATTTTTCCGACAGATCCGACGGGTATAACATAATGCCTGATGATATAAAAAAGGCCCTTGACAAAATGGAATACACTCTCAAACAGGGCGATATATTTCTGGCCCAGACAGGTGCAGACAAATACTGGGGGACTCAAGAATACCTGGTCAGGGGATGCGGATTCGGCAGGGATGCCACTCTGTGGCTCGTGGATCAGGGGATTCATGTCGTGGGTACCGATGCCTGGAGCTGGGACAGGCCGCTACCCTTTCAGGCAAAGGATTTTGAAAAGACAGGCGATGCCTCGATTGTGTGGGAGGGGCATTTTGCAGGAAGGGAAAAGGGCTATTTTCAGATTGAAAAGCTCACAAATCTCGACAAACTTCCGGCCACAGGGTTTACCTTCTACTGTTTCCCTATCAAGATAAAACGCTCAAGTGCCGGATGGATACGCGCGGTTGCAGAACTTCATGAATAAAAGATGATGAGACTTCATGGCCGTAAAGGAGACTGACTGGCAGTGAAGATGTATACGCAGCAGGATATGAGTGTCCTGATCGAGATGGTCAAGGAGAACGAAGAGACTGCCCGGAAATTTTTCGAGGTCGAGATGAGTGTTCTGGCAACGCTCAACTTTACCGAATTTTTTGCAGAACTCCTCATAAAGATCAGGGAAAAATTCGGGGTGCCCTATGTGTGGATGTCCCTGATCGATTCGAGCAGAGCAACAAGGCTGATTCACCTGTTTGCGCCACAGCGGGCACGTGACAAACAGCTGGTATTCGTCACGAAGGACATCTTTGACAGGATATTACCGGATCAGGCAAGTCCCGGTCTTTTTAACGAAGATCTCCACCGGTTCAGGGCTATTCTGCCTGAGGGGAAGAATTATATATTCCATTCGGTTGCTGTCGTACCCATAAGCCTTGACGGTGAAATAACCGGCAGCCTTAACTTCGCGGATATATCAAAACAGCGTTTCACCCCGGATAACGACACATCTCTTTTAGAGCAGCTCGGCGTCGTTGTGTCCATCTGCCTTTCCAATGTCGCTGCTCACGAGGAACTGAAATCCCTGGCGTTCAGGGATCCATTGACCGGACTTTTAAACAGACGGGCCATGGAGCGCTCCCTGAAAAGGGAGTTCGGCCGGGCACTTCGCTACAACAGCCCTCTTGCCCTCGTGTTTATCGACCTGGATGACTTCAAGACCGTAAACGATACATGCGGTCATGACTGCGGTGATGAACTCCTGATATACGTGGCGTCAGTACTGCAGAAGATGTGCCGTGAAAGCGACATAACCGCAAGGTATGCAGGTGACGAGTTTGTGATTGTGCTGCCTCAGACCTCAAACGACGAGGCAGAAGCTCTTACCCGGCGTATTCAGCAGTATCTCCAGGAGCATCCACTGGAATTCGACGGGAAAACCATTACGGTGAATTTCAGCTACGGCATAGCATCTCCGGACGGGAAGGAAAAAGAGGACGTATCAAAGATGCTGAAGAGGGCAGATGAACTGCTTTACGAGAACAAGAAGACAAAAGAATCACGAAAAACACCCACGCAGGGGTGACAGGTAATGTCTTCGGCTTTATAATACATTCCATACACATCATAAAACAGAGGTGAACTTGAAAGAACACAAGATACATCTCAGGGCATTCGTTTCATTTCTGGCGATCCGGCGTTATACTCTTGGCAACTGAAGGTATAATCCTCTTCGTCGTCCCAGAGGGCAGAATCTCAGAGCTTATACCCCGCCTTGTGCCTTAAGACATTTGATAACCGCCATGCAATCCTCCTTGCTCATGATCTTTGGAACAGGATACATGGGATTGCATTCAAGCAGTGCATATTCGGCAATGGTAGGGATGTCTTCATCCTTTATGCAGTCAAATTTGGTCGGGATGTCCAGTCTGCTGTTGAGGGCCTTGACTGCCTCGATAAAGGCCCTGGCCTTTTCAGACTGTCTCATGCCGAATCTGGCTATACCTGCAACCTCTGCAAGTTCAGCCAGGGGTTTGTGCGCTGTTTCACCATACCAGTCAAGAACATAGGGCATGACAACCGACATTGCCAGGCCATGAGGAACACCATACATGCCGCCGAGTTTATGTCCGATCCCGTGAACATAGCCAACACAGCCGCGGGTGAATGAATATCCTGCATAATAGGAGGCAAGGAGCATCTGCCCGCGGGCTTCAAGGTCTTTGCCGTTTTTGTAGGCCTTCTCAATATTGTTGAAGATCATTTCAACCGCCATCACAGCCTTTATCCTTGTATCTGCGTTGTTATAGTTGAATTTTCCGATATAGGATTCGACCGCATGGGTCAGTGCATCGATACCTGTGGTCGCCGTGATGTGAGGCGGAAGGCCCACGGTAAGTGTCGGGTCGAGAACCGCATATCTCGGACGGAGAACCGGGTCGTTGATCGGGAATTTCTCATGTGTATCTGGGTTTGATACAACAGCTGCCACGGTGGTTTCGGAGCCTGTACCCGCGGTCGTTGGAACCGCGAAAAGGGTGGGAGGGAAAAGATGCCCCATTTTAAGCGCGGGCATTATTACCTTGAACAAACCCTTCATCTGTATAACCGAACGATTTGGTCTTGCAGCCCGTGCGCCGGTGATTTTTGCGCAATCCATGGGTGAACCGCCGCCGAATGCTATGATGGCCTGGCACTTGTTTTCCCTGTAGACGGTAAATGCCGCTTCAATGTTCTCGACGGTAGGGTTGGGTTGAACCTGGTCATAGAGTGAATACTTGATGCCGGATGAACCCAGCGCCTCAAAGAGGGGGTCGAGCAGATGAAGACTCATCAGGCCGGGATCGGTAACTATCAGAACGTTTGAGATGCCTTTTCTTTTAATGATCAAAGGAAGCTTCTTTACGCTGCCTGCTCCTTCGATGATCTCGGGCTCAATCCAGGGAAGAAAATTTAAAGATAAACCCATAAAAAACTGGTACGTACGATAATATGCTTTCATTAAAGCCCACATGCTAGCCACCTCCGGCGATAAATTTCTTGTATGTTATTAGCACAATACAATGTTTTTTCTTATTACGCAATGTCCGTATTTAATTATGAGAAAAGAGTGACAGGATGATCAGGTAGTCTTTATGAAATGTTGTTCTGAAAGAGTGAATCGCGGTCAACTCGTTATAATAATAGTTACATAAGAATAGTTACTTTTTGAAATAATTATCGGAACATGATATGTCACTGAAGTTGATTACTGCCCGATTTCGGCACAATACGGTTACAAGACTAACCAGGAGGAATGGGAAATGCCGATCACAGAGATTCTTGCCCGCAATGCCGCCCTGTATGCTGACGAGATCAGCCTGATTGAGATCAACCCTGACATACCGGAACATACACCAAGCTGGAAAGAGTACGAGCTTGTCGAGACCGATCCTGAAAAACGCTACCGCCGCGAGATGACATGGCGGGAGTTCGATGACAAGGCCAACCGCATGGCCAACTTCCTGCTGGGAAGAGGCCTGCAGAAAGGTCACAAGGTCGGCATTCTGCTCATGAACTGTCTGGAGTGGCTCCCGATCTATTTCGGCATTCTCAAGACCGGTGCGCTGGCTGTTCCGCTCAATTACCGCTACAGTGAAGATGAAATCAGATACTGCCTCGATCTGTCCGAGTGCGAGGTTCTGATCTTCGGGCCGGAATTTATCGGGAGGATCGATGCGATCCGTGACCAGATTCCGAATATAAAGATACGTCTGTATGTAGGTCAGGACTGCCCGGGGTTTGCAGAAAGCTATTACGCGCTCACTGCCTGCTGTTCCTCCTCTGCCCCGAAAGTTGTCCTTTCAGACGAAGATGACGCCGCCATATATTTTTCATCCGGGACCACGGGTTTCCCGAAGGCGATCCTCCATGGACACCGCAGTCTGGTTTTTTCCTGTGAAGTGGAAAGGGACCACCATAAACAGGAACGTGAGGACAATTTCCTGTGTATCCCCCCGCTGTATCATACAGGCGCGAAGATGCACTGGTTCGGCAGTTTTTTAGCCGGCAGCAGGGCAGTGCTGCTGCGCGGTGTAAAACCCGAATGGATTATAAAAGCGGTATCACAGGAGCAGATAACGATTGTCTGGCTTCTCGTTCCCTGGGCCCAGGATATCTTAGACGCCATCGAGCGAGGGGATATAAAGCTGGATCAATACAGGCTCGAAAAGTGGAGGCTGATGCATATCGGTGCGCAGCCGGTTCCGCCCAGCCTGATCAAGCGCTGGAAACAATATTTTCCGAACCACGAGTACGACACCAATTACGGCCTGTCGGAATCTATCGGCCCAGGCTGTGTTCATCTCGGCATCGAAAACATCCATAAGGTAGGAGCCATTGGAAAGGCCGGCTACGGATGGGAGCTGAAGATCGTGGATGAAAACGCCTGCCAGGTAAAACACGGCGAGGTGGGCGAGCTGTGCGTAAAGGGCCCTGGCGTTATGAAATGTTATTATAACAACCCTCAAGCTACAGCTGAAATGCTCAAGGGCGGCTGGCTTTACACGGGCGATATGGCGCGGATGGATGAAGACGGCTTTGTATATCTGGTCGACCGGAAAAAAGACGTGATCATCTGTGGCGGCGAGAACCTGTACCCGGTTCAGATCGAGGATTTTTTGCGTACGTATGATCCGATCAAGGATGTGGCTGTGATCGGTCTTCCCGACCAGCGTCTCGGTGAAATTCCCGCGGCCATTGTCGAACTGAAGCAGGGTTTCATCTGTACCGAAGCTGAAATTGAACAGTTCTGCACAGCGCTTCCTCGCTACAAACGTCCGCGCAGGATCATATTTGAGAAGGTGCCGCGCAATCCAACAGGAAAGATTGAAAAGCCGAAGCTCCGTGAAAAGTTTTACACCGGCAGCATTGTGGAGGCGCAAACCGAAAGCCAGTGAATATCTCTCAACAGGCGATGAAAGCGGAGAGTGAACATCGAAGAACAGCTGTACGTTAACATGAATAAAGAGTCCTGCTTTGTCGGGGTAATCAGCGCCTGATAACTGTATCTTTTCTGGCGCATGGAGCCGTGGTTTCCTGAAGAGTAGAGATTGTCCTTCATGTGACAATGGTATATAGTGTTTCAAAACCCCTTAAGGATAAAGACCTGTTTTAGAAC
>DSAD01000282.1 GCA_011372875.1 Deltaproteobacteria bacterium
GGGTAGGAGGATGTGGCTGCAATGCGGTAAACAACATGATCAGCGCAAACATCAAAGGGGTTGATTTCCTTGCGTGCAACACGGATATCCAGACGCTGAAATCATCCCAGTCGTCCATGCGTGTACAGATCGGCTCTAAACTCACCAGGGGGCTCGGTGCAGGGGGTAATCCCGATGTAGGCAAGAACGCAGCGCATGAAAGCGATGCTGATATCCGGTCCTGCCTGGAAGGTGCCGACATGGTGTTCATCACCTCGGGAATGGGCGGTGGGACCGGTACGGGCGCTTCACCCGTTGTAGCCAGCATTGCACGGGAGATGGGAGCCCTTACCGTGGGTGTCGTAACCAAGCCTTTCCCCTTTGAGGGAAAACGCAAGATGGTTCAGGCTGAAGCCGGTGAAAAGGAACTGGCACAGCATGTCGATGCTCTGATCGTAATACCTAACAACCGCCTTCTGTCCATGGCAGGAAAGAATGTCCCAATGATCGAGGCGTTCAGGCTGGCCGATGATATCCTCATCAACGCCGTCAGGGGGATATCCGACCTGATCAACAATACCGGTCTGGTCAATGTGGATTTCAACGATGTAAAGGCTGTGATGATAGAAAAGGGAAAGGCCCTGATGGGTATCGGGTCCGGCTCCGGCGAAAACAGGGCACAGGAAGCTGCGCAGGCTGCGATCTCCTCTCCGTTGCTTGAGGATATGGATATACACGGCGCAAAGGGTCTTCTTATCAATATCACTTCGGATACGGATATTACGATGGACGAAATTCACGAGGCATCTACCCTGATACAGTCTGCCGCACATGAAGACGCAAACATAATCTGGGGTGTCGTGATTGACGAAGACATGAATGAAGAGATCGCAATTACCGTGGTTGCAACAGGATTCTCAAGCAGACCCATAGTCCTGTCCAATTCCCCCACAGTCGAAGAAATCTCGCCATCAAGGGATATACACAACGCAACGGTTATCGACTATAATCGCCCTGCCTTCATGAGAAAAAAGGAACAAAAGGTTGACAGGGAGGTGGTAAAACTGGGAATGGTGGTCGACGAGAGTGTACTTGACGATGAGTCATACAATGTACCTACATTTCTTCGCAAAAAGGCCGACTAGGAGAGAGTGTGAGACCCACGAGGGTTGAAATAGACCTCTGCGCTATCAAGCAGAACATTAAGGCCATACGTGCTGCGGTGCGCACGAAGATAATGATGGCCATAAAGGCGGATGCCTATGGTCATGGTGCCCAGGTTGTGGGAAGGTTTGTCCAGAAAAATAACCTGGTGGACATGCTCGGCGTCAGCAGCATAGAAGAAGGTGTGCACCTGCGTGATTCCGGGATATCACTTCCTATCCTAATATTCGGCATTATCAACAACACAAGAGAAGATGCAGACGCTGTCTTTTCTCATCATCTCACACCTACCCTTGTAGACGAATCCGGCATTGAGGAACTCATTTCCGGCGCTTCGAGATGGAACCGTCCGGCAGAGGTTCATATAAAGACCGACACCGGTATGGGGAGACTGGGACATCTTCCGGAAAGAACAATAGCAGCGGCAGAAATCATTTCAGGCATAAAAGAACTTCTGATCAAGGGCGTCTACACCCACTTTCCTCTCGCCGATACCATGGACAACACCTTTACCGAAAACCAGATTCAACAATTTATCGCTTTTCATGAAAGACTGCTTGCATTGGGAATCTGCTCGGGGATTACCCATTGTGCCAATTCCGGGGCTGTGCTGAATTATCCCGGATCTTACCTGGATATGGTACGGCCCGGACTGTTATGTTACGGGCTCTATCCCTCCGATCTGATAAAGAATGCAATCCCGGTAACTCCCGCCATGAGCCTCAAGACAGCCATCGTATTTGTCAAAAGGATAAAGAAAGGGTCAGCACTGTCCTACGGGCTCACCTATCAGTTGAAAAAAGACAGCAATATAGCAACCATACCGATAGGTTATGCAGACGGATATCCCAGAATCCTTTCCAGCAGGGCACATGTGATTATTCACGGAAAGAGATATCCTGTTGTTGGAAGAATCTGCATGGACCAGAGTCTGATTGATCTCGGGGAAGACCTTTATCCTGTAGGCGAAGAAGTGGTGATCTTCGGCAAGGAGATAATAACGGCGCAGGACGTGGCATTCTGGGGCAATACAATCCCATATGAGATAACATGCAATATGAGCCGAAGGGTCCGGCGAACCTACTCTGAAGAAGACCGGATACTTCCGGTTACACCATAGAGATATGAATCTCTTCCGATTTATTCCCGGTTTTCATTCTATTATATTGTCCTGATTCATCCGGCAGTAACATGTCATCATGCCATCCATAACCCCTTATCAAAACAAGGTAACGCTCATCTCTATGCAACCATCTGATTCATTGAAGACAATCCTCAATGATTGACAGGTATTCATTTCTTCGTTGACATACTCTTTTCAGATACGTATACAATTTCATCCACTTTTTTACTGAAATATTCCAAGGAGGGTTTCGTGGGAAATAACGATACCGTAATGAACAGATGGTTGGTTGTAGTCGGGGCAATAGCAATTCAGCTGTGTCTGGGTGCGATTTATGCTTGGTCGGTTTTCACACCTCAACTGGCGGATCCTGCAGGTGCATATGCATTTACCGTCAAACAGACCCAGTGGGTGTTTTCTCTGGGCCTTATAACCTTTGCAGTCGTGATGGTCATTGCAGGGCGCCTTCAGGGTAAGATGACCCCACGGGCACTTGCTTCTATCGGTGGTGTGATTCTGGGTATAGGCTATATCCTCGGCGGGTTTTTCGGCAGCACATTTGCTGCGCAGATGATCTGCATCGGGTTTCTGGGCGGAGCAGGGATAGGTCTTGCCTATGTGGTTCCCATTGCAGTGGGAGTCAAGTGGTTCCCTGACAAAAAAGGCCTTATTACCGGGCTTGCAGTTGCCGGCTTCGGTTTCGGCGCACTCATATGGGTTAAATCTGCCGGTGCATGGTTCGACTTGTTAAACAAATTGAATTTTTTCGGCCTTGGCGGAGTACAGAGTGTCTTCATGCTTTATGGTGTCATCTTCCTGGTTGTTGTAATTGCAGGCAGCGTCGTCATGGTCAATCCTCCTGAAGGATGGCTGCCGGAAGGTTATACACCTCCGGACACATCGGGTGCATCAGCAGCACTGAACGGGGCGGTTGCCTTTGAAACAGGAGAGATGCTCAGGACCCCGCAGTTCTATATGACATTTCTCACCTTCTTCCTGAGCGCAATGGCGGGTCTTATGGTTATCGGCTGTATCAAGCTCTTCGGTATTGACGCACTGTCCGCCAATGGGATTGAAAAGGCAGTTGCATCAGGCATCGCAGGCACTGCCATGGGATGGTACGCCATCTTTAACGGGCTCGGCCGTATAGTATGGGGTTCTGTTTCCGACAGTATCGGAAGACGGATCTCCATTTTCCTCATGTGCGCATTGCAGGCCACCATCATGTTCCTGTTCTTCAAACTGGGCGGAACATCCATAGGCCTGGTAGCAGGCGCATGCATTATCGGTTTCAACTTCGGCGGTAATTTTGCGCTGTTCGCAGCCGTCACTGCCGACTACTTCGGCAACACCACTGTCGGCAAGAATTATGGATGGGTATTCCTAGCCTACGGTTTAGCCGGTATAGCAGGCCCTCAGATCGGCGGTTTCTTCAAGGATGCGGCCATCTCATCAGGTGCCGGTGTCGATGCATGGGTCACGCCGTTCATGATTGCTGCTGTCGGGTGTGTCATCGGTGCAGTCATCACACTGATCAACAAACCCCCTAAAAAAGCATAACCTTTAAAAATAAAAGAAGCGGGGCGAGAAAACTCTCGCCCCGCTTCTCATGTTGTAAAGAAGTATCCTTATCAGCGTTTCCAGAAACTGGACACCTCGCTTGCAATCATCTCTCCGTCAGTCGTGTATGCCTCAACATACCACGTCACGTTCGTTCCTGACGGTATAAAGAAGGACCACAGCACCGAGTGAAGTGTGTAATATGTATTCGAACCAGTATAGACATTATAGTAGGCACCTTTCTTCAAGGATACGTACAGTTTGTATTTCTGTACTGAACTGATCGCGCTCCAGGTGAATTCCGGATTGCTTCTCATAACACAACCGTTTGAAGGGCTCGTGAGTTCCAGACTTTCCTCATCTTTTATGACTGTGATTGTTACGGTATCAGGGCTGCTGGTATCAATGCCGTCATAAACCTTCAGTTCGAATATGTAGACACCGGCATCAGCAGGGACAAAGGACGGGGAGAAGCTGTTGGCGGCAGAGAGAGAAACCCTTGTCCCTTCAACCTGAGACCATATGAACGATATCTCATCACCGTCAGGGTCATCACTGAGACTTCCGTCAAGAACAACGCTCTGCCCCGCATAGACAACCTGATCTTCCCCTGCATGTGCAACTGGCACCTGATTAACGTCGTTGATTGTAACAAGCACACTATCCTGCGATGATATCCGGGAATCTGACACTTCAACCCTGAACTGGAGAACACCCGATGTGGTCGGGGTGAAAAACGGCGTAGCAGTATCCGAACCGGCCAGTTCCACCAGAGCGCCTGAAATCTGGGTCCAAATGAATATCATATCATCATCGTCAGGATCATATGATGCCGTTGCATCGAGGACTACCTGCTCACCCACGGATGCCTGGAAATCCTCTCCTGCATCGGCTACCGGGGCATTATTGAACTGGGTTACCTGCACTGTAACCCGGTCAGGAGCTGACTCGACAAAACCGTCGGAAACGACAAGCTCCAGTTCTATTGTTCCCTCAGCAGTTGCATCGAACGAGGGATTTGCACTTTCGGCATCCGATAGGGTTATTGCCGGTCCAGAGATCCGGGTCCAGACATAATCGAGCTCATCGCCATCCGGGTCGACAGAGGCACTGCCGTCAAGGATTACCGTATGACCCAACTGTACATCCTGATCCATTCCGGCATTCGCCGTAGGTGCACTATTAACGGCATTTACAGTAATGAGAACCTCGTCTGCATCGCTGATATTGACACCATCAGAACAGGTAACCGAGAATCGGTAGAGTCCTGCAGAGGTAAAGACGATATCGATATCCTGGGAGGCCATATCCGGCAGTTCTACACAAAGGCCATCAACGAGAGACCATCCGTAGCTGAGCGTATCACCGTTCGGGTCTGATCCGGTCGCATGGAGCCTGACACTCTCACCGGCATCGATGGTCATGTTGCTTCCAGCGTCCACGCTCGGTTTGATGTTGAGTATGGTTATGTCAACCGTATCCGTTGCAGTCGCCTTTCCGTCAAAACAGCTCAGCATGAACCGGTATACCCCGGCTTTTGTCCCGACGAAACTCGCCTGCGCAGAAGATGAATTCTCAAGGCTTACAGAGGCCGGCCCTGTCACCATTGACCAGGAAAAAACAAGGGAATCGCCGTTGGGATCATAAGAGGATGATCCGTCAAGATAAACCCTTGTCGGGGCAACACTCTGGTCAGCACCGGCACGAACAACAGGGAGGTTGTCCGATTCATCTGTCGGGTCTGTATTGTTATAATATTCCTCTATGTTTGAAATGCCGTCACCATCAAAATCGGCTCCTGCATCATCGGGATTGTTCGGATCCAGCCCATGGGCTGTCTCCCACGAATCAGGCATCCCGTCTCCGTCGGTATCGAGCAGCAATTCTATGGAATCACTGGCCGGGGAACTCATCCAGTTACCTGCGACATCCTTAAAAAGCGCGTAAACGGTCTTTACCCCATCACCCTGAGCGAGAACCCATTGCTGAGAAGTTGTATATGCCGTCTCATTCGTGTAATTCTGTCCGTCATTACTCAATCTCATGCCGACAACAGGCCCACCTCCATCAACGGCACTCAAAGCAAGCGTAACAACCCTGGTGGACGTCAGTACGCTTCCATTGTTTATCACAATGGTTCCTTCAGGCGGAGTCACGTCCGGGATGGGAATGTATATACTTACTTCCCGGGAAAAATCAGATTCATTGCCCGAGGTATCATAAGCAGTCACAGCAACATAATATGTAGTACCGTTATCAGGCTCGATGCCCTGATAGCTCGTAGTATTGCCAACATCGACAGTCGTTTCATATTCGCCGGTTTGCGTTCCGTAATGAACTCTGTATCCAGCAAGGTCTTCTTCCACATTCGCATTCCAGCTCACCAGGACTGTTGCTGCCATCCCTGGAGCAGGAAATAAGATGAGGATCGATATGATCAGGAAAAGGATATTTCGTAGTTGTTTCATTAAAACACCTCCAGTAGTTCCATTGCTAAGGACCTCTAGAGGCAATTACCAAGCCAACGTCTTAAGTATAATATTTTGGTATAGTTATATCCTGGGCAAAACAGAATCCAACTACGCTTTCGTATGGGCTGTTACTGTTTCGTAACTTCTTTAAGGTTTTCATCTTGACATCTTATCTTAACAATAAAAACCTTTTTATTGACCCGGCACATCTCTATAATAGATACACGAAAGCAGTTCTATAGTATGGCGTATACATGGGAAAGTGAGTGAGTGGTAAACACCATGAAAAGATTGATTATAATCTCAATTATGATCTTTATGAGCAGCACTGGGCTGCATGCGTTGAGCTATGAAGATGAACGGGAGATCGCACGAGAATTCATTACCTATCTGGATTCTCAAAACCTCATAATTTATGACCAGGAGATAACCTGGATGCTTCAGATGATCATGGACAGACTCGCCGATCATTTAAACAGACCGGTTTATACATTCAAGATTCATGCAATAAAGGACCATTCTGTCAATGCCTTTGCCATACCGGACGGCCATATCTTCATCAACATAGGGACCATCCTTTTTGTAAAAGATCTCGACGAACTCGCAGCTGTTATCGCTCATGAGATGGGACATGGGCAATTACGCCATATTGCGCAATATTTTGAGGCACAGAAAAGAATATCAACGGCTAGCATCGTCGGCATTATAGCAGGCACCCTACTTTCTGCTGCAAACCCTCAGATAGGAACCGCCCTGGTATATTCATCCATGGGTGGCGCGGAGAATATCAAGCTTGCATATTCGAGAAAGAACGAGTACGAGGCTGACGATTTTGCCCAGAACCTCCTTAAAGCCTCAGATTTCGATACCTCTGCCATGATGAGATTTCTCATCAGACTGCATACATTCTCCGGCGGATCAAACCTGCCGGAATACTTCCTAACCCATCCCTATACGCAGAACCGGATTGCCTCTGTATCGGGTCAGTTTGGCGAACCCAGACCTGACAGCCATTACTGGACGCTCTATTCCAGCGTGGTGGGACTGACGCTGCCAAGCAGGGAGGTCGAGATCCGGGCACAGACCATACCGGAACC
>DSAD01000078.1 GCA_011372875.1 Deltaproteobacteria bacterium
ACCAGAGACTTAAGAAGAATCAGACATCTGGGACAGGCGGATGAAACTGAATCAGTCGAAAAATAGCCGGACATCCATAAAGGCTGTTACAACAACCCCCCTGATGGCACCATCAGATTATATTATCAAGGAAGCATATCAATCACACCAATACAAGATGTTAATGCTGGCTGCTTCCATTTGTGCGGGATGACCGGGTTCACCCGATCATCATTCGCAAGGGTCAGGGCAAAGGCAGTAAACGGATATCTCTCAGAACGAAGGATTCCCGAACAACAACCGTGGCAGGGAAACGCTAGCTGATAAGCCTTGAAATCCTGGACTGATTAAGATTGTGAATATCTCCAGAACTATTATCGATATTCTTCAAAACATCGTCAAGCAGGGCCTTGGCTTCTTCGACACTGTCCACATTGGAACGAGAAGCAGCAACATTCTCCACAGATATGATGTCTGCGACCTTCTGCTGCTCTTCCCTGGAGTCCTGGCTCTTTTTCTGATACCCACTATCCCTGTTCACCATATTAATTACACTGGAAGTTTCCGCATTAATCTTCATCATTATCCCCTTTTCGGAGTTCTACAATACAGTTATCGGAATATTCCGGATATACTTTAATCCATATTGATAAGCATTTCATAAATATCATTCCTTTTGCACCCTGTCTCCTGTGAAAGGACATGCAGGATGTCCTTTTTCGAACATCCCGAATCGAGAAGTTCTCTGGCCCGCATCACCAGCAACGCCTCATCAACATCGTCACATTGATCTGTTCCTTTTATTATTACTGTTATCTCTCCAATGGATTCGAGAGGCTGGAGCCTCTCATGAACATCAAGAGCGTAACCTACCATATACTCCTCATGTATCTTGGATATCTCTCGTGCCAGGCATATCAACCTGTCTGCCAGAACTTCATTGATTGATGTCAGAGTTTCACTAATCCTGCGGGGAGACTCGAAAAATATAGTATTGTCCTGTGAAACCTTGATCCTTAACAATTCCCTGTTAATACTTCCTTTATTTCTCGGAAAAAAGCCGATGAAACGGAATGGACCGTCAAATCCAGATGCAGACTGTGCGGCAATTATTGCTGAAGGCCCTGGAAGGGCCTCTATCCGAATCCCTTTATCCCTCACCTTTGCTATCATTACGCAACCGGGATCACTGACCATGGGTGTACCCGCGTCACTGACAAGAGCAATGCTCTTGCCAGACTCCAGCTGCTCTACAAGATAGGCGCTCTTTCTGACCTCGCTGAATTTCTCATAGGATACAAGTGGCTTGCTTATTCCAAAGTGACTCAACAATTTCAGTGTATGTCTGGTATCCTCGCATGCTATCAGATCCACCTGCTGCAGGACATCGAGAGCACGTAAAGTTATGTCTCTAAGATTGCCGATAGGTGTCGGTACTATATAGAGTGTCGGCTCAGCCATGGATTTAGCTATTTTCTCCTTTTTTGAACACAGTCAAATATGCTATATACGATAATCTTCAGAAAGAAAAGAAAGGGCTTGATGATGGAGTCACTTAGATTAGGCACCAAGACTCGATGCAAGAAGATCGAAAGCACAACCGAATACATGAAGAAGCTGTTCATCATGCCCGACTCATCAGACAAATTCGTGGAATTCGGCGTTCATCTCCTTGATCTGATACACGACTTCTTCAAGGAAAAAGGCGGCATCCATTCTTCCATATCCATGGAAGGCCTTGCCGAGATATTCAACAACATAGAAATGCCCAGGAATCCACAGCTTGTAAAAGATGTTCTGGGTGAGATCAAGAACAATGTTGTCAAACACTCCGTCAAGGTTGCAAACCCGTATTATATAGGCCATATGACGAGTGCCATCCCGTATTTCATGATTCTTTTGGAGATGATCTCTGTGAGCCTCAATCAGAATCAGGTCAAGATAGAGAGCGCCAAGGCATCTTCATTCGTGGAAAGAGAGTTTCTCTGCTGGATACACCATCTGATTTATAATAACACCCATGACTTCTACAAGAAAAATGTGCAGAATCCGCGTGTTGCACTGGGAAACATAACCTCGGACGGAACACTGGCAAATATAACTGCATTGACACTTGCAATGACAAAGGCATTCCCTCCTGACGGAAGATCTTTCAAGGGGGTCAGGAAAGAAGGCCTCGCAAAGGCACTGGATCATTACGGATACCGCCAGGCACTGACGCTTGTATCGAGACGGGGGCACTATTCCATATGCAAGGCAGGCACAATACTCGGCATAGGGGAAGATGGGGTTGTCTATGTTCCGGTACACCCCTGCACCAACAAGATCGATATCCCGAGACTTCTTCAGATTGTTGAAAAGACAAAAAAGGAAGATCTGGCAGTGGGCAGACCCACAAAGTTCGTTGCCATCACCGGTATCGCAGGTACCACGGAAACCGGAAATGTTGACGACCTCGAGCAGCTTGCAGATATTGCAAAAGACCTGAACACACATTTTCATGTAGACGCCGCATGGGGAGGCGGGGCATTGATCATGGATTCCGGCAAAGAATTGATGAGAGGAATAGAGAAGGCGGATACGGTCAGCATCGATGCGCATAAACTCCTTTATGCGCCGAACTGCATGGGGATATGCCTGTTCAAGGATGTTCAGGAATCCAAACTTCTCTATCATACTTCAAACTATATTATCCGTGAGGGTTCGGTAGACCAGGGAAGATTCACCATTGAAGGTTCCCGCTCGTTTGCCTGCCTCAAGCCCTGGGCAGCGCTCAAGATCATCGGGAAGAACGGCTACAGACTGATCTTTGATCATGCCAGAGACCTGCAGAACATCTTCGCGGACATGATCAAGAAAGACCCTCTTTTTGAATTGTTGAACGAACCGGAGCTTTTCATTATCAACTACCGTTTCATCCCTGAGGAATTGAGCTCACAGCTCGATGAACTGATGAAGAACCCCAAAGAGAATTCAGAAAAGATAACCTCGATCAACAGGATCATCAACACGATCAACATCGATCTGCACAAGACCATCAGGGATCACGATATGTCCTTTGTTTCCAGAACCAGGCTTGAGTCCACACAGTATGCACCAAGAAAGATCGTCGTATTGAGGGCCATCCTCGTCAACCCCAACACAGAACCGTACATGCTCAAACAGGTCCTGAACGAGCATCGCGAGATGGGCATTAAGATATGGCAGACCATGAAGTGCCCTGACGTTCACTCTACCTAGGCTGACTGATTCGACCAACAATGTCATTGCATATTTCCGGGGGGTTAATCATCATTGCTCTTTAATTCTTATCTTTTCATGTTTGTATTTCTTCCGGTCACGCTTACAGGTTTTTATCTGATCGGGGGACGAGGACACAATCGGATTGCGATCAGCTGGCTGGTTACCGCTTCATTCTTTTTTTACGCATGGTGGAATCCCGTCTATCTGTTGCTGCTTCTTGGCTCGATCATCTTCAATTATTCCTGCGGCCTTGCGATAAGCAGGGTTCGTTCAAAGACGCTCCTGGCATTCGGTATCGGCGTCAATCTCGGCCTGCTGGGATATTTCAAGTATGCCAATTTCTTCGTTACCAACCTCAATGCATGGAACCTTACCAGTTATCATCTGGAGACCATTATCCTGCCGCTGGCCATCTCTTTCTTCTCCTTTCAGCAGATCTCCTACCTTGTCGATGCTCACCGGGGAGAGACAAGGGAAAGCAGTTTTCTGCACTACTGTCTTTTTGTCAGCTTCTTTCCCCAGCTCATTGCCGGGCCTATCGTTCATCACAAGGAGATGCTGCCGCAATTCTCGCGAAAAGAGATCTTCTCCTTTTCCCACAGGATGATGGCTGTCGGCGTGACGCTCTTTCTTGTCGGGTTGTGCAAAAAGACCATCCTGGCAGACGGCATCGCCGTGTATGCTGCGCCCGTGTTCCATGCCGCTGCCGGGGGATCAGGCTGCACCGCTTTCGAGGCGTGGCTGGGGGCCGTTGCCTATACCTTCCAGCTATACTTCGACTTCTCGGGGTATTCCGACATGGCCATCGGACTGGCCCAGATGTTCGGGATCAGGCTGCCGGTCAATTTCTATTCACCGCTGAAGGCAACGAGCATCATCGACCTATGGCGACGCTGGCACATAACCCTTTCAAGGTTTCTTACCGAATATGTCTATATCCCTCTTGGCGGTAACAGGAAGGGCACTGTACGCAGGTATGTCAACCTGATGATCACCATGATCTTAGGCGGCATATGGCATGGTGCGGGATGGACCTATATAATCTGGGGTGCGGTGCAAGGGACCTATCTGTTCGTGAACAATTCCTGGCGCCGCATGCGGATCATGCTCGGCCACGATCTTTCGAAGACCACCTGGTGGGGCACCCTTATGGCAGGGACACTCACCTTTATTGCCTGGGTCGTCAGTATCGTGATCTTCCGTGCGGACACCCTGGCTTCTGCGGCCATCGTGCTGAAATCAATGGCAGGACTGAACGGTTTGTACCTGCCTGCATCGTCCGCACTTCCCTTCCTTTTGCGCGGATGGAGGATGCTGGCAATCCTCGCAGCCGTTGTGTGGCTCCTGCCGAACATGTATCAGATTATGAGAAAGATCGAACCTGCAATAAATATCTACCGGGGAAAGATAGAAGGCAGCCGGTACAGATGGCTGGATATTCAATGGCAGCCAGGCGTGATCTGGGCGGGGATCACCGGCATCATAGGTCTGTTCGCTATCCTGTACAGCGCTCGCGCTAGCGAGTTCCTGTACTACCAGTTCTGATCCCATGCATAAGAGATATCTCATCATTATCATTGCCATACTCCTTGCGGGCATATCCGTGCATGTCGCCTTGACCATCGCACTGGACCCCTACAGGGTATTCGGCCTGTCCGACTTCAACAAAAAGAATTTCGAGCCGAACAACAGGTATCTCAAGATCGAACACCTTCGAGGCGACCATGGCCACGATGCATTTATCCTCGGATCCTCCAGGGTTGCCGCGTATGATGTGAAAACGGCGAAGAAGTTAAGCGGATTCGATTACTACAATCTTACAGCATCGGGGGCCGGAATTAAAGAGATCCTCGGCAAGGCACAGTGGCTTGTTCAATCGCAGGAGATACGGCAGATGATCGTCGGGCTTGACTTTGACGCCATGTTTCTCGCAGGGACGACCGACCCCTTTGATCTTCTTCGCAAGGAACACTACCTCGTATCAGGCGAGCATCCTTTCCTGTTCTACCTGAAATTCTTCATGTTCCAGCCCAATACCCTCAGCCGGGTCATCAAACTCAATCGAGACGACAAGAAGATTACCTACCTGTTCGATACGTCAACAGGACAGGTTATGTTTCCCTATTACGACGAGCTGATCGCCAAGGATCACGAAGCGTACGTAAAGACCATGATTACAGGGCCCAATACAACATGGGGCAAGGTGAAACCGGGCAATCTGGCAGCATTCAATCAAATGGTGGATTTACTTCGATCACACGACATCGATGTCATCTATGTAATCAACCCCTGCCACTATCTCATGATGGAGAGTTATGACATCCATGAATACTGCGACTGGCTGCGCAGCATAGTTGGTACGGGGATCCCGGTCTGGGATTTCTCCGGGTTCAACCAGGTGACAGAAAACAGTTACAATTACTACGAGATCCTTCATGCAAGAAAAATCGTTGGCGATCTGGTCCTTGAAAGGATCTTTACCGGGAAATGCACTTCCCTGGATATTGACAATTTCGGCAGGCTGATATCTTCGGAAAATATCGAGGAACATATTGCTCGCCTGAAGGGGTCCTATTTTCTCCGCAGTCTTTCCATTATTCATTGATATCCCTGCTCTGATCCGATAGAATCGGTGCTGTTAAAATCAAATACTTTTCTTCGCAGCACGGAGCAGCCAGTAATGGAACCAGTACAGCTTGCAAATACCGGAGTTCATGAAAAGGTCCTGAATCATTTCAGGACCTTTACCCCCGGAGCCGTGCTCGATCTCCCCTGTGGACCCGGAGGAATATCAAAGGCCCTTGATGAGATGGGGTACCGGGTTACTGCCGGTGATATCCACCCTGAGTATATGAATGTACCGGGTATACAGGCAATCGAATGCAACATGAACAGCCGGCTCCCCTTTGAAGACGCCTCGTTCGACTATGTGGTATGCGTTGAAGGGATCGAGCACACAGAGAATCCCTACAATGCGATACGCGAGATATCGAGGATTCTCAAACCCGGCGGAAGGCTCGTTATAACAACACCCAACTACCTGAATATTGAACGCAGACTGAAATTTCTCTTCTCAGGATCATTCAGTAAACCTGTCACGGCAGAGGCCTACATAACCCTCTACCGCAGAGACAGTTCATTCCTACACAACTCTTTGATAACCTACCCTGTTCTCAAATTCATGATGGAGAGCAACGGTCTTCGGATCACCTCAGTCGAGAAGGAAAAAACCAAGACAAAGCAGGTTTTTCTCTATCCATTCATCCTGCTCATTTGGATGTACACAAGACTGTGGCCTAGCAGGCAGCGAAGGAAATACCTTATCGACGAGATCAACGCTGATGTCATCCTGAACGGGGGCAACAATCTCATCGTGAACTGTTTGAAGACATAGAGAGCCTGGCATCCTTTTCCGGAAGGGTCATGAACTGCCCTTGAATCAAACGATTGACCGCATGTGTCCTCGGCATGCAATTCCGGCAGGCTCTAAAGTTCACATCAAAGCACAATGAATCATGATCTCAGAAAATGGCCTCGCAAAACCGGACGACATCATAAGAAGATATTTTCAATTGGATCAGGGAATCGGCGGTACTCAGGAAATGCCCCGGTCTCTTCGCCTCTTGGTGCTCTCCTTTATAAATTTCATGAAGACATCGAACCGGAAAGGAAACAACCAGATCGATCTCTTCAGAGATGCGAGCGCATCGATCCTGTTTCCCTGGCTCAAGAAGATCTTTGCCTTTTCCCTGTACACCTTTGACATCCTTTTCCGGTATACCCACCGCCCCATGCGATAATTCTTGCGCAGATGATCGGCATACGCCCCCAGTATCTGTTCATACCTGAAAGGGGCTATCTCTTCTTTACTCTTGGAGGTGTTGTCAGGATGCAGCCTGTAGGTCAGGAGCCTCTGGGGGACATAACCAACATAATACCTGGAAGATATGCCGAGAAACAGGTTGTAGTCCTCCCCTTCGGAAGACAGTTCCGTCGAGAACATCCCGACATCGGCAAGGACATCCCTCCTGCATACAGCCATTGACGGCGCAATGAAACACTTTTCAAACAACCGCACGAAAATGTCGCCTGAATACCCTGGGAGG
>DSAD01000228.1 GCA_011372875.1 Deltaproteobacteria bacterium
AGATAGGTGAAGACCCATTCTGTAGCAAGCATCCGGAAGCCGACGGAACCTCTTGGCCTTGACGGCTTCGTTAGCTGCGCCCCATATCGGAAGCACCCAAGGGTCACCATCAAGTTCGGTCAGATGGAGCCACTTCGTAACCATGTTATTAGTCCTTCTTCTCGCCAACAATTACTATCAAGACAATTTTCCTGATAAGTTGATATTATACACTTAATACGGACATATAAGGACATCCTTATATAGTTCTCCTATTTCATATCACGATATTCTTTATGATAGCATATAATTGCAATAATGAACAGAGAACTGATATTTGTAATCAAATATGGAAAAATCATATCACGTGCCATAATCTCTACTTTGAGATTACTTCAAGAAATATAGCTTTAATCATGAGTGTATCCTTATGACTTTTCAAAAGTTCGTAATCCACTTATGGAAACTGACATTCTCCCACTCAATATTTTTCGGTAATACAGTTTCCCCGTATCTTCCCCGTGACACTCGGATAGCAAGGCTATAACAGGTATGACCCGGTGTTCAAATCACCATTACTATGTTTGCTGTGTAAATTCGCGGATTATTCGCGGCCTGTCTGTAAAGCATGGCACAGAGCCTTAAAGCACAGATTCAAATCCTATGTGGCCCATCCTTAACCCCTTGATATTATTGGTTATTTAGTATTCGATTTGTGTCCCGGATGTGTCCCGGATTTTGCGGTGTTAATCCTTTTCAATAAGGTTTTTTGTTTGGCAACTTTTTATCGTCCGCGGATTGTTCGCGAATTTCCTGCGATTAATGGGTGCTGAATTCGAGATTGCAAGCTGAGGAATGATCAGGTTCACGTACAATAAAAAGGGGGATCAGCACCAGGCCGGGAGGCGCTGCCCCCCAGCCCCAGCGTCAACCGCTATTCGTCCCAGAACCGGTACTCGCTCTTGAATATCTGTCTTCTGCTCCCGTCATCCTGACACCAGACGATGAGGGCATTGCCGAGAGCATCCATGGCCACCCGAGGAAAGTCAGGATCCTGTCCATCCGGGCTGATGCCGTCATCCAGGCCTTCCGGGGGGGTCCATACGCCGCCCCGGTACTCGCTCTTGAGGATCCGACTGGCAACCCCGTCATACTCTTCCCAGACGATGACGGCATTGCCGCCGGCATTCATGGCAACCTGATTATTATACGCATCGCCATCCGGGCTGATACTGTCTTCCGGGCCTGCCGGGTGGGTCCATCCCCCGTCCCGGTACTCGCTCTTGTATATCTGCAGATTGCCCCCGTCGACAGTCTGATCCCAGGTTATGAGGGCATTGCCGCTGGCATCCATGGCCACCTGGGGGACGTACGCATCCTGCCCGTCCGGACTGATGTTGTCGGCGAGGCCTGATGGGTGGGTCCATTCCCCGCTGCGGTACTCGCTCTTGAATGTTTGCAGATTGTCCCCGTCGGACTGATACCATACAATAAGGGCATTGCCGTTGTTGTCCATGACCACCTGGGCACACTCCGCAGTATGTTCACTCTGGCTGATGTTTACCGGGTCAGTCCAAGCACCGCCCCGGTACTCGCTCATGAATACCTGATTAAGATGGCCGGCATCCTGCGACCAGACTATGAGGGCATTGCCGCTGTCATCCATGGCTACCTGGGGATCGATCACACTTCCACCCTCGCTGACGGCTGACGGGTCGGTCCAGGCGCCGCTGCGGTACTCGCTCTTGAATATCTGCCAATTGCTCCCGTTATGCTGTTCCCAGACGATGAGCGCATTACCGCTGTCATCCATAGCCAACTGGGGAGACTCCGCATACTTCCCATCCAGGCTGATGTATTCAGTCAGGGCTTGCGGGTGGGTCCAGACGCCGCTGCGGTACTCGCTCTTGAATATCAGATTAGTGCTCCCGTCGGACTGATGCCAGACAATGAGGGCATTGCCGTTGTTGTCCATTGCCACCTGGGGACTATCTGTTGCGTCCGGCCCATCCGGGCTGATGTGTTCAGTGACGTCTTGCGGGTGGGTCCAGGTGCCGCTGCGGTACTCACTCTTGAATATCTGATGGTGGCTCCCGCCGGACTGTGACCATACGATGAGGGCATTGCCATTGTTGTCCATTGCCACCTGGACATCCAACCACGCATCCTGTTCATCCGGACTGATGTTGTCAGCGAGGTCCGATGGATGCTTCCAGTACGCGGCAAAGACTGTGTAATCCCTGGTAGAGCCGTCCGCGGCCGTGACACGGTAGGTGAGAGGACCGGCAAAGCTGTTGGCCGTCACCGCGCTCTCCTGAACGACTCCCCCCACGCTGACCTCTTTCCCCGTGGTCGTGAAGCTCGCCTTCAGGCCGGCTACATCATCCTCGTCCAGAGGCCCAGCCAGCAGGATCGTGCCGTCTGCCTCGTCTATGGTCCCTGTGATATCCGCTCCCAGCTGCGGATTCTCCGCAGCGGTGAAGCTAAAAGCGGTAATCGCCTTATCGGAGGAAAGGACTATGACTCCGCTGCTGCTCCCACCGCCACAGCTGACGGGAAGAGCAAAAAGGGAAAGGAACAGGAGTATGCTGAAGATGCCTGTAAATTGCTTGCTATGCATTATTTGCCTCCCAATACAGGATTGTTTTTTCTCACGGACACATTCGGTTTATGGGCGGAAAGATTCATCCCACTCTAAGGATACGTGATCAAAATGGAATCATTTTTTATTAGATTACCATGAAAGAATATACTTTTTCAATATTGATTGTGCAGCATTAATTGTGCAGCAGGATCGATGTCGTTCGTATGAATTTAAACTATTAGATGTGGCTTGTCATGATTAGATCCTATATGGCCCACCATTTTATATCTTTTTCTCGAGATCTATGAATTCCCCGCCCAGAGTCGCTAAAACAGCACTCTTTAACGAAGGGACCAGCAGCATTCATGGCGAGCTCTTTACGCAGGCCCGACAGAAGATATGCCGGGCCTGCGTCTGTTTATACCTGGATATTGCCTTCCTGCATGGTCTTTGTCGGCCTGAAGACCTCGAGCCCGAATTTGTCTGCCAGAGCATTGCACTTTTTCACCAGATTGTCGTACCCGATCCCCTTTGCAAGCGCGAACGGCCCGACACCTCCGCCCCCGTTTGCCATGGCAAGGTCTATGTCCGCAGGCCCTTCCACCACGCCTTCTTCGAGCAGTTTTGTTGCCTCGTTTACCTGCAGGGCGACCATATCGACAGGGTCATATTCAGTCGTCGGGTTCGATGTATCGATCTGAGGCCTGCCTGCTGACCAGTCATAGAGACCCTTACCGGTCTTCATGCCCAGGACCCCCGAGTTTACAAGATCCACAAGCGCCTTGACCGGAGTATAATCTTTTGAAAGTGTCTCGGAAAAGTACTTCTGAGTGTGCATCACAATATCGAGCCCGACATAATCCAGCAGCTCAAAGGGCGCCATGGGCATGAAAGGCTTGAACACAGCATCGAACTGTTCAAAAGACGGGCTGCCCTTCTCGAGTATCTTCTGCAGGAGCAGGCCAGTGGGCGCATTGACCCGGTTATAGATAAACCCGGGTGAATCCTTCTTTACTATCACGGGTATCTTGCCCATCTTCTGCGCAACCTCAAAGGTGGCCTGAACAGCTTCATCCGATGAATTGTTTCCATAGATGACCTCCACCAGCTTCATCAGCACTGAGGGATTGAAGAAATGCATGCCGATAACCCGTTCCTGCCTTTTGGCTGCAGAAGCAATCTTTGTAATGCTCATGGTAGAGGTATTGCTTGCCAGGATGGCCTCTTCAGGGACAAGGGAATCAAGCTCTGCAAAGATCTTCTTTTTAAGATCGAGATCCTCCGGTGCGGCTTCAATGATAAGATCTGCATCCTTGACCGCAGCCTCCAGATCGACGATGGGGATCAGCCTGGACAGTGCCATCTCGCTCTGCTCCTGCGTAATCTTTCCCTTGTTCACAAACTTGGCAAGGCTAGCCTTGATGGTATCCACACCTTTGTCTACGAAACGCTGCTCAATATCACGCATGGCAACAGTATAACCGGCAAGAATACCAACCTGTGCAATTCCATTGCCCATTGCACCTGCACCGATGACCGCGATCTTCTTAATGTCACTGCCTTTCATGAACCCTCCTATACATAGTGTTCTATGCTTTATTTGCCCCTGAACACGGGCTTTGTTTTCTTCAATTCATTTACTGCGGCTTCATAATCCATGGAAAACCTCCTTTGGACAGGGCAAAGAAGACGAAAACATCATAGTTTTCATTCAAGTAATGAACATCCCCACTCTAAAGCAAAGTGGAATAAATTTCAAAGAAAATAACCGGGGCAGGGGCCTCAATAATCATTCAATGGAACGAAAGCTGATATTCCTGTGAACTCATAACGGAGCCGGAGAGTGCACAATGAAAATCCGGATAAAGTTGAATGAACTACCCCGCCGCAAGCTGAGAGGCATCAAAGAACCTGACTTTATTGCTTCCCCCCTCACCTTTATCCTCTCCCCGAGGGGAAATAAATATATGGTCCGGACCTGTTACATAGGTAACAGAATAAACCGGGGACATGGGTAACAACGATAAGGCATAGCACGGAGGTGAGCTGCGGCAGGGAAGGAGACAGGCCCTGCCGACTGCGAGCAGCAGGGTGACATCTGAAATAAAATCTTATGATTGACAAAGGGCTTCCCTGATTGTAGTAAACATTGAAGTGATGCTTTAATGTTTAAACCATTGACCGGATAGACATATGCTTATCCGGAATAGGCGGAGGGTTAATCATGGGCATGAAGGTAGGGCAGGTTGCAAAGCTGACAGGCTTTCCTGCTTCCACAATCCGTTATTATGTCAAGGAAGGCCTCCTGCAGGAGCCGGAAAAGGTCAACAAGAAGATGGGCTACTATGATGAATCCTGCATCGAGCGCCTTAAAACCATTCAGAAACTCCAGGAAAAACGCTTTCCACTGTCTTCCATCAAAAATATTCTGGATCGCGTTGACCAGGGCATTTCCCTTGAAGAGGCCGAGGCAGTTGAAGACGCAGTTTTCGGCCTGCCGATAGGAGAAGCCGACCGGCTCCTTGACAGGGAAGAGTACATGGAAATGACCGGTTTGACGCGCTACGAGCTTGAGGAACTGGAAAAAGTCGGCCTTATCATGCCGTTTATCTCGGAAAAGGGACAGGCCCGGTATGATCCCGAAGATGTCATGATGGGGAAAAACGTATTTAAAATGATCTTCAAGCTCAATCTATCTCCAAAAGAGATAGAATTCTACCTCACCCTTGGCCGGGAGATCACGCAACGCGAACATGCATTAAGGAAAAAGATTATCCGGAACATGGCGGTTACGGAAAACCTGAAGCTCACCCTGGACCTGACAAGCGCTGCAAATATGTCCCGCGGGTATTTCTTAAGGAGGCTCTTTCAGAGACAGGCCCAGGAAATCATCAATAACAGCAAGAAACGTAAGGTTAATAAGGCATAGCAGGAGGAAAAATGTCTGAATATGATGTTGTTGTAATCGGTGCGGGTAATGGCGGGCTTGCCTCTGCTGCGACCCTGGCAAAAAAGGGCGCAAAGGTTGCGCTCCTGGAAAAACACAATATTCCCGGAGGCTGCGGGACCAGCTTTCGCCGCGGGCGGTTTGAGTTTGAGGTTGCGCTGCATCAGCTCAGCTCCATGGGCATGCCGGACAATCCGGGCCCTCTAAGGGGTATCTTCAAGGATCTGGGCATTGAGGACCAGATCGATTGGATTCGCATACAGAATCTCTACCGGGTTGTGCTTCCCGGCACAGTGGACCTTATTCTGCCTGCGGACAAAGAGGCAGCCATAGCAAAGCTTACAGAACTTTTCCCATCGGAAAATGAGGCCATACGTGCGTTCTATGATCTCGCCTATGGTGTTTTCCTCCAGTCCTACAGCACCAGCATGATGCCGGAGAGTGAAATAACACCGGAAAACCTGCCGCTGTTTTTCAAATATGCCCTGAAGAGCTCGCAGGAAGTACTCGATGAGTTCTTCACGAACAAGGATCTTCAGCTGTGCCTCAATGCATACTGGTCATTCATGGGTATGCCGCCGGAGCGGCTCCCGTTCACCATCCTTGCCGGATGCATGTTTGTTTATATGGAGTATAAACCCTTTTATCTCAAAGGCGGTTCCCAGGTGATATCACATGCCCTTGCAGAGGTTGTCCTTACGAGCGGCAGCGATATCCGCTACAACTGCGAGGTTACACGGATCCTCACAGAGGACGGGAAGGCAGTAGGCGTTGAAACAGCCGATGGCGAGAGGATAGCGGCAAAGAGAGTTATCTCAAATATTTCCCCTGTGCATACCTATGTGAACCTTCTTGAGCCCGGCGAGGTTCCTGCTGAAGCATTGCAGTATCTCAGCAGCTATAAGGTCGGGATATCGGGCTTCACCTGTTTCATCGGGCTTGACTGCCCGCCTGAGACAGTGGGGTTCAAAGAATCAATGAATCTCATATACAACGAAACCGATGTGAATGAAGCCTTCATGTGCGCAAGCCGTCTTGAAATAGACGGAGACCCCATGGTCGCTACATGCTACACTGTTGACGATGCTTCCGTCTCCCCCGAGGGGACAAGCCTTGTCACCCTTGCATGCCTCAAATATGCGGATCCCTGGATAGAGCTGCCCCCTGAACAGTATTATGAAACAAAGTATGCCCAGGCGGATAAGCTGATATCAGAGATCGAAAAGCATTTTCCGGGTTTCAGAGATCATATTGAAGAGATGGAAGTGGCAACGCCTCTGACCCATATGCGCTATCTGAATCATCCCGGCGGCGCGATATACGGCTTCAATCAGGATATCAATTCAACAGGGCCGTTCTTTCCCGGCAGGTCCTTTATCAAGAACCTCGCATTTACAAGTGGGTGGGTTGGGGTTTGCGGCTTCGGCCCCAATTATATGCTTGGTTACTCCACAGCCAGGAGAACACTGAAGAATCTCAAGTCGGAGGGCAAATAACATGAAAGAGTACATGAAGAAGATTGAAGGAATGGACAAGAGCCTTACCGAGATTGAGGTAAGCAGAAAATACGGCATCAACTACAGGCTGGAAAAGGGCCACACCAGGGAGATTATTTCACGCCTGCACCCTGAGAAACTGAATCTCGTTGTCTCGGAGGTTACCCAAGAGACAGCAGAGGCCAGAACCTTCCGGCTTGTATCAGAAAACAGCTACCTGCCTCCTTTTGAAGCAGGGCAGTATGTGAACCTTTTTGTCGAGATCGACGGCGTGCGAACCAGCCGCCCCTACAGTATCTGCTC
>DSAD01000265.1 GCA_011372875.1 Deltaproteobacteria bacterium
GCTCAACGACAGCATGACCTACCATCATCACGAGCCCATCGACACCTCCACGCCTGAGTCCATGCTGCGCGGCTGGGGCAGGACCGTCATGCAGGGACCCATGGTGCGCCATACACGCGGGCCTGCCGAGAACTACCTCGACGACATCTTTCGCATGGTCAAGCAGTTTGACCTTGATATGGTCTGGGTCGCCAACCACGTGGGATGCAAGGGCGGGCAGGCCATGAACGGCATCCTGCGGGAGAAGTGCCGGGAGAAAGGGATACCTCTGCTGATCCTCGACTACGACCTGAGCGACCCGAGGATCGTGTCCCACGACAACATGAAACGGCAGGTGGATCACTTCATGGAAAATGTCATGAAGGCGCCGCGCCTCGATCAATAAGGTATACTAATTGTTATAGCTTAAGGAGTTAAAAGAATGCATATTGCAGATGACGGCCGGATATATCGTCAGCTTGGGAAGAAACTTGACAACCTGTACGTGAGGGCACCATGGAATGAGACATGGCACAGCATACTGAAAGAGCTGTATACCTCCGAAGAGGCGGACGTCGTAATAAAAATGCCCTTCACCCTCTCCACTCTTGAAAGGATCTCCCTCGTAACCAAAGTCGAGAAGACCCGCCTTCGGAGAATCCTGGAACGGCTATGCAGGAAAGGGCTTGTCATGGATCTGTGGAATGAAGACCATGGCCAGTTCTATTACATGTCCTGGCCCATAGCCATAGGGATATTCGAGTTCACCATGATGAGAGCAGGGGATAATCTCAATACGAAGAGATGGGCCGAACTGTTCCATGAATACTTCGAACATGTCTATGCAGCGAATTTCTCGAACAATGAACAGACCTCGGCACTACGGGTCATACCAATAGAAGAATCCATCAAAGATGACAGCCACACGGAATTCTTTGATTACGAGAAGGCCACATCGCTCATCGAGAACTCTTCCAGACTCGCCATCGGCGTTTGTTCCTGCAGGAATGAAAAACTGCATACCGGACACAATCAATGTGATGCCCCTCTTGAGAGCTGCAGTTTTTTAGGGATCGGGGCAGAGTATGCCATCAGGAACAATTTTGCGCGCGAGGTCTCAAAATCAGAAATGATGGATAATTTTACCCGGTCCAAGGAACATGATCTTGTATTCTGCGCTGTCAACACCAGGAGAAACCCCATGGCCATTTGTCATTGCTGCAAATGCTGCTGTAATTTCCTGGGAGGGTTAAACAAGTTCGGACATTTGAATTGCGTTGTCACCTCCAGTTTCATTTCAAAGATCAATACCGAAAAATGCACCGGGTGCGGAAAATGCGTGGATGTATGTCCGGTAAATGCATTGAGTCTGGTATCTGCGCACGACCCGAAAAAAAAGAAAAGGAAAACAGCCCGGTTGAATGGTGATATATGCGTCGGTTGTGGCGTATGCATAGCTCAGTGCCGCACATGCGCTATTGAGATGATACCCCGCAAAAGCAGTGTCATCCATCCGGAATCGCTCTTCGAGATAACGATGCTGTCGTCACTGGAGCGCGGCACCCTGCAGAATCAGTTGTTCGATAACCCTGAGAGTGTAACCCAGGAAGTAATGCGTTCGTTTATGGGCGCCTTTTTGAGGCTGCCTACGGTCAAAAAGACCCTCATGAGCGATATGTTCAGGTCCACTTTCCTGAGCACGGCAAAAGGTATTGCGAAATTGCAGGGCAAGGGATGGATGCTTGATATCTAGGATTAAAACTAAGAAACGACAACAAGGAGGAGACAGATATGGCAAAAAAGTATTTCGGTGGATGTGACGTGGGATCGACAACAGGAAAGGCCGTTATCCTTGATGAAACAGGCGCCATCATTGCCACATCCATTATCCCGAGCGAGATCGATCCGGAGCAGACATCGATTCTTGCCCTTGAAAAGGCCTGTGCGCAAGTCCCGGATATGGCCGGCTACAGGGACCTCTCTTACCTGGTAGGTACGGGATACGGGAGAAACGAGGTATCGTTTGCCGACAAGAATGTCTCGGAGATAAGCTGCCATGCCATGGGAGTGTTTTTCTGCAACCCTCAGATCAAGACCATTGTGGACATCGGCGGACAGGATGTGAAGTCCATATCGCTTGACGGAGACGGCTCGGTCCTGGAGTTCGCCATGAACGACAAGTGCGCCGCCGGTACCGGGCGCTTCTTCGAGGCCATGAGCCGGATATTCCGCATGGACCTCGAGAGTTTTTCAGATCTTTCCCTCAAGGCGAACAAGATCATCCCGGTCACTGCCCAGTGCAGCGTCTTTGCCGAGAGCGAGGTCATCAGCCTGCTTGCCAGGAAGAACCCCCCCGAGGATATCGCGGCAGGCATCCAGACAGCCGTTTCCAAGCGATGCTTCACCCTGCTTAAACGCATCGGCATACGCCCTCAGGTGACAGTCACGGGCGGATGCGCCAAGAACCTGGGCCTTATCAGGGCGCTTACCAGGATCATCAATATGGACGTTACCACGCTTCCGATCGACCCTCAGATAATAGGCGCCCTGGGTGCTGCCATATATGCAAGGCAGAAATCAAACGGCTTTAAGGCCTGACAAAACAGGCCCTTTCATCCCATATTGTACGCCAGGATAATACATGGCCTGGATGAGCTTCTTTTGTGTTGAGTATTATAGCTTTTCTGCAGGGGTTATCATCTCACAAACCCTGGGGGATAGCGGCCGATGCCACTTTATCTTGTGAATATGGACTGAACGGCGCACCAGAGTCTCTGCAGGTGTTGCCCCGGATCATTCATCAATAACCGTGAGGGCAAGCGGCGTTCTGCACAGGGGTTCCCCCCCTTCCCTGGTGATCAGGACAGGGCATTCGAGCCTCATACCCGCTACCCCGGGCACGCTCATGGCGATGAAGGCCACCTCCACTGCGTTTTCCTCGAGGACCACATCGCGGAACTCGTCATTGTCGATTATTGCCGGGTACCACTCATGCCCGAGTACGCCGAGGCCGTGACCGAAAGAGGGTATGACGAAGCCTGTATAGCCAAGCGCATCGATCTTCGCTGAAATGGTTTTATGGGCCTGTCCCACGGTGTTGCCGGCCTTGAACGAGGAGATGATGGTCCCGGCAATCTGCAGGTACGCATCGGCCATCTTCCGCTGTTCTGTGGTGGGCTGGCCAAGGATGAAGTTGTGTGCCAGATCTCCCAGGTAGTGACGATAGCAGGAATGCAGGTCAACGATAATATTATCACCTTTCTGAACAATCTTGTCGGTGGGTTGCGTGGTGCCGTTGCTGGGAAATGTGGCCCGGTAGCCCGATGCTACCTCTGATGAACCGGTGACAGCCCAGTGATATTCACTCCCCAGTCTCCTGAGCTCCATCTCACCGATCCCGGCGATCTCGGTCTCACTGATTCCGATATAGAGTGATTCCCTTACCCGCTCCATCCCGGCATCTGTTATCGCCGATGCCTGTCGGAGCAGAAGGATTTCTTCAGGATCCTTGATATACGATGCCCGGTCCATGACTTCAAGGGCATTCACGAAGGTCGCTTCGGGCAGCGACTTGAGGAGAAACTCATATTCTGTGGCAAAGAGATATCCGGTGTTGCCCCGCGGAGAATGGCCGAGCTCAACACCGATGACGGCCCTGTCCCAGCCGTTTGCCCTGATCTGGCTGACCACGATGTCGAACATGTCCATGCCGGGAATCGGGGCATATGGAGTGATGGTATCGAGCCATGACTCGCTGTTCAGGCGGGCATTGTCGATGAGCATGGTCACGAGCCCGGCATATCCATCCTTTGAAATAAGGACTGCAGACCTCCATGGAACGAATGCCCCTGCCGTGTATGTGAGGCTCACGGTCCGGGTACCGATGAATACATCGATGTTTCTTGCAGCCATGTGCTCACGGATCTTCTCGAGTCTCTTGGTGTAATCAATATATACGTTCATAGCGATCTCCATCAGGAATGTATTGTCTGATAATGGTTTGCAATCAGGGTTTAAGAATATCATGATGGAACAGATCCGGGCAAGGCTATTCGGAGAAACCTGCACTTGTCAATCCCGGAACGATTCAATCGTACATTTTCGGGTTTTCGCACATCAGCTTGACGGGTGATTGTGCTGAGTTGCCTGAAGCATTCGTGACGGGCATCAAGAGGTTTTTCTCTCATCCCTTTTTTAAAGACGGCTGTGTATGCAACCGTCATCAAGACAGATCTGATACGTGATACAGTTGATAATTTCTCCAGGATACGCTACTTGTTACAGAACATGAACATATCTTTTCCATTAAGGAGGATCCCATGAGTTTAATCTATGAGAAAGACGGTCATATTGCGAAAGTGGGTCTCAACCGCCCCAAGCAGCTCAATGCCCTGGACCCCGGCATACTCCTTGATTTGTATAAAACATGGCAGGATATAAACAACGACAGCAATATCAGGGTTGCCATCCTATATTCCGCATTGCCGAACATCTTCTGCGCCGGCATGGACCTGAAGACCGCCATCCCCGTGCTTACCGGTGAACGGAAACCTGAAAACGAGGCGGAAGAATGGATAATATCGGGCTGGGACGGCTCCGGTGTGGGCGAAGCCATGCTCAAGATAAGCTTTGTGAACAAGCCCGTAATAGCAGCCATTCACGGCTACTGTCTCACGGGCGGATTCGAGATGGTCATGGGCGCAGACCTGAGGGTTGCATCCACCGATGCTGTCTTCCAGATGAGAGAGGCAAGCCTGGGGATCATGCCTACAGGAGGAGGGAACATCTTTCTCCCGAGGCACATTGGTACGTGCAGGGCACTGGAAATCCTCCTAACAGCAGGCAATTTCGACGCGCAGACCATGTATGAGTGGGGCTTCCTCAACAGGGTGGTTCCGAAGGACAAGCTTATGGAAACAGCACTCGAACTTGCTGAAAAGATCGCGAATAACGGGCCGCTTTCCACACAGGGCATCATCCGGCTCAACAGGGAACTTCGCATGAAGGAACTGAAAGAAGCCTTTATCCGTGAAGTCGAGATCGGCATGCCCATCTTTTCCAGCGAAGACGCAAGAGAAGGCGTCAAGGCACACAAGGAGAAGAGAAAACCAAACTTCCCCGGTAAATACTGATAATGAGAGACAACATCACGTTCAGGCATTTATCGGAATTCGAGTCGATTGACATTATTGTAGCGAAAAATGCCCCGGAAAAGGCCGTTATCTGTTCCAGGTGGACAGGCTTGTTGCCTCGATCAAAGAATCGTGTCTCGGCTCTGGCGCAATCAAGGTAGAATGAAGTCGATAATAAGTCTTTTATGTTTTCTTTTCAGCACAAAGGTACTGAGAAAGCGCATGCCTCTTCTGGCAAACTTCAAACTGACCTACCGGTGCAACCTCAAGTGTGCAGGATGTCCGTTTCATGTGCGTTCACAAGAAGAAAACTCACATATGTCATGGGAGACTGCAATCAGGTGCCTTGACAGACTCAAAGATACGGGCTGCCGCATAGTCATCTTCGAAGGAGGGGAACCGCTTCTGTGGAAAGACGCAGGCAGGGATTTTACTGATCTGGTTCGCTATGCAAAAAGGCATTTCCTATGCGTGGGCGCCACCACCAACGGCACCTTAAACCTTGATGTACCCACAGATATCCTCTGGGTAAGCATCGACGGTCCGGAAAAAACCCATAATGAACTGAGAAGCAATTCCTACGAAAAAGTGCTGAGCAACATAAGATCATCCGGACACAAGAAACTTCTTGTACATTGCACCATAAACAACAGGAACTGGACCGAACTTGATGAACTGATCAGAACAGTATCCGGTATCGAACAGATCAAAGGCATAACTTTGCAGCTGTTCTACCCGTATAACCAGGGTGAGGAGGAACTGGCCCTCACCGTCAGTCAAAGAAAAGAGGCCCTGCTCAAGGTGATCGAACTGAAAAACAGAGGCTATCCTGTCATGAACTCTTTTCAGGGGCTCAAAGCCATGATCCGCAACACCTGGACATGTCACGACTGGCTCCTGGCAAATGTGGACCCTGACGGTGAACTTTCAGTGGGGTGTTATGTTGCAGGACGTGGTGATATAAAATGCAGGCAGTGTGGATTCACACCGGTTGCTGAGGCATCTCTTTCCTATGAACTAGCGCCGGGAGCCCTTTATACCGGATGGAGGCTTTTCGCATCGCACAGAGGATGCTAAAAGATAAAGCATGAGAACTGGGGAGTTAACCGATCGAGACATACAAAGACATGATTCTCTATGGATCGGATTTCCCCACTATTGTCTTCCCGAAAGAGGTAGCGATTGATGCACTGACAGGCATGAATCTCTCAGAAGAATGTTATCGGCGTATTTTCCAGGATAATGGCCGGGATCTCATAGAATTACACACTTCAGACATGCATTGGCCTTAAAAATGCATCCTTTTCAGTCCTGAACTCATCAAAACTAATAGAAACAATCTTTTTAACCTCCTCTTATGGGATGGCGCGTCCTATGCCCTAACCGCCATCCTATTTTTTTGTCTTATTACATTTAAAAGTTTGCAACCATGCATACATCACAGTGCCATATTTGACTTTCTGGGTATCGCTGCTACTATGATAGAGAACATTCAAAATGACAGGAGTGCTATCCAATGAAACTGAGCGAATATTTTGAAAAGGTCAAAGGGAAAGGGATTCTTGCAACTGCGGATAAATCGGGAACGGTTGACGCAGCAATGTATGCACGTCCTCACTTCATGGATGAATCCACCATTGCATTCATTATGGCGGAAAGACTGTCTCACGAGAATCTGCGGTCAAATCCCAATGCATGCTACATATTTGTGGAAGATGGAGACAAGTATGTAGGGAAAAGGCTGTATCTTACCAAGACAAAAGAGGAAGAGAACACGCAGCTCATAGAAGATCTCCGCAGACAGCGTCACTATATCGCCCATGACGAGTACTATAAGGAGAACAAATACCTCGTGTATTTCCATATCGACAAGGTTCTTCCTCTTATAGGTTCTAAAGAGCGAGAAGAATAACAGTATTGAGAAATTGATCTTACGATACAACTTTCAAGAAAGGAAATCTGTCTGAAGTGCCGAGCCTTGTACCTGATCACTATACTGATATCTCACGCCCTGCTGAATCTGACAATCCGGGAAAGAAATGCCACAACAAGATAGACACCCCCGGCCAGTACTATGGTGGTAGCACCTGGAGGCAGATCGGGTCCATAGCTGAGAGCGAGACCGCCGGTTGTAAATATTATGGTGAACAAGGAAGACAGC
>DSAD01000195.1 GCA_011372875.1 Deltaproteobacteria bacterium
CGGTAGAGCTTCACACCCTACACTCGCTTAGCAGGCGAGCGCCTTCAGCCACTCGGCCATCTCTCCATAACGTGGCGGAGGAAGTAGGATTCGAACCCACGGTACCTTGCGGTACAACGGTTTTCAAGACCGCCGCCTTCAACCACTCGGCCATTCCTCCGCAGCTTCATCTCATTATCGTATTGGCGTGATCAGGTCAAGCCCCATGTAGGGCTTTAATGCATCAGGAACTCTTACGGAACCGTCCTCCATTTGATAATTTTCCAGAATCGCAGCCACTGTCCTTCCAACTGCAAGCCCGCTTCCATTAAGGGTGTGGCAGAATTCCGTCTTCTTTGCCTGTCTTGCCTTGAAGCGGATCTGCCCTCTTTTTGCCTGGAATTCTCCAAAATTACTGCATGATGATATTTCCCGGTATACCCCCTGTGCCGGCATCCACACCTCCAGGTCATAGGTCTTTGCAGAGGAAAAACCGAGATCTCCGGTACACAGGATCACAACACGGTAGTGAAGGCCCAACCTTTTCAATATGTCTTCGGCGTCGCTGGTGAGCTCTTCGAGGTCCTCATAGGAGTTTTCTGGGCGGGCAAACCTGACCAGTTCCACCTTGTTGAACTGGTGCTGACGGATCAGGCCGCGGGTGTCTTTGCCATAGGAGCCGGCTTCTCTCCTGAAACAGGGGGTGTAGGCGACGAGTTTTTCAGGCAGACTCTCTTCATCGAGGATTTCGTTCCTGTATATATTGGTAACCGGGACCTCTGCCGTGGGGATGAGAAAATAATCATCGGTTCCGAAAAGGTCCTCTTCAAATTTTGGTAACTGGCCGGTCGCTGTCATGCTTTCTCGGTTCACCATAAAAGGCGGCAGGATCTCTGTATAGCCGTGCTCGGTTGTATGAACGTCAAGCATGAAGTTGATCAGGGAGCGCTCCAGACGTGCACCGGGCCCCCAGCTTATACAGAACCTGGCACCCGTGATCTTGGCCGCACGCTTGAAATCAAGGATAGACAGATCCTCCCCGATATCCCAGTGATCTTTCGGGGCAAAGGAAAACTCTGGTTTTTCTCCCCAGGTGCGTATTACCTTGTTGTCGCTTTCGTTTGTTCCCACCGGTACGGACTCATGGGGTATGTTCGGAATCTCCATCACGATTGAATCTATAGCCTCTTGAGCAGACCTGATCTCGGCATCAATGGATTTTATCTTCTCGGATACCCGGCGCATCTCTTCCTTTTCATCCTCAAGGCCGTGACCCCTGGCCTTGGCGATGCGTGAAGAAAACAGGTTCCTCTTGGTCTTGAGTTCGTCTGCTTCCTGGATTAGAGACCTTCTGCTGGAGTCATGTTCAAGCAATGTATCGAGCCGGATCCTAGAGCCTCTGTCCTGAAGAGCCTTGCTGACCATGTCAATATTTTGTCTAATGAATTTCATATCTAACATGCGCTGAAATGTAGCATTACCAGGCTTTCCAGTCAAGCAATCGGTTCTTTATTGTCGGTTCTTTATGATGTATCCCGGTATATCTCCTGCTTTTGGGTTATCTGCGGCACTTTTGCAGTCCAATCCTGGTTCTGCTGATAATTTTACCTTGCATCGATGAGCATTTCCGGGTCCGGTACATTGAGCTCTATCTCCATTTCTTCTCAATTTCAGAGCTGGGCAGGGAACTCCGTCACGGGTTTCAATGCTGTCTCCGGATAGATCTGACCGTGTAAAGGCGGCATGGAATTATAAACCCAGATAATGTCGACAATGCCCAGAGATACACCTCTGTGCTGATCTATTCCTGAAAAAGTCCCGCGTACCAGGATGTCTTCCATGTCCATGGTAAGCCCGAAGACCGCAACCGTACTTCCGTAGGGAATAGACAGGAGCTCATCTTTATAGGCAAGAGGCGAGAAGACAAGTCTTCTGCTGTCTGCGGCCTGGCATTGGATGAGCGGTATGATCGCGGGGAATCCGTTGTGATCTATATACGAGATGAACTTGATGGCATCGAGCCTGTTGAACAGTGTCTGACCCCAGGGTTTCAGGATGGGGTCTTGTATCCCGGTTTGAGCTGCCGACTTTGCAGCCTTTGTGAGCAGGGATGACAGGGCAATCCGTATAAGCGGGAGGGATTCTCTTCCATAGGTCTCCAAGAGGTCCATATAGTGTACGGTATGAATGCCAAGGTAGGCGTTGTAGCGGAACATCGGCTTGGTATTGAACATCTCATAGTCCGGGCCGTGTCGTTCTTTATGCGTCCACAGCGCCTTGCCTCGCCACTGGCTCCTGTCCATGGTCATGATGAGAAATCCGGTCTTGGGGTTAGTCTTGACATATTCCTTGCTTTTGCCGTCTGAAAACTGACCCCATATGAGGATATCCGGAGATTTTGCCTGCAGGGCGGTAATAAGCGTTACGTGAGGTTCTCCCTGCGGATTGACTGTCGCTATGAGCCCTATTTTTGCCTCGGGCTCGAATTCCGGCATATCCTTTTCATCAAAGGCAGTGAATACTTTTTTCATGGATCTCCCTCCTATGTGCAGAATTCATCATCTATCAAGCCGGCATATGATGAATGAGCCACTGAGTCGCCCCCTGACAATACCCTGGTGGGGCCGCTTGCATGGACGATTGAAGGGTCAACCCCAGATCCTCCGGCAATAGCTGTACAATATTCCAGGTCCTGTTCGCTCATGAGTTTGAGTTCCCTGCATGCCCAGGCAAGGCCGAGCTCTTCATACTTATGGGTGCACAGGTTGTTGAACGAACAGAGCTCCCAGCGGGTAATGATATCACTTAGGTTATCCGCAATGAACCTGCCTATGCCCTCGATGTTCTTTCTTGTCGCTGTGTATCCTGGGATGAGCGGGGTGCGGACCCAGAGCTCTCCCTGAGAGCCGGCGGATTTCATCTGGCTTGCCAGAAAGACAAGATTGTGCAGGATACGCTCGTTTCCTGCCCCGGTAAAGTTCTTATGCCTTGCCGCGGATATCTCTTTGAGATCGAACAGGACAAGGTCCGTATGTTGGGCAAGCCGGTCTAGGCTTTTTTCAGTACACTGGCCGCAGGTATCGAGCGCTGTGTGGATGCCCTCTTCCTTCAGTTCCTTGAGGAACGCCTCGGCAAAGGGGGCCTGCATGGCGGGTTCTCCGCCCGAGATCGTTATGCCTCCACGCGATGTTTCAAAATAGACCCGGTCTTTGAGAACCTCGCGTATCAGTTCGTCCAAAGTCCATGCCCTGCCGAATGATTCTAAAGCGGTTGATGGGCAGGTATAGGTGCAGGAAAGGCAGTCCGTGCAGCGGCAGTGGTCGATATGAAGCCGGTCATCCGTGAAACCGAGCGCGTTGTGCTCGCAGGTCTCAAGGCATATTCTGCATCCGATGCATCTGCTTTTGACCCAGTGAACCTGGGGATCAGGAGAGATACTCTCGGGATTGTGGCACCACAGGCATCTGAGAGGACAGCCCTTGAAGAAGACCGTGGTCCTGATTCCCGGGCCATCCTCGGTGGAAAGCCTCTGGATCCTTAAGATAACGGCTTTGGGGTTGCCTGTCGTTTGCGATTCTCTCATGCATCCGATCCTTTACAGGCTTTCGTGGCTGACACGGGCAATGACCTCGTCCTGGAGTTCCTTGCCGATGCTCGTGAAGTATGCGTTATACCCGGTTATCCTGACCAGCAGGGACGAGTAGTTTTCGGGGTTTTTCTGAGCGTCTCTAAGCATGTCTGCATCCACCATGTTTATCTGCAGAGACGAACCGCCGTTTTCTATGCAGCCTTTCAGGAATCCCTTGAACTTTTCCCGGTGCTGCCTGTCTCTGATAAGCGATGGGTTGATGGAGATGGTGTGGCTTGCACCATTGGGAAGGCAGCTTACATAGCCGTTCCAGTCGCCTGAGCCTTCGCGGGATCTGCCGCCGAAGGCCTTGCCCACGGAATTCATGTTTGCCGTTGGTCCGTTTATGTCCGCACCGTTTGAAGGACAGATGGCATTTGAGAGGAACTGGCCCTTGGGCCTGCCGTCCGGGCTTGCCGGGAGGATAAAGCCGTCGCCGACCCAGTAGTTCCAGCTGAGCATGCCCGGCCTGAACTGCCTGTTTGTGCTGATGGTTTTGTGTCTCCAGGTTTCATCGCACCACAGGTTCATAACGTTCAGAGCCATCTCGTCCGCTTTATCGTCGTCGCGCCCGTATTTCGGGGTCTTGAACCTGGCCTTGGCCTGAAGGACTTCATACCCCTTCCAGTTTGATCTGAGCGCATCGATGAGTTCGGCCATGGTGCACTCGTGATTGTCGAAAACCAGGTACTTGATGGCGAGCAGGGAGTCCACAGTAGTGGCATAGGTAACGGCCTCGAGTGTGGTGAAGTTCAGTTCAGCCCCGCCTCCGGTAATGTCGACCCCCTTTTCCGCACACCCTTTGATAAGGCAGGACAGATATGGGGTGGGGCAGAATTCAGCCCGGATGGACTCGGATTTCTCATAGAGATCGACGCACCGTTTTATGATGGTCCTGGTCTGCTGCTCATAGGCCTTCCAGAACTCCTGCCAGGTCGCAAATTTTGCTGCATCCCCGGTTTCAGGGCCGTCCTGTTTTATCCTGTCCCTTTTGCCCGTGATAGGGTCGACGAATTCCAGCAGGTCTCTGCCTCCTGTTAGAGCGAGTTCCACAGCCTTGAGCAGGTTGAGGTTGTTGTCAACCGTACCGGATCTGTCGTTGCCCACCATGGTGTTTTCGAGGCATCCCACCGGGGCATAGTCGTGCACATTGCCGGCATTAATGAGGTCTTCGACCCCGGCCATCCTTGCCTCGCGCATCATGCCGGCAATGGAGCGTTCGTCAAAGTTAAGGAGGAAAGGAGATCCCTGACTGGAGGAGATCATATCCACAATGGTATCGAGCAGTTCATCCGGGCTGCCCCTGTGAAGCCGGACATTGGGCTTGGGTTCCAGGATGGGGGACAACTCGTCGATCACCTCGAGCATGGCATACGTGAGGTCGTTCGTCATGTCTTTGCCGCCGGCGCCCATGCCGGATAACGTTATGAGCTGGCCGTATCCGGCGGTGATGCCCTGGTTGCCGGTGCGGATCATGGCATCGTAGACCGTGTTCGCATGTATCCAGAAGCACTTCATGATCTCTTTGCCGAACTCCCTGTCCATGCCCTGGGCAAGGGAGTAATCCCAGTAGGGCAGGAGGTACTGGTCGATCCTTCCGAAGGATACCCCTGGGCCGGGATAGTTCTCGTCGCTCATGATGAGCATATGGGTAAGCCACAGGGCCTGCAGCGCCTCCCAGAATGTACGGGGCGGCTCCCATGGAACCCTTCTCAGGTTTCGAGCCATCTGCGCAAGCTCGCTCTTACGTGCAGGGTCTTTCTCCCCGGCAGCCAGCCCTGTACATGCATCGGCATACTTATGGGCGAGATCTCTCGGCATGGTTGCGGCGGTCATCATGGCTTTGAGCTGTTCGCCCTTCGGACCTTTTTTGTCGGAAGTGCTCAGAGAGTGATACCGGGCCTGGATGTCTTCATAGATCCCTTTCCAGCCTATCTTCAATGCCTGTTCATATCCCGGGATGATATGGCCGCTGGTTGCCCCTGAATTGCCGTAGCCATGGTCATGGAACCACTTCATGGTTGTCCTTGCGCCCTTTTTCCCGTAGATGAGCCTGTCTCTTTCCTTGGCCTCCTTCCTTGTCCAGCATGTCGATGTCTGAACATTGAAGCGCGCGCCCGCGATCAGGTCGCCGGGCAGGATCTCCTGGGGCACGTAGTTCACCATGACCTCTTTGACAAAGAAGGCCTTTCTCTCTGGCAGGCTTTTGGACCAGAAACCGGCCGGGAGGCTGACTCTGCGGGCGGCCTGAAACATGGAGGAACGGAATGTCTGCATGAAGGCATAAGTCTCAGGGACGATATAAAAGGTTATTTCATCGAAGATGACATCCCAGGGTGTCCCGGTTGTCCAGGCGGTAAATTCATTGTTCCATGCCCTTTTGGCCCCGGAAAAATAGTAATCCCTGAGCCATGTTATCCTGGGAGAGAGGCCTTTTGGCGCCTTTACCTGGAATAGGGTTTTTGACGTTGTTGATATGCTCATAAAACCTCCTGTTATTTCTGCGAAAGAATTTCTCTCAGGTGTCTCTCTCCATGGTCCAGGATCTTGCGCATGATTGATATTGAAAGTAGCTGGTCTTTCGCGGATATGGCACGGACGAGTTCTTTGTGGAAGGCAAAGGTCGCAGGGATCACGGTCTTGTCGGTAAAGAACAGGGAAGTAAAATTCATGTACACGGGTTTGAATGAATTGATGAGCAGTGGATAGACAAGATTGCCTGATGCAATCCCGATGAGGTGGTGAAATTTGAAATCGAGCCGGGTGATGGCATTGATATCTCCACAGGATATGCTATCTTCATTTGACAGGATTTTCTTAAATGCATCGAGATGTTCTTCGCTGCGGCTTATTGATGCAAGCCTCGTTGTCTCGACCTCGATCAGGACACGCGTCTGAAGGAGTCCCTCCAGGAGCTCGTGTTCAAGGTTGCCGCTGCGGTAATTAATGAGCGAGTTAAGGATGGCGAGAGAGCCTTGTCTGCGGTAGTCGTTCACAACCGTGCCTTTTCTCGGTTTCATTGATACGAGTCCTCTGGCTGCAAGCTCGACAAGGCCTTCGTGTACAACCGGCCTGCTAACGCCGAGTTGTAGAGCGAGATCTCTCTCCGGCGGAAGCTTCTGGCCGATTGAAATCTTTCCGGTGAGTATCAGCTCTTCGAATCGTGTGATAAAGACCTCCTTGAGGCTTTCTGCCCTGAGCGGTCTGAGAATATCCTTCATGCTGACTCCAGTTGGCTGGTGGTATTACCACCAGCCAACATATCTTATTATAAAACAGGATTCAAGAATAAAGACAGTTTCTATTCCTATTTCAAACAAACAGTTTATTATGTTATTAATAGAGGGTATGTAGTTGAAAAGTTGCATATCTGATCTAATATCACCTTTTTCCAGGTGATATGATAGGCGGTTTTAATGATGAAAAAGATGTTCATTGAATTCAGCTGTTTCATCCTTTTCCTGTGTTTTTTAATCTGCGCATTTACGCAGCCGGTATTGGCGGGTCAGGTAGTGACGGAGGTTGAGCGGGAATGGGCGCGGGGAGTGCTGTCGCGGGAGAAGGGGCTCGAAGCAAAGGCAGGGGAGAATACGCTGGCAGTGCTTTATTTTCAGAACGAGACA
>DSAD01000014.1 GCA_011372875.1 Deltaproteobacteria bacterium
GGTATATGGTGATAGAAGAAGCAGAATAAAGGATTCTTTACGTTGCTATGTTGATAAAAGATATAATGACCGGCTCTTTTGAGACCCTCCAGGCGGACGACACCCTGCAGAAAGTCGCCCGCCTTTTCAGAAAAACTCGGCTCGAGGCACTGCCCGTCACCAGGGCCGGCCACAGTCTCATCGGCATCATGACCAAGGCAAACCTCTTTGATGCAATTGCCCTGGGTGTGCCGCCGGATATGCCCATCAGGGACTTCTTTACCGCCGATGTCATCACTATCAATGAAAACACGCCGTATGAAGAGGTGAAGGAGATCGTTCGCACCAGTCATGCGGGTAACGCAATCGTTGTAAACGACAAAAATGAGGTCAGCGGCATCTTCACCAAGGCCGGATGGATCAGGGCCATGCTCGGGGAAGAGACCCGGTTGAACAGCCAGCTCAACGCTATCCTGCAGACCATGCATAACGGCCTGATCGCCATTGATAAGGCCCGCATCATAACAAAGATCAACAAGGCAGCTGAAACCATCCTGGGGGTAGATGCACCACATACAGTGGGAAAACTCTTCACCGAGCTGATGCCGGGGTTGAAGATCGATGATGTTCTTACCTGCGGCGAACCCTTTATCGGGGCGCTTCATACGGTCAAAGAGCTTAGCCTGCTGTGTAATATCACCCCTATCACCAGGGATGAGATCATCACCGGTGCCATCATCGTATTCCAGGACCTTACCGATCTGCTGCGCATCGTAGAAAAACTCGAGAGCATCACAAAGCTCTACAGGACCCTGCAGTCGGTAATGGATTTTGCCTATGACGGCATCGTTGTCGTGGACGAGAACGGCTGCATCTCCATGTTCAACAATTCGGCCCGGCGTTTTCTCTTCAACCGGAAAGAACAGATCATAGGCATGCCCGTGGAAGAAATCATTGAGAACACAAGACTGCATAAGGTTGTCAAGACAGGGATTCCAGAAATAAACAAACTGCAGTTCATCAACGGTATTCCCTATGTGGTCTCATCACAGCCCATCATACGCAAGGGCCAGGTAATAGGCGCTGTAGGCAAGATACTCTTCCGCAATCTCGAAGAACTCAAAATCCTGGCCAAAAGACTTGCAAACCTGGATCAGGAATTTTTGGAAATCAACACGGCACAGCGGTCCAGCGAACAGAAGTACAGCGGTTTTGATCAGATCGTTACTGCAGACCCTGCCTTCCGGCAGGTTATCGAAGAGGCAGAGATCGTGGCTCGCGGAAACTCAAACATCCTGATCACCGGCAAAAGCGGAACAGGCAAGGAACTGATCGCCCAGGCGATCCACAAGACAGGCCCCAATCCGGACGGCCCTCTGATCAAGGTAAACTGTGCTGCAATACCTACAAGCCTGATGGAATCGGAATTTTTCGGTTATGTTCCCGGGGCCTTTACCGGGGCACAGCGCTCGGGCAAGAAAGGCAAGCTTGCAATGGCAGACGGGGGAACTCTGTTCCTGGATGAAATCGGCGACATGCCTCATGACCTTCAAAGCAAACTTCTCAGGGTTATACAGGACAAGATCTTCGAGCCTGTCGGTTCAAACGAGCCCCAGAAGGTTAATGTCCGGTTCATTGCTGCGACAAACCAGGCCCTGGTGGACATGGTCGCCGATGGAAGATTCCGATCGGACCTGTATTACCGGCTCAACGTCATACACCTGCACATCCCTCCTCTTAACGAACGCAGGCAGGATATCAATCTGCTCGTACAGTTCTTCCTGGAGAAATATAACCGCATCTTCGGAACACACATCAAGGACATCTCGTGCGAAACACGCGAGATCTTTTTCGACCACTCATGGCCCGGCAATGTACGCGAACTCGAGAATGTCATTGAACGCGCTGTGAACTTTGCCAGGGGAACATTGATAGAAAAACAGGATCTGCCCCATTATCTCCGGGACACACCCCAGGGCATTGTGCAAAAGAAAGATTCCTGGCCGAAACACTCACAACTCAAGCCCAGCAGACATAACCATGAACGCGATGTAATCATCGAGGCATTGAAACGCTCGGGCGGAAACAAGGCCCAGGCAGCAAGGATCCTCGGCATAAGCAGGTCATGGCTGTACGAGAAGATTATGAAAATGGGACTGTCCGGCAAGATATCCTGACCCCGCTGATATGGTTACCGGACACCTGTCCGCTTTCATGGCCACTTTACGGGATTCCGGACACATTGAAAAACATCGGCATACACTTACCCTGCTGATTTTACAGGCTTTTTCTTTTCGGCACAGGGGTTGCTAAGTATATATGATCTTATCTACTATTTTTTCATGCAGTGGGAGAGACATCGAAAATGTTTAATGAAGCACATCGCCGCAAGCGTACGGGGTATCAGGGACTATTTCATTACTACCCCCTCACCCTCTTCCCCTTGAAAAAAAGGGGGGAGGGGGAAAAGAACCCCGCCGCATGCTTACGGGGTATCAACTAATAAAGGAATACAACCAGGAGGTTTCATTTATGTACAAATCATATGAAGAAGCTTACCGGCGTTCTGTGGAAGACAGAGAGGGTTTCTGGAGTATAGCCGGCGGAGCGATTACATGGGACAAGAAGTGGGACAAGGTGCTCGATGATTCCAGGGCACCGTTTTACAGGTGGTTTGCAGGCGGAAGGATGAACACCTGCTACAATGCACTGGACTATCATGTGGAAAACAACAGGAGCGATCAGACGGCAATCATCTATGACAGCCCGGTCACGGGGACAATCTCAAAGATTACCTACAAAGAGCTGCTTGACAAGGTCTGCCTCTTTGCCGGTGTCCTGAGATCGCTCGGTGTGGAAAAAGGCGACAGGGTGGTCATCTACATGCCCATGATCCCCGAGGCTGCAGTGAGCATGCTTGCATGCGCACGCATCGGCGCAATCCATTCCCTGGTGTTCGGCGGATTTGCCGCCAATGAACTTGCCGTAAGGATAGACGATGCAAAGCCAAAGGTTGTCCTGAGCGCATCGTGCGGCATCGAGCCCAAAGGGGCCATCCCCTACAAACCACTTCTCGACAAGGCCATCGAACTGTCCAGACACAAGCCGGAAAAATGCGTGATCTTTCAGCGGCCCCAGGAAAAGGCAGACCTGATCCCGGGCAGAGACATCGACTGGTTGGAGGCACTCGGGACAGCATCACCGGCCGGGTGCGTCACAGTAGAAGCGACTGACCCGCTCTATATCCTGTACACATCAGGCACCACGGGTATACCCAAAGGTGTTGTGAGAGATAACGGCGGTCATGCGGTAGCACTCAAATGGTCCATGAAGAACATCTACGGCGTGGAACCCGGAGATGTATACTGGGCGGCCTCGGACGTGGGCTGGGTCGTGGGTCATTCCTACATCGTCTATGCACCGCTTCTGTATGGGTGCACAACGATCATGTATGAGGGCAAACCTGTCGGAACCCCTGATCCGGGTGCCTTCTGGAGGGTCATTTCCGATCATGACGTCAAGGTGCTCTTTACCGCACCGACAGCATTCAGGGCCATCAAGAAGGAAGACCCGAACGGCGATTATATCAAGAAATATGACATTTCCTGCCTGAAATACCTGTTCCTGGCAGGAGAGAGGCTAGACCCGGACACCTATCACTGGGCAAGCGACCTGCTCTCGATCCCGGTCATCGATCACTGGTGGCAGACAGAAACAGGCTGGGGCATTGCAGCCAACTGCATGGGGATAGAGGAACTGCCGATAAAGGCGGGGTCCCCTACAAAACCGGTCCCCGGATATGATGTCAGAATAATCGACGAAAACGCAAAAGAGGTTCAAAACGGCAGCGAAGGGATCATCGGGATCAGGCTTCCCCTGCCCCCCGGATGTCTGCCTACCCTGTGGCAGAAGGACGACGCCTTTATATCGTCCTACCTGAGCGATTACCCCGGGTACTATGCCACCGGTGATGGCGGCTACAAGGATGAAGACGGATACATCTACATCATGGGCAGGGTGGACGACGTCATCAACGTTGCAGGCCACAGACTTTCCACAGGCGGCATGGAAGAGGTCGTTGCAACGCATCCCGACGTTGCCGAGTGTGCGGTTATCGGTGTCGAAGACAAGCTCAAGGGCCAGGTGCCGGTCGGTTTCGTGGTCCTGAAGGCAGGCGCAGCCAAGAACCCTGAAGATGTCAGCAAAGAGGTTGTGGGCATGGTGCGCTCTGAAATCGGCGCCCTTGCATGCCTGAAGGATATCACAGTGGTTGCCCGCCTGCCCAAGACACGCAGCGGCAAGATCCTGCGTGCCACCATGAGAAACATTGCCGATGGCAGCGAGGTAAAGATACCTTCGACCATAGAGGACCCTGCAGTACTGGGTGAGATCAAAGACGCGCTCAAGGGAATCGGATACCCAAGAACATAGCAGAAATGCGCAGGGGCGATAAAGGTCGCCGCTAAACCGTCTCCTACCATAGTCGGGGGGTTGATATTTTTTGTGGGAGCGGCTTTCAGCCGCGATTGCGAGACAACCGGGGAAACTTGAATCGCGGCTGAAAGCCGCTCCCACAGAGGTTTTTGTATCGGTCCATTTTTGCGAAGTTCACAATCCAGAAAATTCGAAACATTTACCCGCAATATCAGAGCACAAGAATTATTGAGCTATGCGACCTTAACGCCTCGTAAATCCCGGTGCGCTCCTGATCGTCCGACACAGTAATATCGATATTCATGCAGTGGTATTTCCTGTTCCTGCTGCTGTGCGAAGGGTTTATCGCATAATCGTGACCTGACAGCGCATCACGTGCTGCCAGGCGCAACTGTCTGTGATCCGTGCCGAAGATCTTGAAAACCCATGTGCAGGGATATGTTATGGTGAGGTCTCCTTTTATGGGAACAAACTTCATGCGTACTGATTAGCAGTCGACATCAGCATCGGGCAACCATAAAACATTTTGTGTCTCAATTTCCGACGGTTCGGGGTCTGAAGTAGTCCGCAGCAAGCCTGCGAGGTATCAGAAAGTCTATTTTATTATCCCCCCTCACCTTCATCCTCCCTCCCGGGGGCGAGGACTAAGATGTACCCGCTGGAATCAGCGGGGTATCAGCTAATGAACCCTGAGGAACACTAGCCTTCTTTGAGGGTAGCGTTCTCCGACTCTCGGCAAGGGCCAGCGCATGAACATTCTTCTCGTAAAACATGGGGGGTTCGTATGTCCATCCGGCATCGAGCCTTTTCTGCTCTCTGCGCATAGAGACATACGCATATACCCCGAGAACAGGCGCAATCATCCTGGTCTTCCACCCAAATTCCCTGTAGATATCGCGTAATATCGATCCTATCTTCTCATACATCCGCTCGTCATCTTGATACCATCTCCTCATTGCCCACACAGCCGCGGCATAGGTGGTCTTAAGGCAGCCCATCTCCCTTTTGAAACGAGCCCTGACACAATGGTCCGGGTGGTTCTTGTAGCGCTTCCAGCCGGCGATCATGGTGCGTATCATACGTGCCAGGCTGGGGCCGTTGTGCTCCAGGTCCTTCCTGAATGCATTGCGCAGGTATTCGGTTTCTCGTCCGTCTTTGATATGTTCATGACAATAATTGAACCTGTATTGACCATGGTTGTCTGCAAAAGGCCGTTCATCCTCACCCAGAAGAGTCCCCCCCTTGAGGTGACGCTCGTATAACCTGGTACCGGGAATCGGGGTATAAAGCATGAACTGATGGAATACCGCATCATGGCTCACCGCATAATCTATGATCCCGTCAATATTCTCATGGGTATGATTCTCAAGCCCGATTATGGTGGAGCCCAGGACACGGATACCATGGGCCTGGAGCCCTTCCACAAGTTTCTTCGTATCTACCCCGCTTAGTTTCGCATAGGTGCTGTCTTCGCCCTCCAGACCCATCCATACCCAGGATATCCCCAGGCGGATCAGCTGCTCCATGGTATATGTCTGCAAGACCTTTGCCGAAGAAAAGACAAACAGGGACCATGACTTCTTATGCTCTTTCATCAGCTCCAGAAGGCGCAGCGAGCGTTTACGGTGCAGAAGAAAATTCTCATCCATAACAAAGAATGAACTCACCTTCAGCCTTGCCTCTATATCGCTCATGACCGAGAACAGGTCATCGCCTGTCTCGTAGAAATTGACGAACTTTCCCTTACCGCCGAAAAGCGCCGAGGTAGAGCAGAAATTGCACCCGATGGGGCATCCTACGGAAGGTATCAATATGGCGGCAGTATCATCGGGCCCGTCAGAGCGGCTTATGCCGAGAATCCGGGTGCCGAACCCGGCAATCTCATGTGGATGCTTTACCGGCGCATATTCGTCCTGGCCCAGATACTTTCTGAACCAGCCGACCCCTTCACCCTTGCAGATATGATCCACCTCCACCCTGTCGGCTAGATCAGGCACATTTGCAATGTGTCCGCCGATGACAATGTCTGCACCCGGAAGATGCGTGCGAATCAGGCTGCACATCCTTTTCACCTTGTCGATGTTGGGCATGATGGCGCTGATACCGACAACATCATAGGCATTATGCGATATCTCATGGATAAAACGCCCCTGATCAGGAAAGTCCAGCACAGTGCATGGGGCCTCGATATTCTCTTTCAGGAGAAGCAGACCGAATGAGCGATGAAACATCCGCAGTGAAAACGGTCCCTGCTCTCTGGTAACCTGATTATGATAAAGTTCCATGGGGTTGATCTTGCGGCTGCCATATTGATCATCCCGGGCATACGGCCCGAATACGCTTGTCAATAAAATCCTTGCCTTCTTTCCCAGTGGATGTACCGGCATAATCGAATCCATTCCTGTTCCTCCTGATAACGTATTAAGGAACAATCATAGATCAGGCAGATGTGCATAAACAACCTAATTATCTGTTTTCACATTTGAATTACACATAATTTTCAATATATTTACATATCTTCTCATATTGATGATCACTGCAGGGGGGATCACTTTAATTATTCTTTTTCAGCAAGAAGCAAGGCTCAGTCTTTACCCGGATGCTCATACACAAAGTGTATCACATCCGGGTCATCTTCTTCGGCCTCGCGGCCGATGCTTATAAACCCTTTTTCGCCCAGCACGACCTCGTCATTATGGACAAAGGCACGCTTCATGCCTTTGTTCATCACATAGGTGCCGTTGGTGCTCTGGTCAATGAGCAGAAACCTGCCCCTATGA
>DSAD01000087.1 GCA_011372875.1 Deltaproteobacteria bacterium
CTTACAATCACCGCATGCAAGTGTAATAGTATCTCTCATGAAACAACCCTACTCTATAACCTTAACGATTACGCCTGAAGCCACGGTCCTGCCACCCTCACGGATTGCAAACCGCAAACCTTCATCCATCGCGATCGGCTGGATCAGCTTCACATCCATCGTGATGTTGTCCCCAGGCATTACCATCTCCACTCCCTCTGGTAACGCTATGTCTCCGGTCACGTCCGTGGTCCGAAAATAAAACTGCGGCCGATACCCCGTGAAAAACGGCGTGTGACGACCACCCTCTTCCTTCTTCAATACATATACCTCCGCCGAAAAATGCGTGTGAGGCAATATCGAACCAGGATGCGCTACTACCTGACCACGCTCTACCTCGTCCCTCTTCGTTCCTCGTATCAGTATGCCTACATTGTCCCCTGCCCGACCCTCATCCAGAGTCTTACGGAACATCTCCACTCCAGTACATACCGTCTTCGTCGTCGGCCTTATACCTACTATCTCCACCTCTTCCCCTGTCTTGATTATCCCACGCTCAACTCGCCCCGTCACTACCGTGCCACGCCCGCTGATCGTGAATATGTCCTCTACAGGCATCAAAAAAGGCTTGTCTATCTCACGCTGAGGCTCCGGTATATAACTGTCTACCGCATCCATCAACTCAAATATGCACTTGACATCAGCACTGTCTCCATCATCACTCTCCAATGCCTTCAACGCCGAACCCTTGATGATCGGTATCTCATCCCCAGGAAAATCATACGCACTGAGCAACTCCCGCAACTCCAACTCCACCAACTCAAGCAACTCAGGATCATCCACCTGATCCACCTTGTTCAAAAATACCACCAACGACGGCACGTTCACCTGCTTGGCCAACAATATGTGCTCACGCGTCTGAGGCATCGGCCCGTCACTCGCCGCTACCACCAGTATCGCACCGTCCATCTGCGCAGCTCCGGTAATCATGTTCTTGATATAGTCGGCATGCCCAGGACAGTCTATATGAGCATAGTGACGCGTTGCAGTCTGATACTCCACATGCGACGTGTTGATCGTGATACCACGCTCCTTCTCCTCCGGCGCCTTGTCTATCTCATCAAACGGTACATAATCCGCCATACCCTTCTTCGATAAATGCTTCGTGATCGCCGCCGTCAACGTCGTCTTTCCATGATCTATATGTCCTATCGTCCCTACATTAACGTGTGGTTTCGTCCTCTCAAACTTCTCTTTAGCCATACAACTGTCCTCCTCTGGAAACTTTTAGGTGATCGGAAATGCTTGTAGGTACGCTCTCATAATGAGAGACCTGCATAGTATACGTTGCCCTCCCCTGTGATAACGAACGCAGGGTTGTTGAATATCCAAACATCTCTGCAAGCGGAACCTGGCTGGCAATAACCCTCACATCAGCGCGGGTATCCATGCCGAGCACCTTTCCGCGCCTGGAGGACAGATCACTGATCACATCTCCGATATAATCAACAGGACTCACTACCTCTACATCCATGATGGGTTCGAGCATGATAGGACCTGCTTTTTTCAAGACATTCTTCATTGCCATGGAACCGGCTATTTTAAATGACATCTCTGATGAGTCCACCTCATGGAAGGATCCATCGTACAGCACCACCCTGACATCTACGACAGGATACCCTGCACACGGACCTGTCAGCATGGCTTCCTCGACACCTTTTTTCACAGCCGGTATATATTCCTTTGGAATAACACCCTGGGATATTTCATTGACGAAATCAAGACCGACACCCGATTCAGCGGGTTCAACCCTGATGAGGATATGTGCAAACTGCCCATGACCGCCTGACTGTTTTGCATATTTGAGATTTTCGTCTGCATTTCTCGTGATAGACTCGGTATAAGCCACCTGAGGCTTGCCGATATTCGCCTCGACTCCGAATTCCCGTCTGAGCCTGTCTACGATGATCTCGAGATGAAGTTCTCCCATACCGGAGATGAGAGTGTCACCGGTATCCTTGTCGGTATGAACCCTGAAGGAAGGATCTTCCATGGACAAACGGGAAAGGCCGCCTGAGAGCTTCTCCTGATCCGTCTTGCTCTTTGGTTCTATGGCGATGGATATGACCGGCTCGGGGAAATCCATGGACTCGAGGATGACAGGGTTCGCAGGATCACACAGGCTATGGCCTGTTATGGTGTTTTTCAGCCCAAGCACCGCAGCGATCTCACCGGCAAAAAGCGTCTTTATCTCTTCACGTTTGTCTGCAAACATCCTTACCAGCCTGCCCATACGCTCTTTCTTTCCGGTAGTACTGTTGTAAACAGTATCCCCTACGTTGATAACTCCGGAATATACGCGAACAAAGGTAAGCTGACCTACATACGGGTCATTCATTACCTTGAAGGCAAGCGCCGCAAAGGGTTCTTCATCGGAAGGTATGCGTGTGATCTCCTGTGTATTCTCATCCTTGCCGATGACCTTGCCGGCTTCAAGGGGAGACGGGAGGTATTGCACTATGGCATCAAGCAGGGGCTGCACCCCTTTGTTCTTGAATGCCGACCCGCACATAACAGGGGTCAGGGTCAGAGACAGTGTTCCCTTCTTTATGGCCTCTCTTATACGGCTTTTGTCGATGTCCTTCCCATTAAGAAAATCATCCATGATGCTTTCATCCACATCACACAGGGACTCGACAAGCTTCTCCCGATAGGAACTTGCGAGATCTGCATACTCATCCGGAATCGGTGCCATCTCAAACGAAGAACCTTTGGTTGTATCGTCATAGATAACGGCATTCATATCGACAAGATCGATAACACCGGCAAAGCTTTCTTCCTGTCCGATCGGTATCTGCAGTGCCACTGGGTTGGCCGAGAGTTTATTCTGCAGTTCACTCACGACATTGAAAAAGTTTGCCCCCACCCGGTCCATCTTGTTGACAAAGGCAATCCTGGGAACCTGATAACGCTGCGCCTGACGCCATACTGTTTCAGACTGGGGCTGAACACCTCCGACCGCACAGAATACTCCCACCGTACCGTCGAGCACACGCAGACTCCGCTCCACCTCGATGGTGAAATCCACATGGCCTGGGGTATCGATGATATTGATGATATGATCGTTCCACGAACAGCTAGTGGCTGCAGAGGTTATAGTAATACCACGTTCTTTTTCCTGTTCCATCCAGTCCATGGTCGCCTGGCCGTCATGGACCTCTCCAATCTTATAGCTTTTTCCCGTATAATAGAGAATCCTCTCAGTCGTTGTTGTCTTGCCGGCATCTATATGTGCCATGATACCGATATTTCTGAGTTTCCCTATAGGGACTTGTCTGTTCACGTACAAAGACCTCTCTACCAGCGATAATGTGCAAATGCCTTGTTTGCTTCCGCCATCTTATGGGTATCTTCTTTCTTCTTAACCGAAGTACCTCTGTTGTTATATGCATCCAGAAGTTCAAGCGCAAGCCGTTCACTCATGGTATTCTCGCTCCTGGAGCGTGCCGCATGAATGATCCATCGTCTGGCGAGCATGTCCCTTCTATCCGACCTGACCTCGGTGGGCACCTGATAGGTTGCACCGCCGATCCTTCGTGACCTGACCTCAAGCGCGGGTTTGACGTTTTCAAATGCCTTGAAGAATACCTGTAGAGGGTCCTCTTTGGTTTTGGCCGCAAGGAAATCAAGAGTATCGTAGAATATCTTTTCGCTCACGGATTTCTTACCATCCCACATGATGCAGTTGACAAACTTGCTCACAACCTTATCCCCGTATTTGGGATCGGCGACTATATCTCTTTTCAGACTTCCTCTCTTCTTTCTTGGCATGACTTATCCTCTACTTCGGTCTTTTGGTACCATATTTGGATCTTCCCTGACGACGCTCCTGAACACCCTCAGAGTCCATAACTCCACGAACGATGTGATACCTTACGCCAGGCAAGTCCTTTACACGGCCACCCCTAATAAGAACCACTGAGTGTTCCTGCAGATTATGACCTTCGCCAGGGATATAGGAGGTAACCTCGTATCCATTGGTCAGTCTCACCCTGGCCACCTTGCGCAAAGCAGAATTCGGCTTCTTCGGTGTGGTTGTGTATACCCTAACGCATACTCCTCTTTTCTGAGGGCATGCTTCCAGAGCTCTTGTTTTCTTCTTCTTGACTACCTGTTTTCTGCCTTTTCTAACTAACTGATTAAGTGTGGGCATTTTTTGTCCCCTCTTTTACATTCAGAAATTCGCTACTTCCGTACTGTAAGTGACGCAGTCTTCTATCAATGGCAGGTTCTCCTGTCAAGGATTTTCTATAGCTGTTCGTCATCAAAGAAATTATCCTCTTCAACCTCGACATCAACCTTGTGGTAAATCGGAAATCCGGTACCTGCGGGAATGAGCCTTCCCATAATCACATTTTCCTTCAACCCCACGAGATGATCCACCTTTCCTTCAACACTCGCCTCCGTCAATACCCTGGTTGTCTCCTGGAATGATGCTGCAGAGATAAAACTCTCGGTATTCAATGAAGCCTTCGTAATCCCGAGCAGGAACGGTTCAGCAACCGCCGGCCGGCCTCCTGTAGTCACAACGCGTTCATTCTCCTGTGTAAACGAATATTTGTCAACAAATTCCCCTTCGAGATTGATCGTATCCCCGGCATCCTTGATCTTGACCCTTTTCAGCATCTGCCGGACAATCACCTCTATATGCTTGTCATTGATCCTGACGCCCTGAAGCCGGTATACCTCCTGCACCTCGTTGACCAGGTATCTCGCCAGTTCCTTCTCTCCGCTGATCCTCAGTATATCGTGCGGATCTACGGCACCGTCCATAAGAGGCTCTCCTGAACGCACATAATCACCCTCGTGGACAGATATATGCTTGGTCTTCGGAATCATGTAATCTTTTGCATTACCTATCTCAGGGGTAATGACGACCTTTCTCTTCCCCTTGGTATCTTTGCCGTAAGAAACCTCTCCATCGATCTCGGTTACCGTTGCAGCCTCTTTCGGTCTGCGTGCCTCGAAAAGCTCGACAACACGCGGCAGACCACCCGTAATATCCTTGGTCTTTGTGGTCTCTCTGGGTATCTTCACCAGGACATCACCGGCAAACACCTCTTCCCCTTCCCTTGCATAGATGTTCGCTCCGGTCGGCAGGCCGTATCTTGCCTGATTCTTGCTGTCCGGTATCTTTGCCACTTTGCCGGAATCATCAACCACCAGTATTCTCGGTCTCAGATCCGGATTCTTGGGCTCGATGACAACAGATCTGCTCATTCCTGTTACCTCATCGATATGCTCCTGTATGGTGATCTCTTCGACAAGATCGGCAAATTTCACTTTGCCCGCCACATCGGTAAGGATCGGTATGGAGTACGGATCCCACTCTGCAAGAAGGCTTCCAGCCTCAACCTGAACACCGTCTTCAACCTTGATCTTGGCCCCGTACACAATGGAGTAGGTCTCGCGCTCTCTTCCGTTCTCATCTTCGAGTGCAACCATGCCGTTACGGTTCATGACAATGAGATCATTGTCCCTGCCGCGTACGACATTGAGATTCTTATACCTGACAATGCCTGAATGATTGAACTTGATGTTCGACTGACCCACAACCGTCGCAGTACCACCAATATGGAATGTTCTCATGGTAAGCTGGGTTCCGGGTTCTCCTATCGACTGTGCAGCAATGATACCTACAGCCTCACCGATATTGACCATCCTTCCCCTGGCCAGATCTTTCCCATAGCAGCGTGCGCATATCCCATGCTTGGATCTACAGGCAAGAGCCGACCGGATAATCACGTTCTCGACACCTGCATCCTCGATCCTGATCACGTGTGATTCATCAATCATGGTGTTCGCAGAAACCAGAACTTCACCGGAATACGGGTCCCGAACATCATCCAGGGCAACGCGTCCCAGGATCCTCTCTCCAAGATTCTGGATAATCTCTCCGCCTTCGACAAGGGCTTCGATCTCTATCCCGTCAAGGGTACCGCAATCTTCCTCTGTGACCACGACATCATGAGCTACATCCACAAGCCTTCGGGTGAGATACCCGGAGTTCGCTGTCTTGAGCGCCGTATCGGCTAGACCTTTGCGGGCACCGTGAGTCGAGATGAAGTACTCGAGGACATCGAGTCCTTCTCTGAAGTTGGACAGAATCGGTGTCTCGATAATTTCCCCCGATGGCTTGGCCATAAGACCACGCACACCCGCAAGCTGTCTGATCTGCTGTGCTGATCCACGCGCCCCGGAGTCAGCCATCATGAATATGGGATTGAATGACGGTATCTCTTCTGTTGTCCCGTCAGGTTTAGTAATAATATCCGTCTTGATGGCATCCATCATGTCGACGGCGATATGGTCTGTGACCTTGGTCCATATATCGACGATCTTGTTATACCGCTCACCGTCGGTAATCAGACCCTCGTTGTACTGATTGATGATCTGTGCCACATCATCCTTGGCCGTATTGATGATTTTTGTCTTTGTCTTCGGTATCAGCATGTCGTCTATGCCAATCGATATACCGGCCTTGGTGGCATAGAAGTATCCCATGTCCTTTATCCTGTCAGCAAGCAGCACGGTCTTCTTGTCACCTGCCAACCTGAAGCAGATATCCACGATATCGGCCAGTACCTTCTTGGTCATGGGCTTGTTGATTGCCTCGAACGGGATCTCATCCGGGACGATTTCGCTGAAGATAACCCTGCCCACAGTCGTATCCACGAATTTATCTCCCATGCGAACTTTAACCTTTGCATGAATGGATACAATACCTGCATCGTGTGCACATCGGACCTCTTCAGTGCCGAAGAAGATCATACCCTCCCCTTTGGCAAGCGGTTTATCCCGGGTAAGGTAATACACACCGAGAACGATGTCCTGGCTGGGCACGATAACTGGCTTGCCGCTCGCCGGTGAAAGGATATTGTTGGTAGCCATCATCAGTACACGTGCCTCTACCTGGGCCTCGACCGAAAGCGGTACGTGAACAGCCATCTGGTCGCCATCGTAATCCGCATTGAATGCAGAGCATACAAGAGGATGAAGCTGAATGGCCTTGCCTTCGATAAGAATCGGTTCAAAGGCCTGAATGCCCAGCCTGTGCAGGGTTGGAGCACGGTTCAGAAGAACCGGGTATTCATTAACGACCTCTGCGAGACATTCCCATACCTCGGGGGTCTCGCTTTCCA
>DSAD01000204.1 GCA_011372875.1 Deltaproteobacteria bacterium
ATATATAGGCGGTGTTCTTGCGAGCTTTACACCATGCATATACCCGGTGATCCCCATAACCGTAGCTTATATAGCATCGCAAAGCAGCGGGAGAAAATCCAGGGGGTTTGTCCTTTCCATTTTTTATGTGCTCGGAACATCTCTGACCTATATGGTGCTGGGGAGCATAGCCTCTTTTACCGGCCATCTTTTCGGTCAGATACAGTCAAATCCCTGGACCTATCTTTTCGTTGCAAATATCTGTATTCTCATGGGGCTTTCCATGCTCGATGTGTTTACCTTTTCGCTGACAAGGTTTCTTGGACCTTCCCGGACAATCAACAAAAAGGGGCTGGTGGGCAGTTTTCTCCTCGGGTCTGCCTCGGGGCTCATTCTCGGGCCCTGCACAGCACCCATTCTTGGTGTTCTGCTTGGATATGTGGCAACAAAACAAAATATGGTTTATGGGATGAGCCTGTTGTTTGTCTTTGCCTTTGGAATGGGGACATTGCTTATTATTCTGGGGACATTTACCGGTCTTGTTGCCTCTATTCCCAGGTCAGGCATGTGGATGGTAAAGATACAGAGGGCCTTTGGTTGGGGCATGATAGCATTGGGAGAATATTTCCTCATTATTGCCGGACAGAATATGATCTGAAAAAAGGAGAGTTTCCATGATAAAAAGATTCGTGATGATAGCGGTAGTCCTGGTCCTGGCCTTATCCCCAGTCGTATCAGGTGGTGATGCTGGAGACACATATGATATCAGAGAACAGTCAATCGAGGTCAGTGCTGCGGATTTTACCCTCAGGGATCTTGAGGGTAAGACACACGTCCTGAGTGAATATGCAGGCAAAACCGTGCTCCTGAACTTTACAACAACCTGGTGCCCATATTGTATTAAAGATATCCCGAATCTGAAAAAGATATACAGTGAATACAAAGACAGGGATTTTGTCCTTTTTTCAATCTATATCCAGGAAAGCGACACAAAGGTTGCATCCTTTGCAAAGAAGTATAAACTGCCCTATACTGTACTGCTTGATACCGATGGAAGGATTGCCCAGTCATACGGGGTAAGAGGTGTACCTACAAAGATCCTGGTAGATAAAAAAGGCACGATCCTTTGCCTGGCATGCAGAAGTCTCGACGTGATGCTTGACAAAGAAATGGGAAAAGGAAACTAGAAGCCCGCCTATACCATCAGGGACTCGGCCAGCTTCACTGCCTCGACGCCGTCTTTTGCATAATGGGCCCCAATGGAGTCCGCATAAGACCTTGTCACAACGGCGCCTCCTATCATGAATTTGCAGGCAAGTCCAACCTTGCGCGAGAGATCTACGACCTCTTTCATATTCACCATGGTGGTTGTCATGAGCGCGGAAAGGCCGACAATGTCAACCTGGTGCTGCCTGGCTGCGTCTATGATATCCCTGTGAGGTACATCCTTGCCGAGATCGATCACCTCGAATCCCTGGTTTTTGAGCATGAGTGCGATGATATTCTTGCCTATGTCGTGAATATCTCCCTTGACCGTTGCGAGAAGGATTTTGCCTTTTTTCGCTGACAGCCGTTCGTCTTTCCTGATGTGCGGTTCAAGGTGCTCGAAACCCTTTTTCATGGTCTCTGCGCTCGAGATAAGCTGGGGCAGAAAATAGATCTTTTTATCATACAGGTCCCCGACCTCCCTGATCGCCGGAACCATGTGAGAGTTTACTAGGGTATGGGGGGGAAGGCCTGCATGCAAGGCTTCTTCGATAAGGGAAATGACTTCATCCCTGTTTCCCTCTACAATAGCGTTATATACACTCTGTCCGGACGGGATAGAAGACTTTGCCTGGGCCTTGTTCATGCCCTTGGAACCCGATCCGGGTCCATCTTTGGCGCCTGCGAAATGGGAGATGTAATCCTTGGCTTGCCTGTCTCGTTTCATCAGAACATCGGCGGCTCTCTTGACATTCATGAACTCCGTGCTCAATGGATTTGCGATTGCATGGGTAAGTCCCCCAGAGATGGCCATCGCTACGAAAGCTGAGTTTATCCAGGTGCGCTCCGGCAGGCCAAAAGATACATTTGAAAGTCCTAAAACACTCATGCATCCGAAATCGTCGGCGCACCAGTGAATTGTCCTTAAGGTTTCCATTGCAGCGTCCTGATCTGCAGAAACCGCAAAGGTGAGCGCATCCACGATAACATCTTCTCTGGTGAACCCGTAGTCTCTGGCGACTGAGAAGATGTCTTTGATAACACCGATCCTTTCGGATGCGCTTTTGGGCAGTTTTTTCCCGCCGATCGGCAGGAGGATGAACATGGCCCCGTATTTCTTCGCCATCTTCATGAGCTTATCCCGCTTGGTTTCTTCGCCGGATATGGAGTTTATCAGGGCCCTGCCGGGATAAACCCTCAACGCCGCCTCCATGGCTTCGGGCAGGGCAGAATCGATACACAGCGGTGCGTGGGAGCTGATCGCCAGATCCTTCACCACCGTACGTATGATCTCTTTCTCGTTGATTCCCGGCATACCCACATTGACATCCAGGACATGGGCCCCGCTTAGGGTCTGCTCCCTGGCATATCGTTTTACGAGGCCGGTTTTGCCTTGAAGGAGTTCTTCCTGAAGATCTTTCTTTCCGGTGGGATTGATCCGTTCTCCGATGATGACAAGGGGGGAGTTCTTCTGAAAGAAAACCGTCTTTTGTGCAGAACTCAATGCGCTTAAAGATTTCATGGCGGGTTCTTTCGCCGTGAGACCCGACGTGGATCTTCTCAGTTCCTTTATGTGGGCTGGTGTTGTTCCGCAGCAGCCGCCTATCAGACGAACCCCCGATGATATGAAGTCGCGTGCGTGGGCGCAGAATTGATCCGGCTCCATATCAAAATAGGTTTTCCCCTGTCTGAGTTTTGGAATGCCTGCATTGGGTTTTGCCACCAGAGGGACGGTGGCATAGGGCTGCATGGACCTTACCAGAGGGATCATGCCCTCAGGGCCTGTCGAGCAGTTGCAGCCCACAGCATCGGCACCCAGGGACTGAAGCGTGATCAGCGCTGATACCGGGTCGGTTCCGCCGAGAGTCCTTGCCGAGGACTCGTAGGTCATGCTCACCATGGTAAAGATGTCCGATATCTCTTTGACCGCGATCAGGGCTGCCCTTGCCTCCTGGATGTCCAGCTGAGTCTCGATGACGATGAGATCAGTGCCGCCTTTGAGTAGGCCGCGTGCCTGTTCCTTGAAAGCCTCGACGGCCTCGTCAAAGTCCACTTCCCCGAACGGCTCTATAAATCTTCCCGTCGGACCGATATCCCCTGCAACGAGACAGTTTTTCCCGGCAGCCTTTTTTGCAATGTCTGCAAGCGCTGCATTTATCTCTTCGATATTTGAAGACCCGTATTCCGAGAGCTTGAATCTGTTTGCACCGAAGGTGCATGTGTAGATGATATCTGAGCCTGCCTCGATATAATCATCGTGTATCCCCTGGATACACGATGAATTATCAAGGCACCACAGTTCAGGGCACACCCCCTCCGGCATTCCGCGGGCCTGGAGCTCAGTACCTGTTGCACCGTCTAAGATTATTACCCTGTCCTTGAATTTATTCAGCAGATCATCGAATTTTATCACGTAATCCTCTCTTTCAATAAAGCATCATAAACCCGATGCAAACACACCGGCCAGCGCGGTCACTGTTTTCTCCGGAACAAGCAGATACGATTCGGTAATGCTCACGCCAAGTTCGTGCATCTTCAGAAGATCGTATATGATCTTCTGGTTCTCGAGGGAAAAATCACCATATCCGGCGGAATATCGTTTTTCCGTCAGTCTCGCTGCCTTGCGCCTGAGTCCCTGATTAACATATCCGGTGATCCAATCCAAGGCCCCATCCGTCATTTCGCTTGCAGCCGCATCGAGAACAACCCCGCGGGAAAGGTTCTCGGCTGCTGAACTATTCTCAATTTCATCCATGATCCTCCTGCCGGCAGTTGCGCCCATCAGGAGAACGAATCCGCATCCTTTCATCATTCCGGCAAGGTGCGAGCTTTCAAATACGATGTTGTTTTTCAGACGCAGTATATCGTTGTCGATTGTATCCACAGGCAGGACAACGGCCGAACCCTTCAGTTCGATGAGATCCACGGCCTGGTCGACGTACAGCTCGATATGATTGATGTCTTTATCAGAGAGTTGTGTATGGCTTTTGCGGTAGCCAAGACGGGAATAAATAGCCTTTTTCGGTACAGGGATCGATATGGACCGGAAAAAGATGGGTGATGATCTCTCGAGCATTTCTAAAATCTAGAAGGATTCCGGGAAAGTTTCAACAAGATCTTTGAACGAAACGCAATACATAATGATTTATCTTGTTATCTGTGATGAAAATCGAGAAATCAATTTGTCAATCTGATTTGTATTATGGTAAGCATATAACACATACTGTGCAACAATGATGAGGTGAATTGCATGGATCTGAAAAAACTTTTTTATCCACGAAGCATAGCGATAATAGGGGCATCACCAAATATCGGAGGTGGAAAGCTTCCCTATTATCAACTGATGAAGATGACCGGATACAAAGGCAGGATGTATCCGGTAAACCCCAAATACACCGACATCGAGGGAGAGAGGGTGTACAGTTCCCTGGACGATCTTCCCGAGAGTGTAGACCTGGCTATAGCATCTGTACCGGCAAAACTGGCACTCGAGACGGTAGAGGCCGCGGCGAAAAATAAGTCGAAATTTCTGCATTTTTTCACGTCGGGCTTTTCCGAGGTAGGTAATGTCTCACTCGAAAATGAGATGATGCGTGTAGCACGCAAGAGCGGGACAAGGATAATCGGGCCGAACTGTATCGGGGTGCATTGCACTGAATCCGGCATTACCTGTGATCTGCCTAAATCCCCGATACATGGTGTCGGCAATGTGGCATTCCTCGGTCAATCAGGAGGTATGACCAATAATTTCATGCGCATGGCATACTCCCGTTACCTCGGGCTCAACAAGGTGGTATCATACGGAAATCAGATCGACCTTCGGGTTGAAGACTATATGGAATACCTTGGCGAAGATGAAACGGTCAAGGTCATTGCCGCTTATATCGAAGACATCAAAGATCCCGGTGCATTCATCAAGGTGCTGAGCAAGACAACACCTTTGAAACCCGTCATCATTTTGAAGGGCGGCACTACCGAGATGGGCGCAAAGGCGGCAGCATCACATACGGGCGCCATGGCTGCACGTCATGATTTGTGGGCCGCTATCATGCGCCAGTACGGGTGTATAGAGGCGAACAATTTCGAACATATGGTAGACCTGGTAATGATGGCTGTAGGGAAACACATCCCAAGCGGGCCCAGGCTCGGTTTTCTCGGCGCCGGAGGAGGAACATCGGTCTTGTTCACGGATTTTGCCGCGGCTCAGAATATGATTCTGCCCGAGCTTCACAGGGAGACTCAGGCCCTGATCAGCCAAAGGATCAGTAATGTGAATACCAGCACCACAAATCCGGTGGATCTCGGGTTTTACGGGTTTGACTTTACTATCATGGCGCACACAATCGATGCCATGGCCCATGATGACAATATAGATGTAATCATACCCTACTTCTCTCTCGATTTTATCACCTCGTTCCAGAACGACCAGATCGAGAGCGGACCGCATGCCATAGTGGAGGCAGCCGCAAAAACCAGCAAGCCCATTGTCCCGATACTTTCGAGATTTACCGAGAATATGATCGAGGTCGAACAGGTACGCATAAGGCTTACTTCCATATTCAGAAAAGCCGGGCTTGCCGTTTACGCCACCCCGCAGGAGGCAATACATGCCATCAAAGGCGTACTTGCATGGAAAATGAACAGGTCGGCCCAGCCCGACGAGCCTTCCAGACATAAGGTCTCAGATATAAAAGATTGAGGAGAAAGGCATGAAATATCTTGTGATGGGCGCAGGGGCTCTCGGGAGTGTGTTTGGCGGTCTTCTTGCGGAAAAGGGCCGTGATGTCACCTTTGTCGGTCTGGATGATCATCTCAGGGCCATTCAGGACAGAGGCTTATGCATTACCGGTATCTGGGGAGACCATCTAATACGAGATATTCGGGCACATTATGGAACGACTCACCTCAAGGGGGTATTCGACGTTGTCCTGCTGAGTGTGAAATCCTACCTCACTGCAGATGTGATACGCCAGACTCTGCCGTTTGTTTCTCCTGACACCCTGGTCTTTTCTATCCAGAACGGCCTGGGCAACTGGGAGGCTATCGCCGATGTTGTAGGTTGGGACCGGACCGTGGGTGCGCGGGTAATCTTTGGAGCGGAGATCTCAAGCCCCGGGACTGCGCGTGTCACGGTTTATGCCGACAAGGTTTTGCTCGGTAGCCCCTCAGGGGAGGTGCCTGTGCAGAGGATACAGGCGGTCTGCGACGATCTTAATCATGCAGGGATACCTTCCGAGATGAGTGATGCCATAGAAGGGTCTCTTTGGGGAAAGGTGCTTTATAACTGCTCATTAAATCCCCTTGGGGCAATCCTGAACGTACCTTACGGCTCTTTGCAGGATGTCCCTGATGTGCTCGATGTAATGCGTCGCATCATTGAGGAGATTTTTGCGGTTGCAAAGAAAAAAGGTATTGCATTGAGATATGGATCACCTGATGAATACTATCGCTTTCTCGTCGGAACACAGCTGCCGCCGACTTCAACACACCGCTCTTCAATGCTTCAGGATATGGAACTCGGCCGCCGCACCGAGATCGATGCCCTTAACGGGGCGATCAGCCGTTATGGAAAAGAACTGGCTGTCCCCACGCCGGTAAATGACGTAATAACTGCAATCATCAAGGGTCTTGAATCAAGGTCAGAATAAACCCGGGCCGTGAATGTTCGGCTTAATGGGCTGCTAATTCTCTGCCAGTATCGGATGACGGTGTGAATACCGATCATCGGAACATATAATCTGGAGCGCACAGCGCTTTTTTGCATTGATTATGATCGGTCCCAGAAGGTTGATGGTCATCTTTTGCGGCTGGTTATGCGGAATGGTCACTATACACATCACCTCCAGATCTGCAACGTGCTGTGCTTTGAGCTCCTCGAGGACATGTTCTTCGATATTGATGGCATAATCGGATTTTACCAGCTGAGGGTTTATAACCACAAAGGCGAGAGAGCCATCCTCGGTACTCTGGAGCCAGAAAAAGGGAGAGCCTTCG
>DSAD01000142.1 GCA_011372875.1 Deltaproteobacteria bacterium
CTGCGGTGTTGATCAACTCGCCGTCAAACCCGACAGGCAGAATCGAATCGATCGAAACGTTAAAGGAGATAGAGGACATAACCGGCAGGAAAAAGATCTATGTCATCTCCGATGAGGTTTACAAGGACCTTATCTACGAGCGCGAAAACTATCACATCCAGGGAAACCAGGTCATTACGGTAAACTCCTTTTCCAAGACCTATGCCATGTGCGGCGTGAGAGTCGGATATCTTTGGAGCAGCGACCAGAGCATTGTAGACAAGGCAATCGAGATCAAGACCCACACATCCATGAACACGAACCTGGTCGGCCAGGACATGGCGCTGCGGGCGATGAATGCGCCAAGGGAATACATCGTGGCCCAGCAGAATATCTGGCGCGAAAGGCGCGACCTTATCTACAAAGGTCTTTGCGACCTGGGGCTTGATCTTTGGAAACCTGAAGGTGCATTCTATGTCCTGCCCAGGATTGATAATCCGCGCGAATTTCTCTGGAGACTCTACAGAAAATATCATGTGATCACATACCTGGGTGAATGGTTCGGCGCACCCGACAGAATACGGCTGAGCTATGCACTTGACAAAAAAGAGATCGAAGAAGGTCTGAACAGGATAGATCTGGCGCTCAAGAACAGGACATGAAATCCTGTATGACCCTCAGACAACCGCAGGACAGTCGATCTTGGGGACATCTTCTCAGATCTCTTTTTTGGGCATTCCATCTTGGTTGAGACACCGTGAAAGAGATCAGCCAACAAGATTTCTTATTGTCATGAATAGGAGCGAAGACGCCAAACCATATCCCGTCACAACACCTTGCACAGCTTAAGCAAGGCCAGGAAAGACCATGCGGGAAGCCTTTCTCTGGTTCCGCCGAATATCTTCTTCTCGGTGCCGCCGAAACGCGATTTGGTGAAATAGAGCCCTTTGAAACTGAATATCCAGTTGCCATGATTATACACAATACGGTTTATCCTTTTGAGGATAACGGATTCACCGGGCATGGCATTGTCATCTGCCACCAGCGGGCACAGACCGAGGTGCAGATTCTTTATCCCCTCCTGCTTGAATACATCCATGGCATGGATCATAAGAGGATAAAAGATACCCGGCTTGAATCTGCGGGAAAAGCGGGAGATATTGGGAACATAACCAATTACCCGGTTATCGCTGTAGATCGGATCGAAGAAGACGAACCCTATAAGCTCGCCGTCCAGGCAGGCAGAGAATTTTCTCGTTCCTTCCTGGTATTCCATATCCACCGGCCTTATCAGGAACCCTATTTCACGATTCCTGACCTTTCGCGTCTTCAGCCATTCCCCGGAGAGCTGCCGACATGCATCATCCGTACACCTTTCCTCGATAAGAACACCTGCATTGCGGGCATGATTTATCGATGTCCTGATAATCTGTTTTTTCTTGCCCGTCATGTCCCACTCTTCAAGGCTTACATTGATCTCCACCCCGAACTGGGTGGAATAATAACCGAATCTTTTATGAATCAATTCTGCGATATCCTCGGAGATCTGTACAAACACAGGGGCATTGCCATACTTGATAAATTCTTGCAACAGGGGCTCCCTGTCATTGATATCGCATACCGGATCGGCAAGAACAAAACGCTTGCCCCATTTCTGACCGAAAGCCACAAAACCTTTTCCGGGAACATCGAAATATTGCATCCCCTGCTGAAGCAGAGAAAAAGACAGACAGTGGTTTCCGTATTTTCTGAGGTAGGAAAGACGCTCTTCAAGGGTAAACCCATTGATTCTGCCAGGTATCTTTATCAAGGAAGATTTCTTGAGATCGTCTGTGCTGTCTTCTTCAGCATGCTTGAGATGTCTGACCTGTGCCATTAAATTCGTACTATCTGCCATATCACTGATGTCATCATGCAGTCATTCTATCCCTGGCCACTCTTTTGAAATAATGCCGGCCATATACATTAACACAGATCATGCCAGAATATAGAGCATAAAGATACAACAATGTTCTCTGCTATAACAACACATAACCCCAACAGGGAATGACATCATACACTTAAGGCATACACGCCATTGCATAAGATTCAATCTTTTTTCAGCAGGAGAAGATAATCTCCGTATCGAAGAAAAGCTTTATCAGCACAGCCCTTTATTCTGAAACCGAAAGCGGGAGTGTGAAGGAAAAACAGCTTCCTTTCTTTCCGTCACTGTCTACCCAGATCGAACCGCCATGAAGCTCAACCGCCATCTTGCAATACGTAAGCCCGAGCCCGGTCGTATATCTTCTTCCATCCTTCTTTTTCTGCAACTGTACGAACTTCTCAAATATGGAGTTCTGGAATTCCTTTGCAATCCCGGGTCCGTTATCTGAGATGAAGAACCTTATGTGCCCGGGATCACTGGTTTCATAGCCCACTTTTATACGCTCCCTGTTAGGGGAGTGATGGATGGCATTTATAAGCAGATTATGGATAACCCGAATGAGAAGCCCTTTATCCGCGCTGAACTCAACCTCCTTGTCCGAGTTATCGGGTTTCAAGACAATAATGGATTTCTTCCTGGCAAGACCCGAGAGATGTGATACCGATTCATGGATGAATGCATCCGGCGTCATCTTTTCCTCAATGATACTCATGTTTCCTTCTTCCATCCGGGCAATGTCCAAGAGATCTGCTATCATCCTGTAAAGGATATCGCACCCTGATTGTGCCTGCTCCACATACTCGAGATGTTTCTTGTCGATTATATACGAGAGGATATCGAGGTTGGCAATTACCTCCGATATCGGCCCCTTGAGATCGTGTATCAGCATATTGAAAAGCTCCGTGCGGAGTTTCTCGAGCTTCTTCAGATGCCTGTTGCTCTCATTCAAAGCACGTCTTTTCTTTTTCAATGATTCTGCAAGCCGATTATTCTCCAGGGCGCTGATGACATTTCCGGCTATGCTCAGCAGCATCTCCTGATCGTGGCGGGTAAACCTGTCCGAATCCATCTTTTCCGTTATACTCAGGACACCCAGCACCTTGTTGTTGCACATTACAGGCGCAAGCAGATAGGCATCCTTCTTGTAGTGTTCAAACCTTTTCTGAAACATGGTATCACTTCCCGGATCCTTGCTGTAGAATACCTTCTTGTTCTTCACGACCCAGGAAGAAGGACTGTCATGATCGAGGGTCTGCCTTATTCCGACAAGCCCCGGCTTTATCGAGGAGACAACCTCCAGCGTATTTGCACTCTTCATGACCATGAGAGATGCCTGCTCTGTATTGAAGCATGAAACAACAACGCCGAGGATAGCATCCATCTTGGATTTAAAACGAAGCCTCGGATTATTCGATATCTCTGTAATTTCCGAAATTGCCTGAAATACACTGTCCTGATTTTTCACGTAAGCTCTCCGTTTATTCAGATGATATGTACGCTGCTTGCAGCGAGGCTCTTCATTCTTTTCTCTGGTCATTATAAACACTTCCGAAGAAGGGTTCTTGCTTCACTATGATAGGGATCAATCTCTAGAATTGTCTTTATAACACCTTCAGCCCGCAATTTCTGTTTCATGAGAAGATAGATCTCAGCGATATGCAGCTTTACCTCTATGCCATCATCAGTCTTGGCGGATTCTAGGAAATATTGCAGGGCCTCTTTGTATTCCCCTGTCTTCTCATATGCCTTGCCGATTTTTAAAAACAGATCGCTGCGCGTTCTGACATGCCTGACGACATATTTCATGAGCTCTATCGAATAGGAATACATCTCGTTTTCGTAACTGAAATCAGCCAGAGCCTCATGAAGGCTCAAGGGGTCGTCTGTAAGCGAGAGCGCCTTGTTAAAGACTTTCCTGGCACTGTCATGCATCCCTTTTCTCGCGAGAATCTTTCCGAAATCCAGTGCCCGGTCTATATGACGGGGGCTGATATTCATGGCCTGATGATAACATTGAGCAGCCTTTTCGATCTGATTGCGCTCAAGATAGATCTGTCCGAGATAGTGATAGGCAAAGACATCGAGCTTGTTCATATCAGCGGCATGCATAAACCATTTCTTTGCCTCATTGATATGTCCCTTTTTATAGTAGTAATAAGCAAGCTCCCGTATCGGGCGCGATGATTTATTATCAGAAAACACAGCCCTTTTCGCCTCTACAATGGCAGCATCTATGTCCCCTGCCTCTTCAAGTGCCCTCGCCTTTCTCAGATGCATAACCATCGGGCTGGGATTGTTCACCTTGTCGATTACCTGCGCAATCTTGTCACCGATGGACTGGATAGTCAGCGGCTTGAGGATATACCCGTCGATATCCGATTCAGCCGCTTCCGCAACCATCTCCTTGTTAGCCTCCGCAGTCACCATGACAACCGGCATGTCACGAAGTTTACGGTCCTCCCGTATAAGATCCAAGAGTTCAATACCGTTCATATTGGGCATGTTCCAGTCGAGGATGGCAAGATCGATGGGTTTTTCCTTTAATATCCGCCATCCCTCTTTGCCGTCCTCTCCAAAATGGAAAGAATTGCCGTATTTCAATACCATCATCATACCGCGGATGGATTTCCGCATGCCTTCGGAATCATCAACAATAAGGACCTTCATCTTTTCCAGATCTATCATCAGCAACTCCTCTTTGAATCATTCGGCTCTTCAGGAAAAAACATTAAGCTTTCGAAGCTGCCCGGGGGAGAAAACCACCTTTATGGAAATTCGCTTCTTATGGGTATATCTGCTTATTTTAATTCTGGAATATGTATACTGCAAAGACCCAGGGCATTATCCTTCGGGTTTACCGCACAGACAAGACAGCAGATGAAAACCTGGTGTGCTGTGTAGAATATTTTTACGTCCCTTATCTCTCAAGATCTTCACCGGCAAGGCAATCATTGCCCGGTCAGGGGTGAGTCTCGTTGAGCCAGAAACATCGAAGGGAATCCAACACTGTACAAAGTTTTTCTTTTGCATTCTTCTCAGAGTCGGATATTATTATCTGCATGACATTTAATCAGAATCGCTGAGTGTCAGGAAAGGTACTAAGCGCAGGGCCTTTAACTGTGAGCTTTTTTCTGCCTTCCGCCAAAGCGGATCCGACCAACCGGCGATGACCGTCAGGGGGAAATCATGAGCACTGGACGAAAGACACTGCTCGGTATAATAACATTCATGCTTTTCTATACCATTGCAGGCTTCTACATCCTGCCTGCGGTCTTAAAGCCTGTCCTTGAAAAGAACCTGGGGGAGAGATTAAAAAGGCCGGTTACCATCGGGGATATCGACATGAACCCGTATACGCTTTCCGCAAGCATAAAATGGCTCGAGGTAAAAGACCTGCAGGGCGACGCGACATTCGTCTCTCTCGATGAACTCTATGTGAACCTTCAGGCTGTCTCTGCCATGAAAAGGGCGCTGTTTCTGAAAGAGATCAGGTTGCAGAATCCTTATGTGAAGATAGTCCGCCAGGGTCCGCAGCAATACAATTTTTCCGACCTCATGCAGACACCTGTTCCCACTGAAAGCACAAACAAGGAACCGGCGCGCTTCTTTCTGGGCAATATCAAGGTGACCGGTGGCAGGATAGATATTGTGGATTCACCCATGAACACAAGCCATCAGATATCGGAAATCCTGGTATCCCTGCCTTTTCTGTCCAATATCGGCAAAGATGCCGCGGTCTTTACCCAACCCCGTATAGAGGCGGTCATCAATGGAACCCGTACTGTATTTGAAGGACAGACAAAACCCTTCGATGATTCTCTTGAGACTATCTTCCGGATCAGTTTCGCCGGGATCGATATCCCTTACTATATGGAGTACATGCCGAAAGAGGTCGAGATAAAGATCCCGTCCGGAACCCTTGATCTGCAGGCCGAGATCTCCTATACCCAATTCAGAGACAGACCCCCGTCCCTCGATGGTTCAGGAAGACTTAAGATAAGCAATCTGACGATCACGGACACAATGGACCTCGAAATCCTGAGCATCCCCTTGATCGGGGTCGATATTGCACAGTCTGAATTTCTCCGCAATACTGTCCATCTCTCAGACATACGACTTGCTTCGCCGGTGGCAACGGTGAGGAGGGACAAAAATGGCAACATCAACATCGCATCCATTGTAAAGGATAAGCCCGAACAGGAAGAGATCACCGAACAGCGCCAGGACAAGATCTTGTTGAACCTGATTATCGATCAGATCGGATTGAAAGACGGCATGTTCACCTTTTCGGATGAGGCTGTAACGGAACCGGTTGACATCAGAGCCGACAACATCCTATTCACGCTCAAGGGCTTCTCCACAACAGGCGACAAACCCGCAACCGCTGAAACTGCATTACGCATCAACAAGAAAGGCTCGGTCTCGGCCAGTGCGGCATTCGGTATTGCACCTGTCTTCTGTGATGCAACCATCAGCGTGGATGCCATCGAGCCTGCATGGGTTGAGCCCTATTTCTCCGATCAGATCAGGATCATGATCACACGAGGAAGTGCTGCGGCCAAAGGCCTCTTTACCCTCAAGACCGGCCCTGATGAACAGTATCAGGCAACCTTTAAGGGAAACGCCGCTCTCTCAGATTTCGCCTCGGTGGACAAGGAACGAACAGATGACTTCATCTCGTGGAAATCCCTGAGCTTCAACGGCATGAACATGGGGTTCAATCCTGCCCATATTGCCATTGAAGAGATTGCGTTAACAGATCTCTTTGCACATGTCATTGTCAACCCTGAAGGCGAACTGAATCTGAACACCGTGATCAGGAAAGGAGATGAATCCGGGAGCGCCGCTGAAGAAAAGGGCAGCAGAGGCAATGAAACCATCCAGATTGAAAAGGTCTCGATCAGAAACGGTAAGGTCTCTTTCATAGACCGACACATAGAACCTTATTTCTCCACTCAACTGGAAAACATCGAGGGATCGATCACAGGACTCACCTCAATGGAAACAAAGGCGGCAGATGTTGATCTTTCCGCCAGTCTGGACAATTCCGCCCTGTTATTGATCACAGGCAAGATCAACCCCCTTTCCGAAGATCTCTTCGTAGACCTGCATACCACCTTCAAAGACATAGATCTGAGTCCGGCATCTCCCTATTCAGGCAAATATGTCGGCAACACCATACAA
>DSAD01000185.1 GCA_011372875.1 Deltaproteobacteria bacterium
CAAAGATACTTACTTCATTCAGTTCCCAGGCAGCTATTTCACCGGCGACGGTGCTATGAGGGACGACATAGGCTACTACAAGATCACCGGCCGTGTAGACGACGTTATCAACGTATCCGGTCACCGTATGGGTACCGCAGAGGTCGAGAGCGCTCTGGTTTCTTATCCTGATGTCGCAGAAGCGGCTGTTGTGGGATTTCCGCACGAGATCAAGGGGCAGGGTATCTTTGCATATGTAACCCTGAACACTGGCGTGGAGAAGACCGAAGAGCTTCGCAAGACCCTGGTTGCCCATGTAAGAAAGGAGATCGGACCCATTGCATCTCCTGATCGGATTCAGTGGGCAGACGGGCTTCCAAAGACCAGATCCGGCAAGATCATGCGCCGTGTTCTGAGAAAGGTCGCAGCAAGCGATTTCACAGATTTCGGCGATACATCAACACTGGCAGATCCGTCAGTTGTGGATGAACTCGTAGAAAACAGGAAAAAGCTCGGCTAGATCAAAGAACAGGGGCCTCGGGTTGTTCCTCCTGAGGCCCCCTTATTATATTTTGGCATTATAGCGACATTATCTATGATTATTGATGGAAATCTTAAGGAAGGGTCCGTATGAGAGGCGAGGAAAAATACAGAATGATATTGAATGCCGCCAAGCAGGTTTTTGCCATGGAAGGCTTCTACAATTCCAAGGTCTCAGAGATCGCACGTGAAGCTCATGTTGCAGACGGTACCATATATCTCTACTTCAAGAACAAGGATGACATCCTGATCTCCCTTTTTGAAGAAGAGCTCAACGGGATTATTACTACGGTAAAGGAAAAACTACAGGACATTGAAGACCCTTGTGAACAGCTCATTCAATTCTGCGATAATCATCTTTCGATCGTTGAATCCGACAAGGCCCTGGCAGAGGTTATCCAGGTAGAGCTCAGGCAGTCGAATAAGTTCATGCGTGAATATAAGAACAAGCATTTCCTGGCATATCTCAATATCATTGCTGATATTATCAGGCAGGGGCAGGAACAGGGCGTCTTCAAGGATAATCTGAAGCCAGACATCTGTTCGCGGGTAATTTTCGGTTCGCTGGACGAACTCTCCACCTACCTTGTTACGGGAAAAAGGAAGAGGTTCGATGTGCATGAAGTGGCCCTGATGGTCGGCAATTCTTTTCTCAATGGGCTTGTTAAATAATTCATGGGCAGGAGGATAAGACCGTGCAGATAAAAAAGGCCGCTGTCATCGGTGGCGGTGCCATGGGAGGATCCATAGCGCACCTTCTCACCTCAGTTGGCATAGAGTGTTTTGTCAAGGATATAGAAAAAGTATTCGTTGACAAGGCCATTGATCTTTCCCGAAGCATATACGACAAGCTCGTTAAGAAGGGAAAGATAGATCAGAAAAAGGCGGATGAGCTTCAGGGCCTTCTCCGAGGTTCAATAAAGTACGACAGCAAGTTCTTTGAAGATGTCGATCTCGTCATAGAGGCAGTCCCCGAGATAATGAAAATCAAGCAGGGTATCTTTACCGAACTCGAAAATATTTGTCCGGAAAAAACCATACTGGCGTCAAACACCTCAACGCTGTCCTTGCCCGAGATTGCAGCTAAAGTGGAGAAAAAGGACCGGTTCGTGGGTCTGCATTTCTTCAATCCCGCGCATGTCATGAAGCTGGTCGAGGTTATCTACGACGAAAACACTTCGGTCGAGGCCGTTGACACCATGATGGAATTTTCCATGCTTATCGGCAAGGTGCCTATTAAGGTGAAGAACGGACCTGGTTTTGCGGTCAACAGGGTGCTGATTCCTTATATGAACGAGGCTGTGTTTGCATTGATGGACGGAGAAGCGTCCATGGAAGAGATCGATGCAAGTATGGTGGAATTCGGCATGCCCATGGGTCCGTTTTCTCTGTGGGATCTGGTTGGCCTGGATGTAGGTCTGCATGCATCAGAGACGCTTGAAAAGGCTTACGGCATGCGGGCTCCTGTACCCGAACTGCTTAAAACTCTCGTAAAGAAAGGTAGTCTGGGCCAGAAGACAGGTAAAGGTTTCTATGATTATTCATCAGGAAAGAAACCGGCAAAAGAGGTGGAAACGTTTCTCAAGAACTGGTGGAAGAAGAACCCGGGAAGTGATGAGGTCTTTTCACCAGAGAGACTTCTTGCGGTTCAGATCAGGGAATCTCTGTGTATTCTGAGCGATGGCATTGCCTCGGCGAATGATATCGATACCGGTATGGTATATGGTACAAACTTCCCCACAAAGGTTTCCTGGGGGCCTCTGCACTATGCCGAGGAAAACATGGGCTGGGATGACGTATATTCCATGATGAGTTCGTTGGAATATCTCTACGGTCCCGAGCGATTTTCCATGCCGGTGATTATGGATGCCCTTGTTGCAGGAGACAGCGCTTTTACAAACTGCAGTTATGTGGTGGACAATGACGGCGTAGCTGTGATGACAATAGACAATCCCCCTATGAATACTCTCGGATACAAGACCCGGGCTGACGTAACGGCAAATGTGCTTCAGGCTGTGGCCGATCCCAGGGTCCGTGTCATACTTCTTACCGGAAATGGGAAGGCCTTTGTTGCAGGTGCGGATATTGAGGAGATAAAAGGGCTCAAGACCATAGATGATGTTGTGGACTTCGCAAACCGCGGTTATAGAATGATGAATACCATCGAGGATGCGGAAAAGCCCATAATAGCCGTCATCAATGGATTCTGCCTTGGCGGCGGACTAGAACTGGCCATGTCGTGTCATATGCGTATTGCATCGAATACTGCGCGGCTCGGTCTGCCCGAGATCAATCTCGGCATTATGCCAGGGTTTGCCGGAACTCAGAGACTGCCTCGGATTGTTGGAAAGGCAAAGGCGCTTGAGATGATCCTTTCCGGGTCACATTACAGTGCGGGCCAAGCCTGCGACATGGGCCTGGTCAACAAGGTCGTTGATCATGCCTTACTTATGGATGAGGCAAGAAAATTTGCGCGCACGATCGCTTCAAAAGGCAGGCTTGCAGTAAGCGCAGTAATGGATGCTGTGTCTGCAGGTCTTGAAGTGAGCTTTGAGGAAGGTCTCATGATCGAGTCTGAGAATTTTGCACGGGTGAGCATTTCGCATGATGCAAGGGAAGGGCTTGATGCCTTTTTGGAAAAAAGAAAGCCGGTCTTCAAGGATATGTAAGCTTGTTATGTAAAGCGGGGTGAAATTCAATCCTCACATCGGGAAGACTGTGTTAACAAGTGGCCTGCGGGCTAAAAAATAAGTAGGAAGGAGGAGAATGTGAATACAGTAGTATGCATGAAACAGGTACCTGATACAGAGACTTTGATTAAGGTTGCTGGTGCAGGTATTGTAGCTGACGGCATTAAGTGGGTAATGTCATCTTTTGACGAATTTGCCGTTGAAGAGGCCTTGCAGCAGAAGGAAAAGATGAAAGCAGGGACGGTTACAATCATTTCTCTCGGTCCTGACAGGGCCATCGAGGCAATCAGGACAGGATTGGCAATGGGTGCTGATAACGCTGTGCATATCAATGACGCCGCTTATTATGATAAGGCTGATCCTTTTGCAACGGCAGCAGCACTTGCAGCAGCCATCAAAGGTTTGGAGTATGATTGTGTTTTCCTCGGCAAACAGGCGATTGACGATGATTCAGGACAGGTTCCCGCAATGGTCGCGGAGCAGCTTGGAATTCCTGTTGTTACCCAGGTACTCAAGCTTGAAGTTGCTGCTGACAAGAGCAAGGCAACCGTGACCAGAGAAGTAGAGGGAGGCCAGGCAGTAGTAGAGGTAGCCCTTCCTGCGGTGTTCTCGGCACAGAAAGGTCTCAACGAGCCCCGGTATGCATCTCTGCCCGGTATCATGAAGGCAAAGAAGAAACCGGTTGACGTTAAGACAGCAGCAGACCTTGGTATTTCTGCAGGACCTGCTACAGTTGTCAAGGAAATGTCTTTACCGCCTGCACGCCAGGCAGGTAAGATTATTGCCGGTGATGATGCAGCAGCAAAGGCAGCAGCTCTTGCCAAGGCTTTGCACGACGAAGTCAAGATCATCTGATAGAAGGAGGTTACGAAGATGCCAGGAACTCTTATTTATGCAGAAGTGCAGAAAGGTGAGATCAAAAAAGGATCTCTCGAGATTACAAGCAAGGCCAAGGAGTTTGGCGGTGATGTTTCTGTCTGTATTATAGGCAGCGGCGTAGCGGCACTCGCTCCTGAGCTTGCAAAATATGGTGCGGATAAGATATATGTTGTTGATGCCCCGGATTATGAAAACTATGTGACCGAGGCATATGTACAGGCATTTGCACAGGTGGCTGAGCAGGTGAAACCTTCGGTTGTCCTTGCAAGCGCAACAGCACAGGGAAAGGATCTTACCCCTGCTATCGCTGCACGGCTTAACACAGGAGCCATTTCCGATTGTGTTGACCTGACAAAGAACGGAGACAAGATTGTCGCAAAAAGACCGATGTATGCAGGTAAGGCATATGCAATGGTAGAGGCACTCGCAGATCCTCAGGTTATTTCCGTGAGGCCGAATTCCTTTGCAGCTACAGAGGCTGCCGGCGCCGGTGCAGTGGAAAATGTTGCGGTAAGCCTTGATGCTTCAAAGATCAAAGTTGTCGTGAAGTCTCTTGAGCTTGCTCAGTCCGACGAGCCTGACCAGACAGAGGCCGAGATCATTGTATCCGGTGGCCGTGGTATGAAAGGCCCTGAGAATTACAAGATGCTGGAAGATCTTGCAAAACTGTTCGGACCCACAGCAACAACCGGTGCATCCAGGGCAGCTGTCGATGCAGGATGGAGAGGGCATGCCTATCAGGTAGGCCAGACAGGCAAGACCGTAAGCCCGAATCTCTATATAGCATGCGGTATCTCAGGTGCCATTCAGCATATGGCAGGGATGGGAACCTCCAAGGTTATCGTGGCCATCAACAAGGATGCAGAGGCTCCGATATTCACCAAGGCAGATTACGGTGTTGTGGACGACCTGTTCAATGTGGTACCTGCACTGATCGAAGAGATCAAAAAGATAAAAGGTTAAGAGTATTATCAGCGGGGTGGAAAGATCTTCCACCCCGCAACTAACAAGATTCAGGGGGGGGCTATGCACGGATCAGGAGCAGAGATTTCAAGAGAAGTATTCTGGAACATAGTGGGGCCTGGTTTCCCGACAGAACAGGTTGTTCTATACGTACTTGCTCTGGGAGCCTTTTTGCTGTTCTTCAGGGGCCTTGCAAAAAGCGGGTTTTTTACCCGGTTGAAAGTTGCAGCCAATGCAAAGGGAACCGAGGTGGACCGGCTTAACGGTCCATGGGACAGGTTCTGGTATATGGTGATTGATGTTTTCGGTCACAGAAAGATTTTAAGAGAACCCTATCAGGGAGTATTCCATTTCTTAATATTCTGGGGGTTCATCGCACTCTTGATTACCACCGCCATCGTATTCCTACAGGCCGATTTCATCTATCCCATCTGGCATGTATGGTTTATGAAGGATGGGTTCTATCTCGGACTTTCATTGTTTGCCGATGTATTCGGCGGGCTTTTGATAATCGGTATTCTTATGGCACTGGCCCGCAGATACGTTATCAAACCCAAATGGCTGGATGAAAAGGGTGAAGACAACGTTATCCTGTGGTTTATTTTAGCAATCGTTGTAACCGGATTTATTGTGGAAGCCCTGCGTATTCAGGCAACAGAAGTAGATCCCACAAGCCCGATGAATCCCTATATATGGTTCTCACCAGTCGGCCGAACCATCGCTTTCCTTTTCTCGGGGATGAGCGAGGCGGCACTGAGAGATACGCATGTTGTCATGTGGTGGACCCACGTGCTCGGTGCTTTGGGCTTTATTGTCTTCATAGCATACTCAAAGCTGATCCATATATTCATGACGCCGGTAAATATCTTTCTGCGTCCTGAAACACCCCAGCCTGCACTGAAGGCAATGCCGCCGGAGATGTTCGAAAATGCCGAGACATTCGGTATCCATAATATCGAAGAATTCTCCTGGAAGGATATCGTAGACGGAGAAGCCTGCATGCGTTGCGGACGCTGCGTTGAGGTTTGCCCCGCATTCGGTACGGATAAACCGTTGAAGCCGAGAGATGTGATCCAGGATATGAGAACCTATGTTTCGGAAAAGGCGAAACTTGCCGTGGATGCTGACGGTAAATACCATATTATACCGGATGAAGAATATACCGGTCCTGCACTCATAGGCGACGGGATCTCAAAGGATACGATCTGGGCATGTACCACGTGTATGGCATGTGTCGAGGCCTGCCCGGCATATATACTGCAGTTCCCGAAACTTATCGAACTCAGGCGCTATATGGTCATGATGGAATCTGATTTCCCGGCCGAGGTTCTCGATGTATTTAAAGGAATGGAAAACAACTCCAATCCATGGAGTATCGGTGCGCATATGAGAGCTGACTGGGCAAAAGATCTTGACGTCCCTGTCCTTTCCGAAAAGGGCGAGGCAGAGTATCTCTTCTATGTCGGCTGTGCAGGTGCATTCGACGATCTGAACAAGAAGGTTGCGGTTTCTCTTGCCAAACTGTTCAAGGCTGCCGGGCTCGATTTCGCTATACTTGGAACAGAAGAGGGCTGCTGCGGCGATTCAGCCAAGAAGATAGGGAATGAATATGTCTATCAGGCGCTTGCCATGGCCAACATCGAGACATTCAATGCCTATAACGTATCCAAGATAATCACCATGTGTCCCCATGGCTACAACACATTGAAATATGACTATAAGGATCTTGGCGGCAACTATGATGTGTATCACTATACAGAGATCCTTGATAAGCTCATTAAACAGGGCAAGATTACATTGAAGCAGCCGGTCCCTGAGCTGGGCACTATGACCTACCACGACTCATGCTATCTGGGCCGCTACAATAATGTATACAAACAGCCACGAGATATCCTGAAATCCCTCAATTCAGGTCCTGTTGTCGAGATGGCCAGCCATCATGCCAAGAGCTTCTGCTGCGGCGCAGGCGGGGGCAGGATGTGGATGGAAGAAGACCTCGGAACACGCATCAATCAGAAGAGGACCAATGAGG
>DSAD01000012.1 GCA_011372875.1 Deltaproteobacteria bacterium
GCAATCATCTTTGTTGCCATGATGACGGGAAACAATCTCTTGTTTCTGATCCTGGCAGGCATGCTTTCGTTCATGATCGTCTCGGGAATAGAATCGGAAAGAAATCTCCGTTATCTTGAGATGTCACGGACACTGCCTTCTCAGATATTTGCAAAAAGACCCGCGATACTGAGTTATGGAATACGTAATCCCCGCAACACATCGAGCAGACTCATGATCGAAGATATCACTGAACTCTCTTTGGGACACCTCGCAAAGGGGATAACACAAAGCCTGAACACCGAGGTCGTATTCCCTCGAAGAGGCATCGTGAGCCTCGGCAGGGTAGAGGTCTCAACAACATATCCATATGGGCTCTTCCGGAAGTCCATATCCTTTGACCTGTCACAGGACATGGTAGTGTTTCCTGAACCTGTCCACTGCACCGCCCTTTCATCCCTCGGGATTGAAGGCCAAGGCAGTGGGCAGGCACACGACAGCATCTCCCATGTAAGGCCCTATGTGCCGGGAGATCCTCTTTCTGCCATTGTATGGAAAAAACAGCATCTGGGGCTCGTTTCCAGGGTAATTGAAGGAGGATCCGGTGCCCGGGGTCTTGTTGTGCTGCTCCCGGGGGGGGATATGGAACTCAAGATCAGCAATGCCGCCTTTATCATCCTGGAGCTTGAAAGGGCAGGCAGTGCCTTCGGCCTGGCCATGAATGAATACTTCAGCGGTATTGATTCCGGCAGAACGCATAAACTGGGGATACTCGAAAACCTTGCCTGTACAAGCTCCATAAAGGAGCCAATGACAAAGGATTTTAGCGGTAAGGCTCATGTCATCTACCTATAAACTCTCTCTGATCACTACAGGGATATCTCTGAGCGGAATGCTGTGTCTGTTTCTTGCGGATCTTCTTGCGCCCCTGGCGTTCATTGTTATCTGTATGGTTCATCTTGTTGTCTGCAGGTACTTTTACGTTAAGATCTCCGTACCTTCATCACTTGTGCTTATGTGCTGCCTAGGTGTTGTCTGTCTTGAAATCCTGAGGATATATCTTTTCGGCAGAGAAACTATGCTGCTTGCACTGCGTGATGTCATTGTCTTTTTCGCCATCATCAGGCTCGTCCTAAAAAAAACGAACAGGGAAATCCATCAGATCATCGGTATAGGTCTGGCTGAATGCATCCTCGCTACCATATTCACTGTAAGCCCGATGTTTCTTGTCGGTCTTGTTCTCATGGTGTGCCTGATTCCCATGGCCTTATATTACCTCGACAGTAGCGAGTTCGGCGAAAAACCCCGGGGCACTGTTCCCGGACATCTGCACTGGCCCGCAGTGTGGTCCGGTATAATCGTTGTATGTTCCGTGCTTTTCTATATCATTCCAAGGCCGAGCTCTACCATTATCAAGACCTCGCTGATAACACATCCTCGTACCGGATTCTCTGAAGAAGTGGACCTGAACAAGACAGGTTCCATTGTAAACGATGACAATATTGCCATGCGCATCATATGGGCTGACGGAAGCCCCCCCAATACATTTTATCTTTCCGGTGCCCGGCTGGAGAATATCTCCGGGGGAGGATTCACCAGGGAAACATCTCAACGACGAGGCATGGTCATGAAAGAGTCTTTCACCGACCGGCTTACGATATACCCTACAGGGATCGGGGCACACAATGTCTTTTATCCATACAGTTTTGCATCCATATTTCCCAGGCGCAGTATCAGGCAGGGCAACAACATCTACTGGACAAAAGAAGTCCCACCGGTTTACGATGTATGGGTAAACAACACACCCCTTGACGATCCTCCATGCAGCACCTATCTCCCAGATGAAGTGTTGCGCGCAGGTGCGCTCGGCAAGGCCATAGCCGGGCGTGGCAGCACAGCGCAAAAGGTTTCAATGCTGGTTGATTACCTTCGGAACAATTACACCTACTCGCTTGACAGGCCGGAAGTGCCTGATGATGCCGTACCGATAGAGTGGTTTCTTTTCGAGACCAGAAAGGGTCATTGTGAATTCTTCGCATCCGCTCTTGCCTGCATGCTCCGGGGATGCGGTATCCCTGCCAGGGTGGTGACCGGATTTCTCGTGCATGAATACAACACCAGTGGCGAGTACTACATTGTCCGCTCAAGGGATGCCCATGCATGGGTGGAATACTGGGACGGACACTGGCTGCTCGCAGATGCCTCGCCCGTATCATCTGGTATCTCCCGGAAGCATTCGAACCTTTTTGATACCATGCGTTTCAAATGGATCCGGTGGGTGATTCAGTATTCCCTTGACGACCAGATACGTTTTGCCACCTTTGTCCTCTTCTCGTCTCCTGATATCGATAATGAGATGGGGTATATTCTGTACACATGTATCGGATCGGTCTTCTTTGCCATATGCCTGTGGGTCGTTTATCGGTCTGTCAGGATGCTGTATATGCCATCCTATGCAAAGGTTGTTCGTGCATTCGGAAAAAAAGGGGTGGTCTTGGAAAAACACGATACCCATGAACAGCATTTCAGGCAGGTAGCCAGACAATGGAACCCTGTTTCACAAGACTTTGGTGAATACCTGTGTGTGTATCTTGAATGGCGCTTCGGTGGCAGAAAGATCGATATCTCCGCTTTCACCGAGAAAATGATCAGGAAGATCAGGTCCACACCGCCACAATGATTCCCAAAATCCGATCGTGTAAAGCACGGACCTGCACTCCATTTTAATCTTACGGGGTGACGACCAGCTCAATACGCCTGTTCATGGCTCTTCCATCTTCTGTCTTTGTGTCTGCAATGGGTTTGGTGTCCGCATAGGATATGGCACACATCTTTTCCTGTGCTATCCCTGTTTCCTTGAGCACCATGAGTACGGACATGGAACGGCCCTGGGCCAGATGCCATTTTGATGGGTATATTTTGTTCACAGACTCGGATATGGCGGTATTGTCAGTATGTCCGCCTATCTCGACATAGATCATGTCCATCTGCCTCAGACCGAGTCCTATCTTTTCTATCAAGCGCGAACCTTTAGGGGTAAGCCATGCACTCATGGGGTTGGGAAACAGCACCCTTTGAGGAATGACGATCTTGATCTTTTCCTGGCTCCTGATGATGTATACCTGGTCATTGAGACGTTCGGTCTCCAGATACGCAAGGATGTATTCATAAGCCTTGTTGATCCGCCATTTGGCCTCGTTTCTTTCCTTTATGATATCGCCGAACATGGATATCTGTTTCAAAAGAACCTTTTTTTCCTCCAGGCACTGTATGTTCTTGTCCAGCAGCTGTTGTTTCTCATCGTTAAAACCGAGAAGTTCCGAAGATGTTTGCGTAAGCTCCTTGTTAGTCTCATCCATCAACTTCTTGAGGGCGGCATTCTCATCCTGGGCCATCTTCAACTGCCGGGTGCAGGAGTTCAATTCATCAGCGACAGCGTTGAATTCTTCCTGACTGTAGTTGGTGTGTGTACATCCCATGAACAAAAGCACGACAAACAAACCTGAAATCAAACCTGTCTTGTGTTTCATGCATAAATACATACTAAGTTCTCCATATCGTGTCAATGATGACATGATGACGGAAACAATGTGGACAATTCACTTGTTATGCGGGTATAATCAGCCGCCAATATGATAATACAGAGATACATCCTGAGATACCTGCTCACAGTCTTCTTTTCCTCCTCACTGGTACTTTATGCAGTGATGTTTATCGTTGAATGGATAAGGATCGGCAGGTTTGTATCCATATCTGATATCGATGTTTTCTTTGTCATCATGATCCCCATGGCGGTATTTGTCGTTCCAATGGCACTGCTCTTTTCCATCCTTCTAGTGCTCGAGAGGCTTTCTACGGAATCAGAGATCATCGCGATGAAGGCCTGCGGTATACAGAACTTGACTTTATCCCTGCCTATTATCTTTCTCTCAACCCTGTGCATGATCTCACATATGGCTGTATCAACATATCTCGGCCCAATGTCAATGAAGAAGATTGAGTCACAACTCATTGAGAAGGCTCCCGAAAAGATCTATGCCTTTCTCAAGGAGCGGGAATTCGATGACACATTCAAAGGCATCACTTTGTATATTGAATCCGTGAATCATGTTGAGAAAAGACTGAACAACGTATTTATTGAAACAACAGGAAATGAAAGCTCGATCATCACCGCCGATACTGGCACGATCGATGTCACTGCCTCGGGGATCATGATGAGACTTATGAACGGTAGCATGTTCATGAATACCGGGGCTGTACTCAGGTATATCACCTTTGATGAATATCTCTTCACCATTGAGGCAAGTCTGGGCAAAGAGCTGAGCATACGAGCCTATGAATCGGCAACGCAGCCCGAATTAAAGGAAATGATGACCTTGTATCCGGAACCGAGGTGGGTAAAGGAATACTATAACCGGGTCTCCTTCCCTGTCTTGAACATCATCCTGGGGATAATCGGGATCAGTTTTGGCATTCAAAGACCGCGATCACCCAGATATACCGGCTTCATCGTTGGTATTTCCACCATACTGGGATATTATCTGGTGTATATATTCGCAGACCGCATGGTTAGAGCCGAACTCCTTGCACCTTTTGTCGGCGCATGGATGCCTAACATAATATTCTGTATCGTACTTCTGGGTATATATATCTGGCGTAAGTCCCATTTAAGCAAAGGGGGTACCTGATCATAGGCACTATCACACAATATATATTCAAAAAGGCCCTGTTCATGTGTCTTGCCTGCCTGACAGGTCTTGTCCTGCTGATTATGATTTCCCGGTTTTTCGGGAATCTTTCGTTGTATGCAGAGCACAACACAGACCTGCCGACCATTCTTGTGCACACTCTACTGACCGTACCGCAGATGATTTACTGGGTTCTTCCATTTTCCGTATGTCTGGGCATTCTCGCAACACAGGCCGCATTATCACGTCACGTAGAGACCATTGCCATGCAGGCCTGTTCAGTTTCCACCTTCCGCATGTATCTTCCCTATATCCTCACCGGCATTATTGCCACATGTGCCATGGGATCAATATCATTCTATATATATCCACAGGCGCAGAGAAAGGCGGAAAAGATAGAAAACATCAATATCAGGAAAAGGGATATTGATGGTTCTTTCTCCGTATCCGGTGGCAGATTCAAGCTGGGCGGAGACATCTATCTTGTAGAACATATGAATATTGAACAAGGGATAATGCGTAATGTCTCCTGCTACCGTACTTCCTCGGGAAAACTCACCTCCATACTTCGTGCAGAAAAGGCCGTCTGGAACTCTCGGTTCTGGTCCGTCGACAAACTCGATGTCATCAACCTGGGAGAAAGGGGTATATCGGTTGATAATTCGATGCATACACTCCCGCTTTCAAGAGGCCCGGCAGACCTTGTAATGGCTCAGGCAAACCCTGAAATTCTGCCTATAGGACACCTCAGACAGTATCTGGATCAACTCGAGATTGACGCAATCCGCTCCACTTCCCTGGAAACCGTCTACTACAGCAGGATCAGCTTCTCCTTTTCCCCCATCATCATGACCATACTCGTGCTGCCCTTTGGCATGAGATTTCCACGTGCAGGCGGTATAGCTCGGGGGATCACGGTCGGCCTTGTTCTGGGTCTGTCATACTGGTTCCTGCATTCCGGGGTGACAAGCATCGGGGCTTCGGGTATACTCGAACCGATAGTCGCTTCCTGGACTGCCAACATTGCTGCAGTTTCCCTGGGAATGATACTGCTTTACACAAGGAGATCCACCTATGGCTGATGTGGTGATAATCGGTGCCGGTCCTGCCGGTATATTCGCCGCTCTTGAATTATCAAAAAAATCTCCCGAGCTTGACATTGTAATTGTGGAACAGGGAAAGGATATTCACGAAAGAAGCAGAACAGGCAAGGAGATGGTCATCGGATGGGGCGGTGCTGGTGCGTACAGTGACGGAAAACTTACCATCTCAACCGAGGTGGGCGGACAGCTTTCCTCCCTGCTGCCCGAAGAAGATCTGCAAAGACTCCTCGATGAGGTCGATTCAGTATACTCCAGCTACGAATCCTGTGGCGAATTATTTTCCATAAACCCCGACCATGCCTCTGCCGTCTCTGCACAGGCACGCCTGGCAGGCCTTGTTTATATACCGACAAAGGTCCGGCACATAGGTACGGAAAACTGCTATACCATCCTGAAGGACCTGCGAAAGGTTCTCGACAAGAAGATAAGGACCATTTTCAATACCCGTACCGTTGATATCCTCTCCGGGAACGGACATGTAAAAGGTGTGTCCCTGTCAGACGGAACCGTCATTGAAGCACCTTGTGTCATTGCCGCCCCCGGAAGAGTGGGGTCGTCCTGGATGTCTACTCAGGCAAAGAAACTCTCTCTGGAGACCCATCCAAACCCGGTGGACCTGGGGGTTCGTGTTGAACTGCCGGCCGTGATCATGAAGGATCTCACCGACAAGGCCTATGAAACCAAGTTCATCTACTACTCAAAGACCTTTGACGACAGGGTACGGACCTTCTGTATGAATCCATATGGTGAAGTGGTGAGTGAGACTATCGGTGATATCCTGACCGTCAACGGACATTCGTGGGCGAATAAGAGAACCGTGAACACCAACTTTGCCATCCTGGTAAGCGCCGATTTCACCGAGCCTTTTGATGACCCCATCGGATATGGCCAATCAGTGGCCACAATGGCGAACATGCTCGGCAAAGGGGTTATCGTGCAAAGGCTCGGAGACCTTCTTTCAGGCAGACGCACCACGGCATCGAGGTTGATGAAGTGTTCTACCACACCTACTCTGAAACAGGCGACGCCCGGAGACCTGAGCTATTGTCTGCCATATCGGATTCTCACCGATATCATCGAGATGCTCAGCTGTCTGGACAGGATTGCACCGGGTGTAAACTCATCTCATACGCTCCTGTACGGGATCGAGGTCAAATTCTACTCAAACCGCATAAGGCTCAGCAGCGGTCTTGAAACGCAGATAGAAGGCCTCTATGTTATAGGTGACGGGGCAGGCATTACCAGGGGTCTTATCCAGGCAAGCTGTTCAGGCGTCATTGCCGCACATTCAATCCTGAATAAAGGCTGAA
>DSAD01000192.1 GCA_011372875.1 Deltaproteobacteria bacterium
CGAGGACAGGAACAGTCATGGGGACGAGTGGATAGCAGATGTGGAGTATCGGTATTACAAGGATCGTGACACGACGCTGTCGGCGCTGATGGAGTATCTGTACATAGAGGAGAACGGCTATCCCGGGTTTTCAGTGTACTACATAGGGAAGAGGAAGAAGCTGACGCTCGGGTGTTCGATAGACAGGATGATCAGTCAGGATGTCGGCGTCAATGCATCGATCCGTGGTTTTGTCATGGACGATGACCGGAACTGGTATCACCCGATCTCAGATTACCGCTACAGGGGCTTCTCGCTTGCCCTGACCGCCAGGAAGAAATTCTGAGAACACGGCAGCTCTCTTTCCTCGCAGGGGAAAGGAATCAGTCCGGTTCCGGGAAGTTCGGCTTTTCCTTGGTGAGAAAAGCCGTAATCCCGTGTATGCATTCACCGCTTGCAATCAGTTCCACCGCCTTTTTCGATTCCATCTCCAGGGCATCCACATATGTCATATCAGCAGTTTTTCTGATTACTTCGAGAGCATGTCGTACAGCCCTCGGACCGTTATCTGCAATGCTTGTGGCCAGGGAAATCGCTTCATCGAGCGCGCTGCCGGGACCGCTTATGCGGTTGACCAGGCCGAGGGCGAGGGCCTCTTCCGCATCGAGTTTTCTTGCCGTGAGAATGAGGTCTGCTGCTATGGACGGGCCTACGAGACGCGCCAGGCCGACAACGCCGCCGTGATCAGGCATAAGACCCAGGGTCACCTCTGAAAAGCAGAGTATTGCAGCAGGGTCCATAACCCGAAGGTCGCACCGTACGGCGATTTCCGCCCCGCCACCGTAAGCAAGCCCGTTTATCGCAGCAATAACGGGTACCGGCAGGAATACCAGTGAATCGAGTGTCGTGCGTATCATGCGGATAAGATCCCTGACAGGGCTGCTGTCGCGATTTTCCACCGCAGAAGCGAGCCTTGAAACCTGCGGGTTGTCGGGATTGACATCGAAGCCCGCACAGAAGGCATTGTCCCCGGCCCCGGTGATGATTATTACCCTTGGCAGGTCTTGCTTGAGTTTTTCAGTCACGCCTGCAAGACTCTTCCACATGATCTCGTCAAAGGCATTGCGCCGCTGCGGTCTGTCAAGAGAGATGACCGCTATATGATCTCTTCTCTCAAGGCGTATCCCGTAATCATTCATGGAAAATACCCCGGATAAAAAGGAGTTTTTCAAAAAGTGGTTCCGAACGTATTGAGGTGGACGAAATCCTTCAGTTTCTTCCTCGGTGGGCCATTTTTGCCGGCGCTGGCGGGTTTTCCAACCGGGAGGACTGCAACCACCTCATAGCCATCGGGAACCGACAGGATCTTGCTGCATGCGTCATGATCCATCAACCCGACCACGACAGTTCCGAGACCCATATCGTGTGCCTTCAGGCAGAGATTCTGCACTGCTATGCCCAGGTCGAACATGAACCAGTTCGAGAACTTGGTAATGTCTTTCCCGTCGTAACAGCCCGAAACACCGGTCTTTGCACAGGCAACGATCAGTGCTGAAGAGGCAAGGGAACCCTTTGTCGCCGGGTTCTTGTCCGCATAGGTTCCGGTGACCTTATCAATGAGCGCCCTGTCTCTGACAACAATGAATTCCCATACCTGGGTGTTGGCCCATGACTGGGCAGATCCTGCTGCATTGAGGAGTTCGCGTATCTCGTCATCAGTTACATGATAATCGGTGAATCTACGAACACTGCGCCTGTTTTGAATTGTCTCGGTGAGCTCCATAAGCACCTCTCATCTTCTTGTGTTAAAGGGGTTGATTTTGTTGTCTGGATTATACATGTTTGAAAAGGTAATGGCCAGAGGTTTACAGCGAAATTGAATCTGAACCTATGCGTTGTTGATTTGGTGCAGTGATTTGATTATGCTTGATCCTGGAAATGTTTAATTTATCCCGTGTTTTGCGTTTGAGAGGAAATAAACACGTTGGGAGCGATTTGATCTGCGATTACGAGACAGACATGATGAGGACAAATCACGGCTCAAAGCCGCTTTCACAAAGCAAGGTGCTATGAAAATACTGATAATCGACCCTATAGGAGGTATCAGTGGCGACATGCTGCTGGGAAGCCTTATTCAACTGGGCTGTCCGGTAAAGTATCTCGAAGAGATCTATTCTCTCATGCCCGTGGGAAAGTTCACCATCCATGTTCATGAAAAGTCAATCAACAATATTGCAGCTATTGACCTGAAATTTGAGATAGGCCATGAGGGTTCTCACAGGTCATTTAAACAGATTAAAAAGGATTTTATCGGGAAACTTCCCGAAGAAATACGTAAAAAAGCCCTGAACATCTTCACGATATTGGCTCAGGCAGAGGCGTCAGTTCACGGGGTAGACGTGGATGACGTTCACTTTCACGAACTTGGCGCCCTGGACTCGATCCTCGATATCACTGGCATAGCCGCAGCACTCGTTCATCTTGAAATAGACGATGTATATTCCCGTGCAGTGTCTCTAGGCACAGGCACCACGAAATCCATGCATGGTATTATCCCTGTTCCGGCGCCTGCGACCGTCAAGCTCCTCGAGGGCATACCCGTGAGGGTTACCCGTATCGACGCGGAACTCACGACACCAACGGGCGCAGCGGTTATCAGTGCACTTGCCAAGCGTGGTAATCCTCCATTCGATCTTGTCCTCAAGGGTGTCGGGTATGGATGCGGCGACAGGGATATCCCTTCCTGGCCGAATCTCTGCAGGACAATCCTGTGCGAGGTTCCCTCGCATGGCTCAGATGATCTGTGCTATATGGTAGAGACGGATGTGGACGATATGACCCCTGAAGAATATGAATCAGCCACCTCAAGGATCTTTGATGCAGGGGCTCTTGATGTAAGCATCACACCCAGGATCATGAAAAAAGGCAGGCCGGGCCAAGGCATCAAGGCTCTCTGTTCGTGCGATGCCCTGGAAGATGTCCTGTCTGCGATCCTGGAACATACGACATCCATAGGCGTTCGTTATCAAGCCGTTTCAAGACGGGTTCTCCCGAGAAGAGAATACACGGTTGAAACAATATACGGTCCAATAGGCGTCAAGGAAGTGATCACCCCGTCCGGGAAAAAACGCTCCAAACCCGAATTCCGGGATATGCATACAATCTCACAGACTGAGAATATTCCCCTTGCAGATGTCAGGGCAGCGGTGGAGGCAGCAATAAAAGATCAAGAAAAGGAATAGTAAGGGCACAACTGGCGATAAGAGCGAGGGCGGCAAGATTGTATAGATGAAGGGGGAGCGATGATTCAGGATCTGCTTGAGGCATTCAAGAAGGGCGATATCAGCCAGGAAGAAGCTTACGAGAAAATAGTCAAGATCCTGTATGAGCAGGGTGAGGATTTTCTTCTGGACCTTCACCGGCACAAGCGTACCGGATTTCCCGAGGTGATCTTTGGCCAGGGCAAGACCATGGAGCAGATCATCTCCATTGCCGGTAGTTTCCTGGATACAGGAGGCAGGGCCATTATCTCGATCGCTGACGAGACCGTACAGGCAGCCCTGAGTCAGGCATTTCCAGAGGCATTGATGAAAAGGGCCGGAAACCTTGTCTGTCTCAAAAAGGGAGATGTTCCACGGGAAGACCTCGGCACTGTGGGTGTCATTACAGCAGGCACGGCAGATACCCCGTATGCGAAGGAGTGCACGCTTCTGCTCGAAGAGATCGGGGCGCAGGTGATAAAGGCCTTTGACTTCGGGGTATCGGGCATGCACCGCCCGTTTCTCGGCATCAAGCAGACGCATGATGCCGATGTCCTGATAATCTTTGCCGGTATGGACGGTATTCTTCCGACCATGATGGCATCCCTTACCGACAAGCCCATTATTGCCGTGCCGACCCCTATCGGATACGGATTCAAAGGGCAGGGGGAAACCGCACTTATGACCATGCTCCAGAGCTGTGTGCCGGGTCTTCTGGTTCTCAATATCGGCAACAGCGTAGGAGCTGCCGCAGCAGCAGTGAGAATACTTCTGTCGATAAAGAGGCACAGAGATGAGCCGGTTGGCTGAGCTCAAAGAGGCAGTCTCGGACAGGAAAAGGATCCTGGTCCTGTACTCGGGTGGCCTCGACAGCACACTTCTTACCCGCGTAGCCTATGATGTTCTTGGCCGCAATGCCGTTGCGCTTACCTTTGATTCGCCCATTGTCCCACGCCATGAGATTGCCCAGGCAAAGAATATGGCCCGTAATATCGGCATAAAGCATGTGCTTTTCCCTCTAAATGAGATCGAGCAGGGCGAACATTTTGCCGAAAATCCGCCCGATCGATGCTATATCTGCCGTAAGCTGAGGAATTCCGCAGTAAAAATATGGGCAAAAGAGCATGGCTTTGAGACTGTTGCAGATGGTACGAACTTCTCGGATTACGAGGATTACCGGCCCGGAATGAAGGCATCGCTTGAAGATAAAATCTGGCAGCCCTTCATCGATGTTCAGATCACAAAAGACGAGATCAGGCAATTCTCAAAAGAGCTTGGTTTGCCCGGCTGGGACAAACCCAACACCGTATGCCTGTGCTCCAGGTTTCCTTATGGATATCAATTGATCAAAGAACAATTGTCAAGGGTTGAGGCCGCGGAAGAATACCTCAGAGGGATGGGATTTGCCGGGTTCAGAATAAGGTGCTTTCCCTATGAAATGGCGGTAATCGAGCTTTCAGAGCCCGTAATCGCTCTGCAATACAAGGAAGATATTGTAGCAGCACTAAAGGGCCTTGGTTTTACCTTTGTGGCCCTCGACCTGGAAGGGTTTTTCAGCGGAAAGATGAACAGGATCATCACACAGCAGGACAGGAATTGAGGAGCACGATTTCAGGCAGAAGGATAAGATATTTCGGATTGTGTAGTTCGAGTGGGTTCCCTCACGATGGGGGAGAGGGAGAGATAATGATCTGGCCGAGCGGCCAGTGCTGATTAGAACCTGTTCATCCTGACAAATTTCCGGTAAAATGAAATTCGCGTTTGCCTGGGCAGGAAAGCATGAAGTGTATGTTTCAGACAATCAAGGGTATAAGTCTCGTGGCAAACCTTGGGACCTCTGTGGCTGCAAACCGCGGAAAATTGAACACAGGCTCATCATCCAGCGACGTGTTCCGGGCTGTTAAATAACGAAGCGGGAAGCGGACGGGAAGACGGATTGATAACCTGCAGTAGAGATGGAGGAGGCTATGGCTGATAAGAACTATGTTATTTCGTTGGATTCGGGAACTCAGAATGTCAGGGCGATTCTTTTTGACCGTCAGGGCAACGAGCTTGCCATAGCACAGGATACGTACGACACGTATTTCTCCAAGCACCCCGGGTGGGCGGAACATAACCCCGAGGACTACTGGGAAAAGCTCTGCAAGGTAACGAAGAGCCTCATGAAAAAGATCGACATAGATCCGAAAGAGATCGCCGGTGTCGGTATCACTACGCAGAGGGGCACCTTCGTACCGGTTGACAGGCAGGGCAATCCCTTGAGGCCAGCCATCATCTGGCTGGATCAGCGCACTACACCGAATCCGCCTCCTTTGAGCGTCGCTGCAAAGGTTCTTTTCGCTGTTGCGGGAATGAGCGAGGCCATTAAATATGTACGAAAGCACTCAAAATTTCTATGGATCAGGCAGTTCGAGCCAGAGATATACAAGAAGACATACAAGTTCATGCAGATATCGGGCTGGTTTGTAAACAGGCTTACCGGCGAGTTCAAAGACTCGGTCGGCATGATCACCGGCATGTGGCCCCTGGATTACAAGAAACTAGTCTGGCACGGTCTGCCTCAGGCCTATGAGGCCTTCGGTCTGGAAAAGAATCACATGGTCGATATCTTTCCCCCTGATGCCGTACTGGGACATATCACTGCCAGTGCTTCAGCCGAGACGGGACTGCCCGAAGGGTTGCCCGTTATAGTGGGTGCAGGAGACAAGCAGTCGGAACTCTTAGGCGCCGGGGCCATAGACCCGAGCATAGGGGTGATCAGCTACGGCACTGCCACCTGCATGGAGGTGATAACCTACAACTATATTGCAGAGAAGAACATGAAATTTTTCACCTGGCCTGCCGCTCTGCCCAATGCCTGGGATATCGAGATGTTTATCTTCCGGGGGTTCTGGATGGTCACCTGGTTCAAGCAGGAATTCGGGCAGAGAGAGGCAATCGAGGCTGAAAAGCGCGGTGTTGCCCCGGAGGTGATCCTTGACGAGGTAATACAGAATATTCCGCCGGGGTCCATGGGTCTCATGCTTCAGCCGTATTGGTCGCCCATGGTGTACTCGAAGTATGCCAAGGGCTCCATCATCGGGTTCGGAGACGTGCATACCAGGGCACATATCTACAGGGCAATCCTTGAAGGCATCGGCTATGAACTCAGAAGACTCTCCGAAATCGTGGTAAAGAAAAACAAGACTCCTCTTCAGGAGATCCGGGTGGGCGGCGGAGGTTCCAGAAGTGATGTGGCGGTGCAGATCGCTGCCGACATCTTCAACCTGCCTGCATCGCGCATGGCCACTTCCGAGATCTGCGGGCTCGGTGCGGCGATCGATGTTGCCGTGGGCACGGGCATGTATGCCTCGTTTGACGATGCTGTCTCATCCATGACGAAAAAAGGCAGGACATTTGAGCCCATTGCCGGGAATCACCGTGTCTACAACGAGCTGTACCAGGATGTGTATAAAAAGACATATCAGGCAATGGAGCCTCTGTACAAAAAGATCGCAACCATTACCGGCTATCCGGCGGAGGATTAGGTGTATATCTGAATCCATATTTCATCTTATGCATAGCAGCGGCTTTCAGATAGTCTGAATCTGCCACTGTAGCTATAAAGACAGATCAATAAACCCATATTTGTGTTAGAGATGGAGCAAGCATGTGGGAGCGGCTTTCAGCCGCGATTACTCCGCAAACGGGAGAAATACTATCGCGGTATAAAGCCGCTCTCACAGAGCAAGGCTTTATGCCGGGATTATTCGCCATTAATAGTATCAACATCTAAGATGTTGGATAAAATGAAACAGGATCAATAGATACATTGACTTCTATATTATATAAGC
>DSAD01000289.1 GCA_011372875.1 Deltaproteobacteria bacterium
ACCCCCCCCATTGCTAACACATACTGATATATCATGACATTACGATATTTATTACCGACTGGCACTCTATATGCAACATCATTTTTATCAACATATAAATTAATGACACGCCCCAGCTGGAGATTGATACAAAAGGAGGAATGGATATGCCAAGAGGTGACGGTACAGGACCACAGGGACAAGGACCTATGACCGGAAGAAAAATGGGACGGTGCTCTGAAGGAAGGAATACTTCCTGGCCGGGTTCACGCTCGACAAATATTCCGCCTGACGTGCCTGGAGGTCGCGGCAATTCGTCAGGTACCGGCAAAAATACCACAGGAAGAGGATCCGGACAGGGTCGGACCGGTCGATAATAATAAAAATAGAAAGGAGGAAAACATATGCCATTTGGTAACGGAACAGGTCCTGCTGGAATGGGACCTATGACAGGAAGGGCTGCGGGTTATTGTGCCGGATATAACATGCCGGGGTATGTCAACCCCGTCCCGGGAAGAGGTTTCCGTGGAAGAGGCGGTCGAGGAGGCGGCTGGGGAAGAAGGGGAGCTTGGTTCGATGCCCCGTATTACCAGACCCCTGTATACGGAGCGGTCCCGTATAATCCAGTACAGGATGCCGATGCATTGAAGGCACAGGCTCAATACCTGCAGAAAACGCTGGAAGAGATTCAAAAGAGGATCCAGGAACTCGAAGAAGCCTGACAGCGCGAAAGCGTATACCTCCTGCGGGGCCCCGGCAATGCTTGGGCTCCGCACTTTTTCAAATAGTCCATCAGCAAGAGGGGCCATCGAGTCTGTATCTCCAACAATAAGATCACACCCTGAGGAATAACGCAGCACGTTCTGGAAAATCGAGGCCGGGAAGAGCAGGCTTTTTGTATGGTTGATCTTATCGACATAAACGGTCAGGAAACTATTGCCAGACAACGAATATAATAAATATCATAGAGAGAAACCGAGTGGAATTGTTCATTGCTTTTGCAACTGATGACGGTGATACATTTAATGATGACCATTTTGGTATGGCACGGTTTTTTCACATCTATAAATTTTCCAGAGGCGGCGAAGAGTTTATCGAGACCAGAAAAAATGCACGATATCAAGAAGATGAAACCATCAGACATGGCGACCCTGAAAAGGCACAGGCAGTATCTTCCGTGCTAAAGGATATCGATGTCATCGTCGGGAGAAAGATGGGGCCCAATATCTTCAGATTGTTGAAGAAATATGTGTGTGTCGTAAACAAGACCGCTTTCATACATGACGCAATTGTCCAGGTACATGAGAATATGAAAAAGATCATGGAAGAAAAAGAAAAGGGCGAGGACCGGAAACATATTGTCTTAAGACCGTGATCTTTGAACCGGCAGGCCCGAAGCGATTCATTGACGTGGATCAATGAAGACATCCCGCATGAGGGATATATTTATAATCAATGTAAATTGCATGGTAAGGAGCATTAAAGATGCCAAGGAGAAACGGCCAGGCCTCACGAGGAAGAGGCCGGATGAAAGGCCGCAGTGGACCTCGAAGGGGACGCGCATTCATCGGTGCCCACCCGATGCTATACGCTGATACCTTCGTTGCCCCCGGATCTTCCCCGTACATGACGAGCACTACTTTCATAAACCGGGAACGTAACCGCACAAGGAATACAAACCGTACGGACAGGAGTCCCGTGGTGGCAGTCGTGGACGAACGCGCCTGCAAAGGCTGCGGGACCTGCGTGGATGCATGCCCTCAACATGCCATATCAGCAGTAAACGATGTTGCCGGGATCGACGCACGACCCTGCCTGGGCTGCGCCGAATGCATCGACAGTTGTCCTTTCGGCGCCATTTCCATGGTCCATAATGACAACCAGCGTGATCAGGATAACTTGAGACCGACCCGGCTGCTCACACACGAATCCACCCTTTATAAGCCTCTGCAAAAACAGGTCTGATGTTGCAAACGCTCTACATGGAATCTATATTGGTTTAATAGATGGTTAAATCTGCTGCATTCGAGAACTATACCCTGGAATACGAACAGTGGTTTGAAAAAAACCGCGAGGCTTACGAGGCTGAATTAAGGGCGGTCAGTGCCTTACTGCCTCAAGGGCATTCAGGCATGGAAATCGGGGTCGGAACCGGCAGGTTTGCAGTTCCCCTGGGCATCAGGGTCGGGGTGGAACCTTCCGGACACATGAGATCTCTTGCCCTGAAAAAGGGCATTAAGGTATTGGGCGGCCTTGCCGAGAACCTCCCCTTCAAGGACGCTGTGTTCTCCCATGTCCTGATGGTCACAACCATCTGCTTCCTCGATAATACAGATCAGGCCTTCAGGGAAGCACACAGGGTCTTATCAAAGGGAGGCTGTCTCATCATCGGTTTTGTAGACCGCGAAAGCCTGATCGGCCGTCAATACCTTAAGCACAAGGAAAACAATGTATTCTATAGGGATGCCACGTTTTATTCCACCGGCGAGGTCCTCGAGATCATGAAGCGTAACGGGTTTCATGACTTTGATTCGCGCCAGACCATCTTCGATGACCTGTCGATGATCAACGGACAGGAGGAGGTAAGATCCGGTTATGGGCAGGGGTCTTTCATTGTACTGCGCGGAAAGAAGGGTTAAACAATGAACAGATATCAGGAGATCACCGAAGCACGGAAACTGCTGGAACTGCCTGAGACTGCAACCATGGAGGAGATCAAGGCGCAGTACCGGGAACTTATGAACAGATGGCATCCGGATAAATGCTATGACGACACAAAACGCTGCGAGGAGATGACAAGAAAGATCATCGCTGCCTACGAGATCATCATCGAATACTGCAAGCACTATAAATTCTCTTTTACAAGGGAAGAGTTGGCAAAATATCTCTCGGGCCAGGAATGGTGGATGGATCGTTTCGGCGATGATCCGCTGTGGAGTTCCGGAAAGAAACGTCATTGATTGCCCGAGACCCTTTTATACTATCTTTAGCATCAGACAAGGAACAACCCTTGTGGGAGCGGCTTCAGCCGCGATACCATTTCCAACAGCAGCATCGAGATATCGACTGAAGCCGCTCCCAGAAAACATGGCCCTATGCGAAGAGTACCCGTGATATCAGGGCTTAATACCGGGCACAGAAAATAACTATTATAAACAGTCAACCGGTTATTGAAACAGGTATCACTCAAACACAGAGCATCTATGTCCTGTCGGCTTTCGGCAGCAGGGAGATAAAGGGAATTCCTGCAAAGGCTACAAGGGAACACATCAAAAAGGCGCTGCGCATTCCTAAAACGTCGCTTGCAGAGCCTATAACAAGTATTACGCTCGCCCTGATCGCAAAACTGATTGCCATATAGATCCCGTTTGCCGCTGCCCTGTTGGCACCGGCATTTTCCATCATTACGGCCATGAGTACCGGCCCGGTTGCAATAGTCGAGAAACCCATAAGGAATAGCGCAACAAAGAGCAGCGGCCCCTGCACATAGAGCATGGCAAGCATCATCGCCGGCGAGAACAAGGTGGCTGCAAGAAGGACCTTTCTTCTTCCCATGGTGTCACTGAGAGTTCCTGAGACGAGAACACCTGCCGCTCCGGCCGCCTCATACACAGTCAGGGAGATACCGGCAAACCACAGGCTGTGCCCTTCACCGAAGAGAAATGTCGGAAGGTAAGTGGTTATGGCAGATGCCATGAAAGAACGCGCGACCAGGATGCCGAAAACACCGGCAATGATGATCTTCATCTCTTTGAACATACCGGTCAAAGATGCCGGCGCCCTGGCCGAGGTCTTTGACCGCGTCTGCCCGAGCCTCCACCACAGCACCGCCGAAGCTGCCCATCCGACAAACATGAGCTGCCACATGCCTGCAAGGCCAAGGCTCGAGACCGCCCACACCGCAACCAGCGGACCTGCGGTGCGGGAAAGCTCGCCTCCTACCATGAAGAGGCTCATTCCCCTTCCAATACAGGGGCCTGACAATTGTGCCGTTATAACTGGGGCTGAAACATGTAGCGCCGCCACGCTGATTCCCACGGCAAGGAGCGTTGCGCACAGGAGGCCAAAAGACGGGACCATACCTATCAGGCACATAAACGTGGCAGTCAGAGCAGGGGTTGCAATCAGGAAATAGCGCTTGAGGTTTTTCCTGTCAGCCAGTGTTCCGAGAAACGGATTGAACAGGGAGGGAAGCTGCATAAAGACCGTTAGCGACCCTGCCTGAGTCAGGCTGAGCCCCAGGTTCTTTATGAGGAGCGGCAGAATGGGAGCGAGAAAGCTGGTGTAGATATCGTGTATGAAATGTACCGAGGCAATGGCAAGGATTCTTTCGGTCTGAAATCTGCCGGTCGCGTCTGTTATTGCCCTATCAGGCATGTCTTGCTTCTCTTCTTTGCCTGGCCCCGATTAATACTTGTGTTCCTTCAGCACCCATTGTCCATATCAGCCTTTCCCCCGCAGGATTTGTGCCCCGGATAAATTCATGGAATATTCATAACTTTTAAACTGACGGCACATGCAGATCATGTCTTTTCTACCGTACAATAAGCCTTTCAACCAATGGGGTGATCTTCAGTCTCAGGTCTTCAATTATTTCATCACTGAAGGCCTCTGCCATTATAAAATCGGCATCAACGTGTTTTGAAGGCACGAACCTCTGCAGAACATACTGCCGTGCGCCACGGATCTGCTCTGCTATCATGATGACATCTCCGGGAGCGAAAAGGTGCTGAACCAGGGTGGTCCTGAACTCATAATCAACATCAGAATCCATGATCATGTTCATAGAGACCATAAGTGCCTCTTTATTCATCCGGACATTGACCACTTCCTCATACTTTTCAATGGGGGCTTTGATATCCATTGCGATGTAGTCAATCGTCCCGCTCGAAATCATCCTTCCTAGGAGCTCAGGATTTGTACCGTTTGTATCGAGTTTTACCAGATATCCCATATCCTTGATCGCTTCTGCGAATTCAGGCAGGTCTTTGTGCATGGTGGGCTCACCCCCTGTTATGACGACAGCGTCGAGCTTGCCCCTGCGTTTGTCAAGGAATGCAAAGACCTCGTCATGCACAACCGGTGCTGAAAAAAGACGAGGATTGACGAGTTCGGGATTGTGGCAGTATCCGCATCTGAAATTGCATCCCTGGGTAAATACAATGGCAGAGATCTTTCCCGGGTAGTCAATCAGGGAAAACCTCTGAAGATGTCCGATGTTCATAGCGTCCCCATCTATATCATATTTTATCGTTCCAAACGGACATGATTCTGACAGATAAATATGGCCGATTCATTGATGTATATCAATGATGAAATCCAGGCACGCTGGTAGGGGTCTTCAAATACTATCTTGGATTTGAGGAGATATCTAATGGAAAGAGTGATTGTAATCGGCGGCGGACCGGCCGCTATTAGCTTGGCCAAGATCCTGGACGGAAAAAAACATGTCACGATAATCAGGCCCGAGGACCATTCCATGATCTACTGTGCCATGCCCTATGTCATAGAGAATATCATCCCGTTGAACAAAACACTGAAAAAGGACAGCCTTGTTACTGATACGGGTGCGACGCTGATCAGAGACAGGGTGGAGAAAGTGGGTTTCGAACAAAAGTATGTACATACAGAAAATGGAAACGTCTACACCTATGACAAACTCGTCATCGCAACCGGGGCAGACCCTGTTCTCCCGCCGATAGAGGGAGTTGACCTGAAGGGAGTGCTCACATTCAAGACGGAAGATGACCTGAAAATGATAGTAGAGTCAGCAGAAAACGGGCTGAAAACCGCTGTTGTCGTCGGGGCAGGGGCCATTGGTATTGAGCTGGCTCAGGCGCTCAACAGCAGAGGGATTCAGACACATCTGGTTGACATGGAAGAGCAGGTTCTACCGAACCTGCTGGATAAGGAAATGGCCGAAGAGGTCAAAAATGAGTTGGTTCGCCTGGGGATTACGCTCCATCTGGGCCATAAGGTGCTCTTAATGCACGGAAAAGACTTTGTAAGTGAAGTCATTCTGGATAAAGGCGATACCATACATCTTGGAACTATAGACGATTGTTCCGAAGATCAGGAAAATGAAGTCCCACCATCGCTCGTTGCGTTTGCTGTGGGCATGCGTCCCAATGTGGGCATATTCGAAGGAACCATGCTTGACATAGGCAGAGACGGAATAGTCATCAATGATGCAATGGAGACAAACATTGAAGATGTTTACGCAGTCGGTGATTGCACCCAGTTTACCAGCGCGATAACCGGAGATATCTCTCCCGGCAAACTGGCCACCAATGCCGTACCCATGGGGAAACTGCTGGCCAGAAACATGTTGGGATCGAATGAAAGATATACCGGATTCTACAATGGTGCGGCCACCAAGACAGGGAATTACTATGTCGGGGGAACCGGTTTGTCTGAAAAGGCCGCATGGGGCAAAATAGAGGTGATCGTTGGATATGCCTATCTCACAACAGCCTTCCCTATCATGCCATCTGCCGGGTCTGTCCGAATCAAGCTTATCGCAGGAAAAGACTCTCTTCGTATTGTAGGAGGCCAGGTCGTGAGTGAACAGCCTGCCACAGACAAGATCGATCTCATTACAATGGCTATCCAATCCGGCCTGACAGCCAAGGATCTGAGGATGTTCAGTTACTCATCCCAGCCTTACCAGTCTTACTTCCCCGCCAATAATCTTCTTGTGCAAGCTGCAGAAGATATCCTGGAACAGTCAGAGAAAGAGACAATAAGATAAGCATCATAGTACCAGGGGCCCGCAGTGGCTGTAATCATAATATCTGCTATTTCCACGATTATTCAGGTTAATTAACCGGAATGCTTAAATCTTTACAAAGAATCGTGGTTAGAAAAGAAAGCGAAGCATGCCCCGAGGCAGCGGAAAAGACGTAAAGGATGGTCAACGATGCAGGAGACCCTGATCTCAACATGTCATCGTCTTGATACAGCTGCATATGGGGAATATATACCCGCATGTCGGGAAATATTCCCCGTTCATACATAAGCATTTCACAATCACATGACTATATAGTCTTTGTCTTCAACCTATTATGATC
>DSAD01000286.1 GCA_011372875.1 Deltaproteobacteria bacterium
GGCTTGAACCTGTGACCCTCGGCTTGTAAGGCCGATGCTCTCCCAACTGAGCTACCCGCCCCTATTTGATTATATTACTTGTTTACTGCATCCTTAAAGGCTTTGCCCGGCCTGAATCGAGGGGACTTGGACGCCTTGATCTTGATGGTTTCTCTTGTTCTCGGATTTACACCCTGGCGCGCCGCTCTTTTGGCAACATCAAAGGTACCAAAACCAACAAGAGTAACCTTGTCACCCTTTTTCAGTGCATCCTGTATTGCCTCCGTGGTTGCATTGAGTGCCTTTTCTGCAGCAGCCTTTGGTATTCCGGCCTTGTTTGCCACAACTGAAATTAATTCTGTCTTAGTCAAAGTATACCTCCTCTTTAATGTTGGTTTCTCCCATGCCCAAACGCATGTAGAAAGTACCAGTATTTATTTTGGCTGTCAATAGCTCAATTAAGGACATAAGCTATTATAAAGCCACTATATACGTGTTAATGAATTTCCTGACTCTTCATGATTTTCCCACAGGTATCATGAATGCACTTATTCTTCTCGAAAGGTATCATCCTATGAGCAAAGACTACACTATTGTCAAAAAACACAAGAGGCAGAACCTTCCCTTTTGAATCATCTTGTATAGTTTACGCCTGGGAAGACCTTCTCTCATAGACAATCATCGGCGCCTTACCTTTCAGTATGACATCCTGACTGATAATGCATTCCTTGACACTTTCCATGTCAGGGATTTCATACATGATGTCGAGCATTACATTTTCCATTATGGAGCGAAGTCCACGGGCTCCGGATTTACGTTTCATTGCCTCTTCTGCAATAACTTTAAGGGCATCGGTACTGAATGTAAGATCAACGCCTTCCATTTTCATCAACGCCTGATACTGTTTCACCAGGGCATTCTTTGGTTCGGTCAATATGGCAATCAGTACGTCTTCGTCCAGCTCATTCAGCGTCGATATCACCGGAATCCTTCCAACAAATTCAGGGATCATCCCGAATTTGATCAGATCTTCGGGCTGCACCTTTCTCAGAATCTCACCGATATCCCTATCCCCCTTGCCCGTGATCTCGGCGACAAAGCCGATCGTTTTCTTATCGAGCCTTTGTGAGATGATCTTGTCCAATCCTACAAAGGCACCGCCACAGATGAAAAGTATGTTTGTGGTATCGATCTGGATAAATTCCTGCTGAGGATGCTTTCTGCCTCCTTTGGGAGGAATTGAAGCCACAGTACCTTCTATCAGCTTCAACAGTGCCTGCTGAACCCCCTCTCCGGAAACATCTCTTGTTATTGAAGGGTTGTCTCCACGGGAAGCTATTTTATCTATTTCATCGATATAGACTATACCCTTCTGCGTCCTTTCCACGTCATAGTCTGCATTCTGCAGGAGGTTTACGATAATGTTCTCGACATCTTCACCTACGTAACCTGCCTCTGTCAGGGTAGTGGCGTCAGCAATGGTAAATGGGACGTCAAGTATCTTTGCGAGAGTCTGTGCAAGAAGAGTCTTGCCGGAGCCGGTAGGACCGATAAGAAGAATATTGCTCTTGTTGATTTCTACCCCGCCGATATTCGTATTGGATTCAATGCGTTTGTAATGGTTGTGAACAGCAACTGACAAGGTCCTTTTTGCAAAATCCTGACCGATAACATATTCATCGAGAACCTCTTTGATTTCCGACGGTTTCGGAATATTCGAGGAAGCACTGAAATGTCTGTATTCACCCTCTTCTTCCGCTAGAATCTCATTGCACAGGGCAATACATTCGTCACAGATATATACATCGGGCCCGGCAATCAGCTTGCGCACCTCTTCCTGTGACTTACCACAGAACGAACAGCGCAATCCCGGTCTGTAATGATCATTTATTTTTGGCATCTACATTCTCCCCTTCTGTATCCTTGCTGGGCCTTTTGTATATCACATGATCGATTATACCATATTCAGCAGATTCTTGGGCACCCATAAAGAAATCCCTTTCAGTATCTGTGCCTATCTTATCTATCGGTTGACCTGTATGATGAGCTAAAATCGTTTTGAGTTCATCCTTGAGACGCATCATCTCTGCCGCCTGAATATTCACATCCGTTACCTGACCCTGAACTCCACCTAAAGGCTGATGGATCAATATTCTGGAATGAGGCAACGCATATCGCATATCCGTTTCTCCTGCCGCAAGAAGTACCGCGGCCATCGATGCGGCCTGACCAACGCAGATGGTGCTTACTTTGGGTTTTATATACTGCATGGTATCATACACAGCCATACCGGCCGTCACTGACCCGCCGGGAGAATTGATGTAGAAAAAGATATCCTTGTCAGGATCTTCAGACTCCAGGAACAGGAACTGGGCGACCAGAAGACTTGCGATATCATCATTTATCTCGCTGCTGAGTATAACAATCCTGTCTTTAAGCAACCGGGAATAGATATCGTACGATCTCTCGCCCCTATTCGTCTGCTCCACTACTATCGGCACTAGCGTCATCTGATTCTTCCTCCAACTTGTCAACGTCTTTAACCTCAGAATTCTCGATTATATAATCAAACACCTTTTTTTCAACGATACCGAACTTCATCTCGTCTATGCTGCCTTTTTCCTCCATGCCTTTTCTCACCACATCAGAGGGCATATTGTAACGCTGGGCAAGTTTGTCTATCTCTTTGGTGATGTCTTCATCAGTGGAGATAATTTCATGTTTCTTTGCAACCGCCTCTATAATCAGAGCCGATCTTGTAAGTTTCTCGGCAGATTCCATGGTCTCATTCTGAAAGGCCTCTGCATCCGGATAGAGATCGTCCAGCTTGACCCCCTGTGCTGTAAGTCGCTGGGAAATACCCTGAATCATCATGCCGGCCTGAAGTCTGACCAGTGATTCAGGCACATCAAAAGGATTGGCCTCGATAAGTTTGTCCTGTATCTGTCTTTCGAGAGTGGTTCTGGAATCCGCCTCGATCCTTTCCGTAAGATCCTCAAGGATAATCTTTTTTAGTTCGTCCATTCCCTCAACACCCTGACGGGCCTTCTTTGCAAACTCATCATCCAGTTCAGGGAGTTCCCTGTGTTTTATCGATGAAACCGTAAAACTTATATGTGCACTTTTACCTCTCATATCTTCCATAAAGTGGTCGTCGGGAAATTCTATATCAAGTTCTTTTTTCTTCCCCACAGACATTTCCATTACGGCTTCATCAAGTCCGGGCAGAGCACTTCGACCGCGGGCCTCAACAGTCATTCTCTCTCTGTTTAGTTCCGGGGTCTCTTCACAGACAACATCGACAATGGCATAATCCCCCTGAACCACCTTGTATTCAGGATCATCAATCTCATTGATCGTTGCATATGTCTCCTGTAGCCTGTGCAGAACATCGTTTATATTTTCGTCCTCGACATTGACCTTCATTTTATTCAGCTCGAACCCGGTATATTTATCGAGAACTATGTCGGGTTTTATGTCGAACTGCGCCGTGAAGGTAAAATCCTCGTCCTCCTTAGGCAGATCATTATTGATTTCGGGCATTGATACGACAAAGAGTTTGTTGTCTCTTATTGCCTGTTCAAATTTATCGTTCACGAGTTTCTTAGACAGCTCACCCTGGATATAATCGGCATAAAACATCTTGACTACATTTCTCGGAGCTTTCCCTTTCCTGAACCCTTTTATGGTAACCTTTTGCGATACATCCCTATAAATGTCGTCAGTTACAGAGTTCACTTCTTCCTTTGGAACGATAACCTTCATTTCCTTCCTTGTGCTGCTTACATCAGTAATCTCAACCTTCATTCCTCTTCCTTTCTGCTTTCACCGCTACAGTCGGCATATGTTCTTTATTTCAACATGTAAATGGTCTCCAGGTCAATGGCTTTTTGGAAGAGTGAGGTCGGTAAAGACTTCCTGCATTTCCCTTGTATAGTTTCCCTTGTCCGAATATACAATAAAAGGTCTTTCAATGATCAGTTCTTTTCCCGCATCCTTCATACCCGAGACAAGGCATATCTCGGCGCTTGAATTCATGTTTGAGTATACGATCATCATGGTTTTCGGTTCAATGCCGTTTTTACGCATTGAGAAAAAAAGATCCGGCAGTCGCCACGCCGGGTAAACGATATAGAATTTCCCTGACGGCCTGAGCAATTCATAAGATCTTTTCATGAGGGTATCAAGATCGATCATAAGCTCATGTCTGGCGACAGCCTTGTTCTGATCAGGGTTGATCCTGCCGGTCGATATCGGTCTGTAGGGTGGATTCGTCACGATCGCATCGAAGCTGCGCGCATGATAATCTTTAATATCGCTGCACACAATACTAACCCTTTCCCCCAGGTTTGCCATGAGTACCGATCGCCTTGACATCTCTGCCATTTCCTCCTGAATCTCCACCCCGGTTACGAGCATACCCTTTATCGCTGCAAGGAGTATTGCAATAACCCCGCAGCCCGACCCGATCTCGAGAATTTCCGTTTCTGGTTTTCCCGAAACAGATGAAGCAAGGAGATATGCATCGAATGAATACCGATAGCCGCTCTTCTTCTGCAATATGGAGAGACCGCCCAAAGAAAGCGTATCTAATGTCTCATTATCTTTTTTCGAAAATGTCACCTTGTTTACCGTAACCAATCCTGTTATCAGCCCGCGGTCAGTATATCGTTGCTCAACAAAGGGCACAGGCTCAAAAAAGCAGACCCTGAAATCTTTTTACGCGTCAGTCTGCCTGAGCAGTTCCAAGCCTCCTTGTCCGCTGTGAAAAGCACAGGCAGAAAAGAATCCGGTCTGAGAGCCCTTAAAAAGGCCTTTCCTCCTGTCCGTTAGTCGAGACCCTGTCACCCTGCCAGACCCCTCGATAAGGCACTGCCTTGCCATCTATGGGAAAGAAGGCAATACATAAGATCCTGAATCCCATCTGGATCTCGACATCACCTGCACCCTGATGCTTCATCCCAACAGTAAGTCTCCCCTGATAATTAGGAGAAATGAATGCAGTATCGAGAGGTATACCGGACCTGATAAGGGTTGTTCGCGGTCTTATATAGGCAAAGAGGTCACCGGGAAGATTCACCTGCTCTATGGTCTGAAACAGCAGGTAATCGCCGCTAGATACACGAAGAACTCCATCTGGTGATTCTTCTATATCCATGATCTTTTCTATTTCAGGGGTTATCCGACTTTCTCTCATGAGCCTGGCATCTCCCACCGGCCTGAAGACAGCACCGAGACGCAGATCCACTGTCGTGCCCTCGATCAACCCGATCTGATCATCCCCGATGTATTCCACCAGGGGCTTGATGACGACCTTGCCTGTAACAGGATCTTCAACATTCACCCCGTTCTTTATCATATGGACGATCTTATCTGCTCCCAATACCACTTTAAAGCCTCCTCTTCGATGTTTCTTGCCGCAGAAATCTCAGGGCATAATTAATGGTTTCTTCCTTGAGTATCAGTTGTTCCACCCTGGTATTACTCGAAGAAAGCACCTCTTTCCAATATCTGTCTCTTTCGGTTATGGGCGAATCATACGGATATTCGTAAACAACCCGCTTTATTCCTGACATCACGATAAGTTTTGCACAGGTAATGCATGGCTCCAGCGTACAGTATATAGTTGCACCCTCCAGGGTTACACCCTTTTTCGCTGCAAGGGATACGGCATTTGCCTCGGCATGGGCAGACCTGCACATATCGTATTTCATCGCCTCGGGCCATTCAAGCGATCTCCTGAAACATTTCCCCTCATCCATGCAATGCGCCTGTCCGGGCAAAGACCCGTTATATCCGCTGGCAATAACCTGCCGGTCTTTCACCACAACTGCACCGGTCGGCCTCGAAAGGCAGGTTGACCGGGATGCCGCGAGTTTTGCTAGCATCATGAAATATTCATCCCAGGATGGTCTGCTCTGTCTCATTGGTCTCTACTCCCGAGCGCTTTTCATCAACATATCAAATGAGTCATTGATCATCTTCATACCGCCTTCGTTTATCTGATAATATGTGTCGCCAAGACCGACATAATACTGGGAATACAGCCCGATGTCAAAAAAGACGGACGAATCCTGATAAGAAATCTCAATGGATCTTTCCCGGTGCACATCTTCGGGAAGCCTCAGATATTCGTCCAGGTATTCCAATGACTGAAGTGTTTCGATCAATGATTTCACAGCAGAGAAGTCTTCAAGCCTTTTCTCTCCGGAAAACCAGGTACCCGCTTTGTTTGTGAACACCTGTATGTCTTTGCCTGTCAGAACTATCTTCTCAACCATTTCCGTATTGAGTATGATGAGAGATCTATCTATAATCTCAATGGGATCGTGGGGTATGAGAGGAAGAAGAGAATCATGAATAGCTACAAACTCTCCCAGAACATCGGAGTATGCGCAGATATTCCCCTGAGCATGAGGCACCTGCTATATTTTCAGAACTTCAGAGCCATCTCTTTTAAACAGCTCGATAATAATGTCCGGATTACCTGAGACGCTTGTATCATCAATAAATGCCTTTGCCTGGGTCCTGCAGAGCCTTACCAGGAGGTCATTGAGTCTTTCGGTCTTCAACTTCGCAGTGTGATCTTCCAACAGATGCCAGCGTCCATCCCTGTGCATTTGATACTCCATAATAAGGCCGTGCCTTTTTATGCTGATTTTCGTTATATCTTTGCAGGCGGCCTTGAGGACATGCTTATCCCTCAGTGTAAAAAGATCCTTATCCATGCGTGACTTTTCATATGCATTGATCAGAAAGATCTCTGGAGAAGCACTCGATCTGGCATAACAGTACTGTTTCGTCGGGTTTGCATTCCCGATATTCAGCAGAATCTCCCTTTCTTTTGTCCTGAAGCCCAGAATCAGTCCTGGAGGATCAAGACCCGCATCAACCAAAGAAGGAGGATTCTCAAGTGTCCTGCGACTCTTCAGTCTATAGACATCGGCAAGCAGGCCCTCAATCTCTCGGGGGTCCGCAGGTATCTCGACAGGTGCCGTTATCCACCACGACAAACCCCTCTTTGAAAGCGTTACCGAATCTGTCCCTGAAATGCTGATCTCTTCCAC
>DSAD01000247.1 GCA_011372875.1 Deltaproteobacteria bacterium
ACACCGAACTTCATCGGAAACAGGATCGGCGTACATGGTATCGGAAAGTGCATCAGTGTGATGCTGGAAGAGGGAATGACTATCCCCGAGGTCGACGCATTGTTCGGTACTCCTCTGGGCAGGCCAAAGACTGCTGTCTTTGCAACTTCAGACCTGGTCGGTCTGGACACCATGTCCCATGTTATGCAGAATAACTATGATATGTGTCCGAAGGATGAAGAGCGCGATGTATTCCTGGCTCCTGCATTCCTCAAGAAGATGCTCGAGAACAACCAGCTCGGCAACAAGACAAAGGCCGGCTTCTACAAGAAAGAAGTCACTCCCGATTGGAAAAGAATCAAGAAAACCATCGACACAAAAACCAACGAGTACGTGGTGTTCGACAAGGTCACATTCCCGTGTCTTGACGCTGCCAAAAAGGCTGCAACCCTTCCCGAGAAGCTCAAGGCCGTTCTCTACGGCAAAGACAAGGGTGCCAAGTTTGCCTGGAAGGTTCAGGCAGGCGCATTGATCTATGCCGCCAACCGTATCCCCGAGATATCCGATACCATAGTAGAGATCGATAACGCTATGAAATGGGGCTACAACTTCGAGATGGGCCCATTTGAGTCATGGGATGCGATCGGATTGAAGGAATCTGTAAAGAAAATGGAAAAGGATGGTATGAAGGTTCCCAAGAAGATCACAAAGATGCTTGAGAACAAGGCAACCTCCTTTTACAAGATCATGAAGGGAATCAAATACTTCTATGATTTCAAGAGCAACACCTATAAGGAAGTCAAGGTCAGTGCAAAGGCTCTCGATCTCGGTTCATTCAGGGCAGAGAAGAAGGTCGTAAAGTCCACACCTTCATGCTCTCTCATCGACATCGGCGACGGCGTGTTCTGCCTCGAGTTCCACTCCAAGATGAATGCCATCAACAAGGACATGGTCGATTTTATGAACGTGGCCGGCGAGTACGTCGACGAAAATGGCATCGGTATGGTCATCGGCAACCAGGCAGGCGGAATGCCCGGAGCATTCTCAGCCGGCGGAGACCTTGCCTATATGCTGACGCTTGCAAGGGCAAAGAATTTTAAAGAGATCGATCAGTTCATCAAAAATGTTCATGCAGGGATCATGGGCACGCGATATTCCAAATATCCGGTTGTTGCAGCCCCGTACGGACTCACCCTTGGTGGCGGCTGTGAGGTATGTCTGGCAGCTGACAGGATCGTGGCGCATGCGGACCTGTTCATGGGTCTTGTCGAGATCGGGGCCGGCCTTGTTCCCGGCGGCTGCGGCATGATCAACCTCTGGAGACGGTTTGTTGAAAGCAAGCCGGATTCATGTAAGATCACCGACCTCGGAGGCTTCTTCCTTCCTGCCTTTATGAGCGTTGCACAGGCAAAGGTTTCCAACTCTGCGGCACACGCACGCAGCAATGGTTTCTTAAAGCCTACCGACCGCATCGTCCCGAACAGAGACAACCTCATCGGCGAAGCCAAGAAAGAGGTTCTCAAGATGGTCGACGACGGTTATGCCCCTCCGATCAAGAAGGGAATACCGGTACTCGGCAGAGAAGGTATCGGCATGGTATGGGCTGAGATGCTCAATATGAAGAGCGGCGGGTACATCACTCCCCATATGGAATTCATTGCCAAGAAGATAGCTGTGTGCATGTGCGGCGGCGATGTTATCAGCGGGACTGCTGTGAGCGAAGAGCACCTCATGAAACTCGAGCGTGAGGCATTCGTCGATCTGTGGAAGACAGAGAACTCCCAGAAGATGGCTGAGAGCATCATGAAGACCGGAAAGCCCTTATTCCTGTAGGGACACACTATTTGTAGATATTAGGAGGAAAAACAAATGAGAGAAGCATATATTGTCAGTTCAGTAAGGACTCCCGGATGCAGGAGAGGAAAGGGCGCTTTGTCGAAGACCCGCCCCGAAGATCTTCTCAAGGCTGCGCTTGAAGGGTTGATGGAAAGAACAAAAGGCGTAGAGAAAAAAGATGTTGAAGATATCATGATCGGCTGTGCTTTTCCCGAGGCAGAGCAGGGTCTGAATATAGGCCGTATTATAGCACAGATGTGCAAATTCCCGGATTCAACCTCCGGGGCAACCGTAAACAGGTTCTGTTCATCAGGTCTTGAGGGCATTACCCTTCAGGCTATGAGAATCAAGTCAGGCTGGTGCGATGTCGCTATCGGCGGCGGACTTGAGTCCATGTCCATCGTACCCATGGGCGGGAATATGCCAAGACCTCATCCTGAGTGGTCGCAGGAAAACCCCGATGTGTATACCTCCATGGGTATAACCGCGGAAAACGTTGCCAACCGCTACAAGATCACCAGAGAGATGCAGGATGAGTTCGGCTTCCATTCACAGGCTAAGGCAGCTCTCGCACAGAAGAACAAGAGATACAAGGAGATCGTACCTGTTCCTGCAGTGCGTTTCAAGGAAAAGGACGGGATCACGGTAAAGGAAACATTCATGCAGGATTATGACGACGGTGTTAGGCCAACCACCATGGAAGGGCTTGCAAAGCTTCGTCCGGCATTCGCTGCAATGGGTTCTGTTACTGCCGGTAATTCTTCTCAGACCACAGACGGAGCAGGTGTGTCCATGGTTATGAGTGGAGAAGCTGTAAAGAAATTTGGTGTGAAGCCTATTGCCAGGATCGTATGCTACACGGTTGCAGGGTGCAGAGCGGATGAAATGGGCGTAGGACCTGCCTATGCTATACCAAAGGCTCTGAAAATGGCTGGACTGAAAGTGAAAGATATCGATCTGTGGGAGGTCAACGAGGCCTTTGCATCCCAGTGTATCTATTCCCTGCAGCAGCTCGGACTGTATGAAAAAAGAGAGCTGTGGCTGTCTGACAGCGACAAGAGAATAATCAATGTAAACGGCGGCGCAATCGCCCTGGGCCATCCGCTTGGATGCACAGGCGCCAAACTCTGTGCCCAGCTGATGAACGAGATGCAGCTGCGCGGTGCAAAATACGGTGTCGAGTCCATGTGTATCGGCGGCGGCATGGGAGCTGCAGCGATCTTCGAGCTGTGCGACTAGTTTCAATCTGAAGCGATCAAAAAAAAGGCTGCCGTTTCGGCAGCCTTTTTTTTTGATCTTTTTTTACATTATCATCAAATAGATTATGCTATTATGAATTAAAGTTTTGTATTTCAACCCACATTTTGCGTTCAAGAATGATTAAGAACTGTGGGAGCGGCTTTAGCTGCGATTACTCCACAAACCGGAGAAAGAATATCGCGGATGAATAGAGCAAGGCTATATGCACAGAATATATACTATTGACTTCTTCAAGAAAAGGAATGTGGGTTCAAGGGGACATCATGTCTTCAGTCTATAGCAGCGCTCAGTTGGGGGAGGTAATCCAGACATGTTGAATTTTCTGCCAGGACCGGTAATCGGCATAATCTCCTTTTCTCTTTATGTTATCAATACCATTGTGTGCGCAAGCCTGCTCTTTCCACTTGCAATACTCAAGCTCGTTTACCCGGGAGAAGCATGGAGAAACAGCTGCAACAAGGTGCTGAACGAACTGGGGATACGCTGGATAGCATTCAACAGTTACAATCTCAGGCTTACCAAAAAGATCAGATGGGATGTACGCGGTATCGATGGCCTGAAGCCCGATGAATGGTATCTTGTCCTGTCGAACCACCAGTCATGGGTGGATATCCTCGTGCTGCAGAAGATATTCCACCGGAAAATACCGTTTTTGAAATTCTTTCTGAAAAAGGAGCTCATCTGGGTGCCGATCATGGGGCTTGCCTGGTGGGCGCTGGAATTCCCCTTCATGAAGCGCTATAAAAAGGAATATCTCGAAAAGTTTCCGCAGCATAAGGGCAAGGATCTGGAAATCACAAAAAAGGCATGCGAGCGTTTCAGGAAGATGCCCATATCGGTCATGAACTTTGTCGAAGGGACCCGATTTACCCGGCAGAAGCACAACAGGCAGAAATCCCCTTATACAAATCTTCTCCGTCCAAAGGCAGGAGGGGTTGCCTTTGTCCTTTCTGCCATGGGTGATCAGTTTAATCATATCCTCGACGTGACCATAGTATACCCTCGCGGGGCCATGACCTTCTGGGAATTTATGTGTACAGGCACAAATGAGATCATTGTCCGGGTAGAGGCTATCCCTGTCACAGACGATCTCATTGGTGATTATTCCAATGATCCTCATTTCCAGAACCACTTTCAGGACTGGCTCAACAGGCTGTGGATGAAAAAGGACATCTTTATTGATGAGCTGTGCCGGGAAAAAAAGAAGGCGGCATGACTCTATCCTTATGCAGATGATATTCTCTTGCCTCTATCCTCACCATCATCATGCCGAAGGCTTCTGCAATCCTGCGAGTGGCATCCGGGCGGTCCGATCCGGTGAACTCAGTGATATCGATCGAATAATCCCCTGATGCCACCTTTTCGATGATGGAGATCATCCTTTCCGCATCATCCGCTAATGAAGTTTTATCAGGTTTGAAGTATGATTGATTGTCGGGCTTGGATCGGTATTTCATTGTGAGGATCTCCTGGGCCGTTTATTATGATACAGAAAATCGTCTCGGCCTTTCATGCCCGGGAGTTCTTGATCGCGACTTTTATCTCCTTGTTGCATTTTATCAAGAATCCTTCTAGAAAGACTACATATTTTTATTATCAATAAGGAGTTGTCATGAAGATTGAAGAGATCACGCTCGATCAGCTCGATGCTGTGGATTTTATCGAGAAACAGTGCAAGGAACTTTCCGATAAGGTTGGAGACGGCCTTGCCATCAATGCGCTTTCCGGGGGAGTTGACTCCTCGGTTGTCACCATGCTCGGACACAGGGCACTCGGCGGAAGGCTCAAAACCTATTTTATCGACAACGGGATTATGCGCAAAGGCGAGCCGGATCAGATTGCCCGATGGTTCGGTGACCTCGGCGTACCCATAGAGATTTTCGATGCAAAGGACCGGTTTTTCTCGGCGCTCAAGGGACTGAGCGACCCTGAGGAGAAACGGGAAGCCATTACCCAGAGCTTTTACCGGGATGTCTTTGGAGACCTCGTGAAGAAAAGCGGGGCAAGATACCTCCTTCAGGGCACCATCTTTACCGATGTGGAAGAGACTGTCGCAGGGGTAAAACGCCAGCATAATATTCTGAGCCAGCTGGGTATCGATACCATGGAACAGTTCGGATACGAGGTGATAGAGCCGCTTATACAATTGAGAAAGCCTGGTGTGAGAAAGGTCGGCGAGGCACTCGGGCTGCCCAGGCAGATGTATGACAGGCCGCCATTTCCTGGACCAGCCCTTGCCGCGCGCATTATCGGAGAGGTAACCCCTGAAAGGGTCTCTCTTGTCAGAGAGGCGACCGCTATTGTTGAACATGAGCTTTGTGATTCCGGGGCATTCCAGTACCTGGCAATCCTGCATGAAGACAAGGTGACCGGTATAAGAGAAGGCAGAAGAGATTATGGATACCAGATCGAGGTGCGCTGCTGGAACAGCATGGATGCAAAGACGGCAACCCCGACGCATCTGGGCTTTGATCTTCTCGAAAAGATTGCGTCAAGGATTACCGGTGAGATTCAAGGTGTCGTAAGTGTAACCTACAATATCACATCAAAACCGACATCCACGATCGAGGCGGTATAGGTATGAGTTCACTGACTCTGGTAAATCTGTTGAACAAGTTAACAAATGGAAGATGTACACCGGATCATTGGAAAATCAGACTATGCAGACAGACATAGAGAGAATCTACGCTACTTTGCTTGACAGGGACTATCAGCAGATACTCTTCGGCAATCTGGAAGGTTTTGAGAAAAAGGATAACAGCTATATTGCCCGCTGCCCTTTTCATGAAGACGAACTGTCTACCCTTGTAATCTATGGCGACCGTCCGGAATATTTCTGTTTTGCATGCAGTGCCCGTGGTGACTGGCTTCAGTACATGCAGATGAAAGATGGTCATTCCTTCTTTCATGCCCTTGCAATACTTGGTGATGCATCTGGAATCCCTGCCCATGGATATGACAAGGGCAGATGGGATGATGAACTCCTCAGGTGCATTGTCCTGCAGCATGTATTGGGATATTTTAATGCCCTGCTCTTCTCCCGGCAGGCAGAGGAAGTGCTTCATTATCTCTATAAGAGAGGATACACCGTCAGCGAGGTCGAAGGCTCTTCGCTGGGTTTCTTCCCTGGTTTCAACACAATGCATGAATACCTCGTCTCTGGGGGTTTTGAGAAGGAAACGCTCAATGAAGTGCTCAATGTGCTGTGGAACAAGGAAGTGGAAAACTGCCCTCTTGTGATCCCCTATCGTGATACATGCGGCAGGCTCATGGGGCTTTATGGAAGGGATATTACCCTCTCGGGAGAAGATGCGTACATACCTCTTACAGATGTTACCGCTCTGAGCGATGTACCTTATCTGATGTATAAATCAAGGGCAAAAGATGAGGTAATACTTGTAGAGGGCTTCTTCGATGCTCTGCTCATGGACCAGATCGCGGAAAAGCCGGTGGTTTCGATAGGCAAGGGCGGTCTTAGCCGCGGCATGCTCGATACTCTCGTCTCGTACGGGACAAAGCACTGTATACTTGCCCTGGGAAGTTCTGATATCCAGAAAAAGGCCACAATAGATGCAGCGGAAATTATACACTCCACGGGGATTGGTGTATCTGTGCTGCCGATTGAAGGCAAATACTCGGATATGGATGAATTCATCCGCTCAACCAGCATAAAACATTTCAAGAAACTTCTGGGAAAGGCACACAGCTTCCAGGAGTGGAAGAATATGAACCTCTCATGATCCTTTTTCTGTGGTTTAGTATTCAGAGAAAGGAAATTGTATTATGACAGGCAGCTACTGCGCTGAAGCCATTATTGTCGGAGCAGGCCCGGCAGGTCTGGGCGTTGCTCTCGGTCTTGCCCGTTCGGGAATAGATGTCGTGGTTCTCGATCAGCAGGAAGAACTCGGTTCTATCAGACGCGGAGAGACCATACGTTTCGATAAAGATATGGATGCTGTCTTAGGG
>DSAD01000028.1 GCA_011372875.1 Deltaproteobacteria bacterium
AAGTCACATACTGTGAATTTAATAGTTTTGAACTCTCTGCACTGGTAGTCATGTATGCTCCTTTCTTAAAATTCCTCAAAACCGTCGTCAATGTCTGTTGAGGGTGGGTTGTATTCCTGTGATCTCCTGGCGATAACAGGGGCAGCAGGCCGTTTCGGTTTCTTCTTGATGATACCCAGATCTGCCTGAGAAACCTTGAACCTGTCCACTGTCTCAGCAAGCTCTTTTGCCTCGCTGCTGAGATTGTCAGATGTGCTTGCCAGTTCTTCGACAGTAGATGCATTCTGTTGGGTGGTGTTGTCTATCTGTGAGACTGCCCTGTTTAGTTCGTCGACACCGCTTGCCTGCTCTGAAGATGCAGCCGCGATCTCTTCCATGGTAAGCGAGAGATCTTCTATGTGTGTTATGATCTTCTCAAGTGATTCTCCTGATTTCTTGACCATGGCATCACCCATGCCGATCTTGTTGACCGTATCCTCGATAAGGTTTTTGATCTGCCTGGCTGCATCTGCGCTTCTTTGGGCAAGGGCACGCACTTCTTCTGCCACCACGGCAAAACCCTTGCCGTGTTCTCCTGCTCGGGCAGCCTCTACTGCTGCATTTAGTGCAAGGAGGTTTGTCTGAAACGCCACTTCGTTTACGGTAACGATAATATCGCCGATCTTCTTGGATGCATCGGATATCTCGCTCATTCCCCGCACAAGTTCCTGGGAATCATTACCGCTCGAGTTGGCCATCTGAACCATTGCCTGTGCCTTCTCTCTTCCCTGGGACGCATTAGATGCATTCTGTTTGATGGACGAGGTCATTTCTTCGATAGTAGCCGCCACCTCTTCAATGGAAGATGCCTGCTCCTGAGTAGCCTGTGAAAGTCCCTGAGAGCCCGCTGCAACTTCCTGGGTGGCGGTGTCAACCTGCAATGCCGCCATTTTCACCTTTGTAATGACATCTTCCAGGTTTGAAACAAATTCATTGAACCAAGAGGCGATTTCGCCCACTTCATCGGTTGAAGATACAGGAAGGCGTGCCGACAGATCTGCATCACCCTGTGCGATGTTCATCATCCTCGATGAGATATCCTTTGCCCTGTTTGCAATCCTGGATGAGAAGAATATGCTGATAGCGGCAACTAAGAGCGAGATCACGACAAAGAAGATATACATCATATGTTTGAGTGTTGTGACATTTGCGAGGATCTCATCAGACGGTGCCTCTCCCCAAAGGATCCAGTCCGCATTCTCAATGTATCTCAAATAGGATATCTTATCACCATCAACAGAGGTATATTTAAGGAATCCCTGCTTTTGTGTAACAGCTTTGCGGACATTTTCCGAGCTGTTATAGAGGTTTGAGTTGTCTTTGAATTCCGCTTTGGGATGATAAAGACATAACCCTTTACTGTCAAATACCATCAGGTATCCGGTATCGAAATATCGCTCTTTCGCAGCCTGTTTTATCAGATCTTCCCTGAGGTTTTTCTTCAGCTGTTCTTTGATGATCTCAAGGTTGCCTTCTATGGAATCAAAACGTAGTTCAACCATATTGGAGAACCCGTCTATCTTTGCTTTGAGGTATTCCTGTGCCTGGTTCTCAAGCAGAACCCCGCTTCGGTGCCCGACGTAGACAATTGTAAAGAGCAACGGCAGCAGCCCTGCGAGAAGAGTTAATAAAGTAAGCCTTTCTCTCAATTTAAATTGAAATTTCATCACTGGCTCCTCATGTGTAATTTTTTATACATTCTTTTCATGATTTAGAATTCCTCAAAATCGTCTTCATCTAATTTGACAGCCTTTACCTGTTGTTTTTGTCTGGTAGGCGGACTTTTCTTGACGGGTTTTCTTTGATTTATCGACGTATCGATCCCCGAGACCTTGAATCTTCCTACAGTGGTGGCAAGATCTTTTGCCTCGGTGCTCAGGTTGTCCGAGGTGCTTGCAAGCTCTTCCACAGTCGAGGAGTTCTGCTGGGTGGTATTGTCTATCTGGGAGATCGCCCTGTTCAATTCATCCACGCCGCTTGCCTGCTCGGAAGACGATGCGGCGATTTCATCCATGGTCTGAGAAAGGCTCTCAATATAGGATATGATCTCCTCCAGTGATTCTCTGGACTTCTTCACCATTATATCGCCTGCGCTGATCTTGGATACAGTGTCTTCAATGAGGTTCTTGATCTCCTTGGCTGCCTCTGCACTGCGCTGGGCGAGGGCTCGCACCTCTTCGGCAACTACGGCAAAGCCCTTGCCGTGTTCACCGGCCCTGGCCGCCTCGACAGCAGCATTCAGCGCCAGCAGGTTTGTCTGGAACGCCACTTCGTTTACCGTTACAATGATATCACCGATCTTCTTTGAAGCATCTGAGATGTCGGTCATTCCCTGGACCAGATCCTGCGATGCCTCACCGCTTGTGTTCGCCATCTGTACCATGGTCTTTGCCTTTTCCCTGCCCTCGGCAGCATTGGCAGCATTCTGCTTGATTGATGATGCCATCTCCTCGATGGTTGCCGCAATCTGTTCAATTGCCGTTGCCTGTTCCTGTGTTGCCTGGGAAAGACCCTGGGAGCCGGACGAGACCTCCTGGGTTGCGGTATCCACCTGGACCGCCGCCATCTTTACATTGATGATGACTTCTTCGAGTTTGCTCACAAACTCATTGAACCAGTGTGCAATGTCTCCTACCTCGTCATTTGAAAGGACAGGAAGACGTATGGATAGGTTTGCATCTCCCTGGGCAATATCCTCCATCTTGTTTGATATCTCATTGGCAACCCTTGCTATCCTTGTAGCGACCAGGATTCCTGCAATCATAACGATCACCGCTATGAAGAACATGAAGATATACATATTTCTTTTGACGTCAGTGATCTTTGCAAGTGCCTCGTCTTTATATGCCGATGCCCACATGACCCAGTCCAGTTCCTTGTTATAGGTAACATATCCCCATTTTTCCTTGCCTTCAAAGGTGTACGTCGTATATCCCTGTTTCTTTTCGATTCCATCCCTTACGAAGTCATGGGTATTATAGAGGGTCTTGTTTCCTACATATTCCTGATTCGGATGATATATGGATGTGCCGTCTGATGAAAAGATGGCCAGATATCCGGTATCATAGTATTTTTCCCGCTGGGCCTCCTTGATGAGTTCGGCTTTCAGGCTTTTCGTGAGCTGTTCCCTTATTATATCGAGATTTCCTTCTATCGCTGTATAGCGGATCTCTGCCATGCGCGCATAACCTTCTGCTTTTGATCTGAGAAAATCGTGTACCTGTTCTTCAAGAACCGCCACGCTTCGGTTGCCTATGTAAACAATTGCAATGAAGAGAGGCAAAAGACCGACCAGAAGACTCAGTGCCATCAACTTGCCGCGCAGTTTCAATCTGATATTCATTATCCGCTCCCTTAGATAAAGATTCTTTTAAATAGGATATGTAAATCCGTCATAGCTCTGCCGTGGCATATTGAAGCCACCATGCATCCGTGCGTATCGTTCAATCTCTCTTGCATACTTATACCCTGAACGCCATACGCTCGATTCCATGCACATCGAGGATGAGAGAGACTCTTCCGTTACCGAGGATTGTTGCCCCGGAGGTCCCTTCGATCTTCCTGAAGTTCTTGTCTATACTCTTGATTACAGCCTGGGTCTGTCCGAGAACATCATCTACAAGTACGCCGAAACGTCTGTCAGTGCTTTGCAGGACAACGACCAGGGCGTCTGTCGGATCGGTCTTTTCCGATGGTATATGAAAAAGGTCATAGATCCTGACCAGAGGGATGTAGTCACCCCGAATATCCACAAGCTCTCCCTTTCCTTCGACGGTCTTTACCTCGGCATGTGACGGTCGCACGGATTTGTCTATCACGGAAAGCGGTATGGTCATGACCTCTGAGCCCACCCTCACCATCATTCCGTCGATGATTGCAAGGGTAAGGGGGAGTTTTACCCGGAAGGTCGATCCTTTTCCCTCTTCCGAAATGATCTCGACAGATCCGTGAAGGTCCTCGATGTTCTTCTTTACCACGTCCATTCCGACACCCCTGCCGGAAATCTCGCTGACCTTTTCTGCTGTGGAGAGCCCGGGTGCGAAGAGCATTTCGAAGATCTCCTTGTCAGCATAGGACCTGCCTGCCTCCGCAAGCCCTCTGTCGATCGCCTTTTCGAGCACTTTGTTCTTGTTTATGCCTTTTCCGTCATCTGTTATCTCGATAAATATATTGCCTTCACGCTGGAATGCCTTGAGCCATATGGTCCCTTCTTCGGTTTTGCCTGCGAGCCTTCTTTCTTTTGGAGATTCTATGCCATGATCTATCGAGTTTCTGATCATATGCTTGAGTGGATCCCCTATCTGCTCAATGACGTTCTTGTCCAGTTCAGTCTCGGTACCGCTCATCTTTATCTCTATCTTCTTGCCCTGTTCAAAAGACATATCCCTGACCACGCGGCGGAATCTGTTGAACGTTCCTTCGACAGGGACCATGCGGACACGCATTACCTGCTCCTGGAGTTCCCTTGAGATACGTTCGAGAGAACCTGTGGCCCCCTGCATGGACCGGGAATCGGATGAACTGTCTATCTCGCTTGCAAGCTGAGACATCCGGGCCACACTGATTACCATTTCCCCTACCAGGTTTACCAGCTTATCCAGTTTGTCGGTATCTACACGGATGGTCGATGACTTTGCTATCTTTCTGCTCTGAGATTGGGCAAGTGCCATCTTCTCAACCACGTCTTTTCGAACCTTGCCCATCTCCACGAGCCTCTCGCCTGTGGTCTTCTGTTCTTTGAGGGCGTCTTCGATATCATCCTGTTTGACAATGCCTTTTTCCACCAGGATCTCACCAATGGGCTTTTCTGCGAGAGACAGGTCGATTCCTTCCCTGAACTGATCCGAAATGTCTTCAATAATGATTTCATTTTCATCTATTACAAAGATAAAGACATTCTGGATATCCGAGAGAGGCCGGGAGGTCTTGAGGATAATCTCCCACCATGCATAACATGCGGTTGGGTTGATTGAATAAATATCCGGGATCGAATCCGTATAGACGCGGGTATCGATTATCTCGCCATTGCCTGCCAGTTCACGTATGAGCATTATGGGATCCTGGCCGGTAGAAAGGATATCCGGCCGGAATTTCATGATAATGGAGAATGTTTTATCCTGGCCCTGCGATCTTTTTTCAGACCCTTTGTGTTCTGTATCATCGGCGGATTTTCTGGCTATTCCCGTGAAACGCTTGAGTATCAATGTGGTATTGTCAATCTCTGCCTTGTCGATGGTTTCCCCTTCGGCAGAGGCGGATATCAATCGCTTGAGCAGATCAACCGCAGAGAGAAGATTGGTGATGAGTTTTTTTGTTATCTTGAGTTCCCCGGTTCTGATCCTGTCGAGAATATTTTCTATATCATGGGTGAAAAGGCTTACGTCATCAAAGCCGACAAGGCCGGCAGACCCTTTGATTGTGTGTGCTGCCCTGAATACCCTGTTGATCGTATTCTCGTCGTCCTGCTCTTCTTCAAGCCTGATGAGACCGGCTTCAAGTTCCCTGATCTCGTCATCGCTTTCTTCCAAGAATATCTGGACTAATTCATCGATTGCCATAATTTACCTCATGAATTTTTTGGTCACATAGATGAGCTGCTCGGGTTTGAAGGGCTTTACCAGCCAGCCGGAGGCCCCGGCTTTCTTGCCCTTCATTTTCATATCTTCTTGTGACTCTGTGGTAAGAACCAGGATGGGGGTGAATTTAAAGGGGGTCTTCTTTACTTCATTGATGAAAGTAATGCCGTCCATGACAGGCATGTTTATGTCGCTGATGATCATGCCTATCTGTTCACCGGTTTTCATGGCCTGATTGAGTTTGTCCAGCCCGTCTGCACCGTTTACCGCGTTCATGGTCTCAAAACCCGCTTCCTTGAGTGTGTAATTGACCGATGCCCGAAGTGTGGCCGAGTCGTCTACGACAAGGATCTTCTTTGCCATCAGGACACCTCCTTCAGGAGCATGTCAAAACCTGAAAGAAGAATGCATTCTTTCACGGAGGCGCTTATTCCTTTGATCCGGAATGATCCTTCACTTTCAAAACTCTTTTTTATGGCAAATATGAGCTGAAGACCCGAGATGTCTATTTCATCGACCTCGGACAGATCCAGAGTGACTTCCCGGATCAGTTCATCTAGAAGAGGTTCGAGTCTTGAATGTATGGATTCTGCTTCAGACACGGTCATCTGTCCTTTGAAGACGATCGTGCCGGAAGAATCTTTCGTGATTTCCATATGATTTACCTCATGGAGATAGGGAAAAGTTTATCCAGTTTTACAGCCTTGAAGATATTGTACAGGTTCTCATGAATACCCTTTATCTCAAAACTTGCCTTGTTGCTGTCAAGCCCCTTGAAGAATATGAGTATTTTGCCTATTCCCGAAGATCCCATAGTTGGGACAAGACTCAGATCCATAACCACCTTTTGCGGGCGAAGCTTTAGAATCTTTCCAAGCTCTGCCCTCAGAACTTCCGCAGCCTCGGTATCGACCGCGCCGGACACCTTGACAATGAGGCTGTCCTCTGTCTTTCTTGTGGAAACTTCCATATTGATCCTCCTTGTGTTCTTCGGTGGTGTCATAATTAAATGTTCCCCGTTGTTATCAAGATCGGAAAATCGCTTTCAGATCTTTATAGTCACTTATGTTCTTGCATAAGTTTTTGCTTGCGAGGGAGGTTTTTATTCGCTGTGCGTGCAACTGTATGTTCGCATCAGGGTTAAAAAAAGGTGATGCCTTTATCCTTATTATCGGCCTTGTCCCTCATCAGGGAGTTGCTGTGAGGGTTTGACAATCGATAAAGGAGGTCATGTAATTCGCTTGACATGGCCTTTTTTTCTTGAAGGTCTTCATAAGCTTGATCATCCAAGGTTAATGAAGAATCGATTGAGGATGAGAATGCCTTGAGTTCATCAAGGATATAATCGCTTCCGCTGAGTGTCTCGAGCAGAACGGTAATATCATGTCTGAACCTTATGATAGAATCGATACACCTTTTTGAATA
>DSAD01000212.1 GCA_011372875.1 Deltaproteobacteria bacterium
CACATATACTGCATCCTTTACATTTCTCTTCAATTATATGAACCTTCAACGGGGTCTGAACAAAGCTGATAACAGAAGTAGGACACACGCTAACACACAGCCCGCATGTATGACACTTGTTCTGATCGATCACAGCTGCCTTATCCTTTGATACGGTTATGGCATCAAAGGGACAGATATCAGCGCATATTCCGCACTTGATACAACCGACCTTGCAGTATTGCTTCATCTCCTTTGAGATATCTCTCGAGATGCATCCTACAAAGTAGTTTCCTGTTTTCGGTATGAGCTGCATGATAGATCTGGGACATGCATCCACGCATTTTCCGCAACCGGTACATTTATCTTCAAGGACATGAGGCAGGCCGTCTTCACCCATATACATTGCCCCGAACGGACACACATCCACGCAGGTTCCAAGCCCCAGACATCCGTACTGACATCCCTTTGACCCGCCTGCGACTATTTGTGCCGCACGGCAGTCCCTGGGTCCGACATAATTATATCTCGTTACTGTCTGATCCGGAGAGCCCTTACACCCCACAAATGCAATAAAACCGGCACTGCCGCCCAATTCCCGGCCGAGGATATCGGACATGGCTTTGAGAGCATTCTCGTTTACCGCAGGGCATGCCATCTCGGCATCGGGATTTTCAGTTATCTCATGGGCAAAGGCAGCGCAGCCGGCATACCCGCATGCACCGCAGTTTGCACCCGGGAGCTGGTCAAGAACAGCCTTTTCCCGGGGATCCATCTGCACTGCAAATGTTACTGCGGATATTCCCAGGATAAGGGCAGCGACAAACCCTATTCCACCGATCATCAAGATTGCGCCGATCATCTTATTTCACCAGACCGGAAAAACCCATGAATGCCAGGGAAAGGATACCTGCCGTTATCAGGGCTATCGGTGTGCCTTGAAAAGCCTTGGGGATTGTGTTGAGCTCGAAATCTTCCCGAAGACCTGCAAATATCACCAAGGCAAGCCCAAAACCTAGTGCAGCGCCTATGGCAAAGATACATGCATCCAGCAAACTATATTTGAGCTGTATGTTCAGCAACGCCACACCCAGTACCGCACAATTTGTCGTAATAAGAGGAAGGAAAATCCCCAGTGCCTGATAAAGGGGGGGACTGACACGCTGAATTATCATCTCCACCAGCTGTACCAGAGATGCGATAACCAGGATGAAGGCAATGGTCTGGAGATATTGAAGGTTATATCGGATAAGGACGAAATCGTTAATAACCCAGGTCACAAATGAAGCCAGCGTCATAACAAAGATCACGGCCATGCTCATCCCCACAGCTGTATCGATCCTCTTGGAAACACCCATAAAAGGGCATATCCCAAGAAACCGTGACAAGACAAAGTTGTTAACCAATGCCGCGCCGACAATGAGTAAGACATAGTGCATATTCGAATGCCCCCCGCATATTTAGAGACTGTTGCAATTAATCAAAAATATGCGCCTATGTCAAGCACTACTTATTAACTTATTGTTAATATTGATCAATACCAGGATTATGAATGAGCGCTCATTGTAGGACAAAATCCGACCCCGATCAAGCATAAAATGAACTTATCCTGAATCAGATATGAAAAATAAAAAAATACTGAAACATTTCAGCAGGATTTAATCGATAATTACAACCAAACAGGGTGCTGGTCCATGTATATACGACCAGCACCCTGTTTCCATGCAGATAATCTTAATGCAGCTTTAGTCTTCGTCATTCTCCAGACGTGTTGCCTCCCCAGGACGCCTTGCGCTCTGAATAGATCGGTAGAGTCCTCGTGCCAATATCAATGCAATGATGAAGAGAAGGATCAGAGATACAAAGACCACAACGATGCTGGATTTCTGCCATCGCTCAACCTTAAGCTGTATCTCCTTGACCTTTTCCTGGCTCAAGTGGTGATACTTGTCGATATCGACGATCATGCCGACCCATCCGAAACCCTGAGGTTTGCTGAAACCGTTGCCATAGTAAGGAATGTGCGCATATGCAACGAATATCCTTTTATCCTTCAATGTATATGTCAGTGAACCGGATTTGCCCTCTGACGCCAGCGACTGTATCTTCGGGAGATTCTCATCAATAAATCCCATGGAAAGGACATTCATGGATCCTGTTCCAGTCTTTGACAGCTCCTGGTAATTCTGTTCATTCATAACCTCAACCGGATTCATATTCTCATCCAACCCGCGCAAGAAGTAATCTAACGGATGAGAGATCATAAAACCTTCCCGATCTACCATGAATGCATAGTTCATATCATCGGCATTGATCTCGGCAAAAAACATTCCAGACTCGGTGGGAATGATATGATCAGTGAATTCCATAATATGCACATATTCCAATGCAAGTCCGACAACACCCGCAAAACCGTTCGAGTCAAACACAGGGGTTGCCAGTCGTATTATGGCGTCGAAACGTTTTCCCTCGGCAAATTCAGCCTTACTCACATGACGTCCGACAACAGGACCCATATAGTATTCTCCAGGGGCCAGAGACTTTGCCTTGAGAAAATAGTCTTCACTGCCATACTCGCCATTATCCGGATTTGACATATCCTTTAATTTACCTTTTGCAACAACACCTTCATTGGTTACCTTCAAGACTTCCATACCACTCTTATTCAGGAAAGAAATCTCCCGGTAGAGAGGCATGGGGATCTTAATCATACCCACATTGGACGATTTGATTATCCCTCTGGTATTGGATCTTATAAAGGTCGTATATGAATTCTCGTCCCGGGGAAGTATAGAAGCTATCCGAATATCCTTTTCCCTGTCCGAGAGAAACTGGGCGACAGCATCAGCAACTGTCTGAGCTCGACCACCTATGGATTGCTTCTGACTATCGTCGAGAATACGTAAGTTTGCCTGTGTTGCTTCTTCACCAACCTTGACCACCCCTTTACTGATAATGACACCCGTAATCGTAAGGGGGAGCACAATGAGGATAAAAAAGCTTATAGCAATACTGGCAAAACTAAAATTAGTCTTTCCTTCCTGCTCCATATCATTCTCCTGACCATCTTATACAAACCGCTTGTATACCGATAACCCTTTAACCTCAGAGTTCACCCGCAACCCAATCTCCGGCAATCCCAAATAATCACATGCATTACCACAATATAATCCATTACAGGTCTTCTTTAATGGTGATCTCTGGTAAGGCTGCTTATTTGAAATCATATCTCTCCTGTGCGAACTACCCCAGAATGATAGCTTTGAACGGATTAGCGTAGAGAATGATAAGAGTTACAACAAGAGCATAGATTGCAACCGACTCTGTCATTGCGAGACCGACCATCATGGTAAGCATGATCTTACCCTGAGCCTCAGGATTACGACCAACCGCTTCGCTCGCACCTGCTGTTGCCTGACCCATTCCGAGACCAGGGCCGATCGTACCAAGGCCCATACACAGACCTGCAGCAAGAACTGATACTCCCACAAAGATAACTTTGGCCCAATCCACATAACCAGTTGTAGCTACTTCAGAAGCAAATGCAACACTGGAAACAACAAATAACATAAACGCAACAAAAACAAAGGTCTTTAATCCACTCATCGCACACTCCTTAGAGTTTTTTATTTATGAATTCAGAGCATTATTCTGAATCACGGTTCATTAAATACACTATTGGGGTGAGCTATGCAAGCAATTTTTTGTGTTGTACGAGCCCTCGTTCTTCATCAACGAGGGCTCGTACTGATCGATTATCGTTCGAGATATGCCCTCAAGACATCCTGATTGATCCAGGATTCGGAAGCGATATTCTCCTCTTTGAGCGCACCTGTCTTGATAGCACGTGCAAGACTTTCTTCGAGAGGAAAATATTCTTCTCTCAGAGAGGGCGCCTGTCCTTTTATATAATAGATCTTATCATCGGTAATATACTTCTGGATCCTCGGCGTTGCAACAAGCTGCTCCCATAATAGAACCCTCTTGCGAGTCGACTTGGACCATATGAGCCGCTGCGCAAATGCAGCAAGGAGCGATCTGGCAAATAACGACTTCATATAATCATCAGAAAGCGTCGAGATCAACTGTTCGATTGCACTGAAGACATCGAGAGCATTAAGCCCTGCAATGACAAGGATGCCTTTCTGTGCAGCGAGAACAGCTGTATCTACCATAAATTTATCTTTGATATTGGAGATTACCAGTACATCCGGGTCATGTTTAATAACATGATCAAATACTTCGGAAAGACTTTTACCGGTATCTCTGCCTAGTTCACGCTGGTTTACATTTGATATCTTATGGTGATGAATATATTCAATAGGATCTTCAAAGGTAATGATGTTGCAACTCTTGGTTGTATTGATGTGATCCACCAATGCGGCAATGGTCGTGTCCTTGCCCTGCCCCCTTGCAGAACTAACAACGAGAAGGCCCCTCTTGTTTAACATGGATATAAGGGAAGCGGGGATCCCAATGGATGATAGTGATGGGATATCTTCAACCAGTTTCTTCACAGCCAAAGTAATCTCGCCACCATGCTGATGATAAACATTCATACGGTATCTCCCTATACCAGGTTTGGTATAGGTATACTCAACTTCTTTAAATTCCTCGAGTTCATCGCGTTTTTCTTCCGGAAGCACCTCTTTCAAGAAATCATTCATGATACCAGGCGTAATAATAGGCATGCTGCTCCTTTTAAATTCGCCTCCAACACGTACTGCCGGGGAAATACCAAGAGAGATATGCAAATCCGTACAGTCAGGGACATCAAGAAGTTTCATGATATTTGAAGGGCTCATCTCCTGTACAGTCATGGATGAGATGCTTCTTTTCACATCGGAAAGATTCAGCTGCTTCAATCCATATCCATGTTTATCCAGAAAATTCAGAATATCTTCTATCTGTGCCTGCGAAGCAAGAACAGGCGAAACATCTTTATTGATCAGAAATTTGACATTTTCTACCGTTAAATAATTGAGCGGATCTGCAAAGGCCACTACCGTATACTTGTCTTTAACCTCAACAGGGACAATGCTCATCTCTCGCATACGCTCCTTCGGGATTATCGTCTGAGTCTCCTTTTTGATAACACCTTCTTTCATATCCAGCGTGGGAACACCGGTGAGATTCTTCAGGATCCCAAGCACCTGGTCTTCACTGAGATATGCCAGACGGATAAGGGTTTCTCCAAGCTTCATCTTCTTTTTTGTGGAAACCTCCAACGCATGCCTGAGTCTATATTCATCAATAAGACCTAGTTCCACCAACACCTCTCCCATGCGTCTTCTCTGTGTCATGAAGAGCCCCCTTGCATATATTAGATTATATTCATCAAGTTATCGGTCAGAACGCCTATGGTTCTTAAATTTTATTTGCGCTCGACAAACAGATGCGTACAAACGTCACTATCATTTCGGTATAGGCTTTATGCTGATATAATGCACTGTGGACGTATCCAACTGCACAATGGGGGTCAGAAAGAACACTGCCTTTTTTGTCTTTCAGAGCAAGGCTAAGGCATATCTTTTATGCAATACTATACAACAGGGGCTATTGACTACTGCATGTCACTTACATTAGAGATAGGAAACACTAACGAAAGGAATATCATATGGCAAAGACACTTACTCACAAGATAATTGACGAACATATTGTCCTGGAGACCCCAACTGAATATGGTATCAAGATCGATCAGACCCTCACACAGGATGCAACAGGAACAATGGCTTATCTTGAATTCGAGGCCATAGGACTGAACCGTGTACAGACTGAACTGTCTGTGAGTTATGTCGATCATAACACCCTTCAGTCAGGTTTTGAGAATGCTGATGATCATAAGTTCTTACAGGATATTGCAAAAAAGTTCGGCATATATTATTCCAGGCCGGGCAATGGTATCTGCCATCAGATACACCTTGAACGGTTCGGCATTCCCGGAAAGACCCTGCTCGGTTCTGACAGCCACACACCTACCGGGGGCGGCATCGGGATGCTCGCAATCGGCGCAGGAGGGCTCGATGTAGCGGCTGCAATGGCCGGTATGCCTTTCAATATTCCGAGACCGAAGGTCGTGGAGGTGTCCCTTAAATCACAGCTAAGGCCATGGGTAAGCGCAAAAGATATCATCCTTGAAGTATTACGCCGAGTCACGGTAAAAGGGGGAGTCGGCAGAATATTCGAATACACAGGGGAAGGCGTGAAAACACTGAGCGTCCCGGAACGTGCGACCATCACCAACATGGGTGCGGAACTCGGAGCAACCACTTCCATATTCCCCAGCGACGAGGTCACAAAGGAATTTCTTGCTGCCCAGGGCAGACCTGGAGCATGGAAACTCCTCGGACCTGATAAGGGTGCACTCTATGACGAGATCATAGAGATTGATCTTTCCGAACTCGAGCCCATGGCTGCCTGCCCACACAGCCCGGACAACATCTTACCTATTAGTGAGCTTGAAGGAACGACCGTTGACCAGGTCCTTATAGGTTCGTGTACGAATTCATCCCTGAAAGATCTCATGATGGTGGCTAGAGCACTCAAAGGCAATAAGGTTCACCCGGATACAAGTCTCGGGATCGCACCGGGTTCGAAACAGGTGCTTACCATGCTTGCACATAACGGTGCATTGACGGATATCATCTCATCGGGGGCAAGAATCCTCGAGAGCGCATGCGGACCATGTATCGGGATGGGGCAGTCTCCAAGAACCGGTGCGGTATCGGTAAGGACGTTCAACCGTAATTTCGAAGGCAGATCCGGCACGAAGAACGCTCAAGTCTACCTTACATCCCCGGAAGTCGCGGTTGCATGTGCCTTGACAGGACGCTTTACCGACCCAAGGGAACTTGGAGAGTATCCGGATATTATTGTTCCCGATACATTTCTCATAGATGATTCAATGATTCTCCCTCCGGCAGACAATGGAGATACAGTAGAGGTTGTCCGGGGGCCCAACATAAGACCTCTGCCCAAAAGGGCACCCATGGAAGACTCTATGGAAC
>DSAD01000059.1 GCA_011372875.1 Deltaproteobacteria bacterium
AGATCTCCTTTTCTTTTATTTTTTTGGGTTTTTTCACACCTTGGCGATCATGCTTTATTTCCTCGACCTGAGCAGTTTCCGGCTTCTTTCCCTTTTTTTTCTCTTTTTTCTTCTTATCTTCCTCTTCCTTGCCTTTTTCTTCGGCAGAAACACCTATAACGGACTCGGCGCTTTCTTCGGGTTTTTCAGGGATAACGCCTTGAGCCTCTTCAACTATCTCAACAGGCGCTTTGTCTTTCTTTTCAGGGATAGCCTCGATTTGAGCTTCGGGCTCTGTCTCCGGCTGAGCTGTTTCCTCTTCAGTCTGAGCTTTTGTCTTTTTTCTGCCTGAAACAGCTTTGGCCTTACCGACAGGTTCTTTCTTTTCCAGTTCGGTCTCTACCGTAGACGTTTCCTTTTCCGGAATCTCTTGTGCTGCAGTGGCTGCGGGCTCTTTTTCCGTCTCATTGTCAACAGGAGGGCTTACACGTGCCCGTCTCCTGATAATATTCGCGCTTACCCGCTTTTCCACATAGGTGTCTTGAGAGATATCCTCTTCCTGTTTTTCCGTATCCTTGTGAACCCTCTTTTTTATTCTATCAATATCATGGACATCCAACATGCTCATATTGTTTTCAACAGAGATTGCCAGATCTTTCGCAATCTTGAGCAGCTCTTTTGTATCAATAGACAAATCCTTGGCTAATTCAAAAACCCTCATTTTTTTCATAGTACCAGCCCCTTGGAAGACAGCCTTTCAAATATGCGTAGATCTCTGGTGAAGCGTGAAATCATCGGAAAGCGATTCTTCACCGTAACACACGGTGCGTCATTCATACAATTCCCCGGTATCGTAACTATTTCCGTCCCTTTCTCTTGTACGGCTGCATACATCCTGTTTTTCTGCTCCTTGGATACCCCGCTGTTTATTACTATGACATCTTCTCGTTGAAGGGTCCCGGGATCATCATTGGTATACTCCAGATATTTCATCTTTATTCCAAGAGCGAAATAGTATTCTATCGAGGAAGACATGGTTTCGTGTATACCATGGAAAAAATCCTGGAGGTCTTTGTTTTCAAGAAGATATTTTTTCCACCTCGAATTTTTATATGCCAGAGAAAAACATCTTTGATCAGGGCACAGGTACATACCTCTCCCGTCTTTTGTTTGCTGTGGGTCAAACACTATCTTTCCTGCCGGTAAGAGTACCAACCTTAAAAGCTCCTTTTTGGGCTGCACTTTCCTGCAGCCTATGCACTGCCTGTGAGGTTCTTTTTTATGCCTCACCCTCTCCCACCATTGCCTTTTCAATCAGTTTCTTTGCCAATGATTCATCGATTCCTTCAAACTCTATAAGTTCTTCTTCCGTAGCCTTTGAAAGATCCTCACGGGTTTTATACCCGGCCTCAATCAAGGCCTCGGCCAGGGAACCATCAATCTCTTCCATAGTGGTTATGGAAACAGGGTCTTGAACCAGTTCGGAAGAGACCACCTCTTCGGACAGCTCGGAGGAAACATCAATCTTCCACCCAGTAAGTTTCGCAACAAGCCTTACATTCTGTCCTTTTCTCCCGATAGCGAGACTAAGCTGATCGTCTGCAACAACAACATCCATGCTCCATGCAGCCTTGTCAACAATCACCTTGGATACCCGCGCCGGCGATAGGGCATTGCATACAAACCTGACAGGGTCCTCGGACCAGATAATGATATCCTGCCGTTCACCCTTCAACTCCTGTATTACATTCTGAACTCGAGCCCCCTTAACACCGACGCATGTTCCAACCGGATCAACCTTGGAGTCATGTGACCGCACAGCGATCTTGGCACGTATTCCTGGTTCCCGCGCAACCGTCACTATTTCAACAATCCCTTCGGTAACCTCGGGAACCTCCAGTTCATAGAGCTTGACCAGAAATCTCGGATGAGTCCTTGAAAGTTCTATCTGCGGTATCCTCAAGGATTTCGTTACATCCAGAATGAGCGCCTGGATCCTGTCACCACGCCGGAGTGTCTCTCCCGGTATCATCTCTTTGTCCCGCAAGATGGCCTCTGCCTTTCCAAGATTTACGATAGCGTCACGTTTGTCGAAACGATGGACAAACCCGGATATCAGCTCACCTTTGCGATCGATGAATTCATTATAGACAGCATCCCGCTCCGCCTCTTTCACCTTCTGCACGATTACCTGTTTGGCGCTTTGTGCTGCGATTCTGCCCAGCCTCGACGCATCGAGCTTTTCTCCGAGCTCATCGCCTATCTGACAATTGGGATCGAGAACGCGGGCAGACGTCAAAGAGATCTGGGTGTTTGGATCGTCCACCTTCTCGGCAATCACCTTGAATTGAAAGACCTCTACCTCATCTATATCAGGGTTGTACTGTGCCTCGATATTGTCGTAATCTCCGTACACCTTTTTTGCAGCGCTCTGAACCGCGGCCTCTACCACTTGAACCAAATCTTCTTGTCGAAGGCCTTTTTCCTTCACGATCAATTCAATTACCTTTGAAAGATTCAAAACCATACCTTCTCCCTAGAAATCAAATTCAAGATTGGCCTTAATAATATCTTGCATCTGAAATAAAACCTCAGACCCGTCAATATCTAAAAGCACCTTGTCTTGTGCCAATCCTCTGATAGTTCCTTTCACTATCCCCTCTTTCGTGTGAATCTTTGCCGATCTTCCAGTATAATATTCAAAATCCTTGAGCGTCTTCAGCCTCCGTGTTAGTCCCGGGGATGATACCTCAAGCCTGTATGGCCCATCAATAGGGTCCTTTGTGTCGAGCAGCAGGCCCACTCTTCGGTTTACCACCACACAATCATCAAGAAAAACCCCCCCCGGCTTATCAATGGTAAGACGGAGCACCCCGCCTGAAAAATCGATATCCATAAGCTCATATCCCATCAGCGCAATCTCCGGCGAGATAAGAGCCCTAAGGCCTTGTATTTTTCCTGTCATGCTCATATGAAATAAAAAAGTGGGCAGTAGCCCACTTTTTCACCTCCCTCGTTTCCTTTTTATACGCTCCCCAAATCTAACTGGAGCGGGCAACGGGATTCGAACCCGCGACATTCAGCTTGGGAAGCTGACACTCTACCAGCTGAGCTATACCCGCACTTTTTTATCTAATAGAATATGCCCCTTTGTTTGTCAACTAGTCTTTATCTGGCGGTAATAAAGACGCATTCCACGGAGAAAGCGGGCCCTGCAGAGTTATTTCCAGGACAAAACATTTAAACGATGGAACATTCAGGTTGTTGAATCAGGGATCATTTTCAGCAAAACAGATCGTATCCTGGGTCCATCGAATTCAGTGAGAAATATGCCTTGCCATGTTCCAAGCACAAGTGCGCCGGCCTCCACGAAAACAGATGCACTCGAACCGATAATACTGGATTTGATGTGAGCATCGGAATTACCCTCAAGATGCCTGTATTCGCTGTTTTCCGGCACCAATGTGTTCAATACGTCAATCATATCCTGCTTAACCGAGGGATCGGCATTCTCATTGATGGTGATCCCGCAGGTTGTATGAGGAACAAATACGATAATATGTCCCGATGACATACCCTCTGACTTTAGCAAGGATTTTATGTGCGAGGTGATATCAATGACCTGTATGCGGGATGAGGTTTTAACTTCCAATCTTTTTAGCATCTCTCTCCTTTACATCTGACTGTTCGGGCAAACCTTTGCCAGGCGCCTTTTTAAGAAAAAGCTTCTGAAAATTATACGTTGTGCTTCGTGCCGCCTCTTCCAGAGAAACCATTTTTAATCTGGCTACTTCCTGCAGGGTCTGCCTGATATATGATGGATCGTTACGCTTCCCCCGATAAGGAACCGGGCTCAGGTATGGAGCATCTGTTTCCACAAGGAGCATCTCCAAGGGACAAAACCGTACAACTTCACGCAAACGTGATGCATTTTTATATGTTACAACCCCTGGGATTGAGATGAAAAAACCATGATCCAAAACCTTTCTGGCCAGAGCAACATCGCCGGAAAAACAATGAAACACACCGCCTGAATCCCATCCGCTTTTTTCGTCCAGACAAGCAATAGTCTCGATATGGGCATCCCGGTCATGAATTATCAGGGGAAGTCCAAGATCTTTTGCCAGATCCATATGAGCCAAGAACAAAACCTCTTGCCGCGCAATCGATCCAGGGGTACGAAACAGATCAAAACCGGTTTCTCCGACAGCTATCACCTTTTGATTGCTGGCCAACACTGCAAGGGCTTGAACGTCATCATATGTATATAAATCTGCCTTCTGAGGATGGATGCCTATACTGGAATACAGACCATCAAAAAGCTGTGCTTTATGTTGAGCATCAAGGGAATCTTCTGGGTCGATACCCACTAAAAGCATGGTATCTACACCCGAAGCAAAGGATTTGTTCATTACTTCATTGAAATCATCCTTATATTCTCTGAAATGAAGATGGTTGTGCGAATCGGTTATATGCATATTAAAAGGCCTGTAAGCTCTTCATGTGTCTTCGAATTGCGCGCAGAAAAAATTACCATAGAGACCCTTGCCAAGACATATGATTATATGTAACATAAATTACATGAAACATATATACAAGATAAAAAGATCTCTGAAGACGCCAATGGTCATTGCCACGATAATCTCCTTACCCATCTTCGCGGATGTAATAATGAGCGGCCTTGAAATAAAGATGCTCGTGATGGCACTGTGCCTCATGGTTCTTTTTTATCTTTTAACCATAAATAACATCCTGCGAAAGATCACAATATCAGACTCTCGGGTTATTGTTTCCGGCATTTTGGGCCCGAAACAAATACCTCTCGATGAAATTACGATCGTAGACGGCATGACCATCGGCACCAGACAATTTATTACCATATCAAGCAGCAAGAAGAATCATCTCATCCCCAACAGCTTCGATAATTTCTCCGGGATCATAGATGAACTGATGAACCGTATACCCCCGGAAAAACACGGCGGAGCCCTGTCTGCCTTAAGGGATAATATTATTGTCCGAAAAAGCGATATCACCGGGGCATGGATTACGGTTATCCTGCTTGCCATCATCATCCTGATCCGATATTTTCCTCACTAAAAAACAGGGCGCGGCAGATCATATGATCAACGGACCGAAGACCGCTGGAGAACGGCCTTGTTTTTAGTGCCTGAAACTGTTTTCTAAAAGAACATGCCCTGTATAATATATCAATTATTATAATATGTTATGTGTATTGTTTCACGTGAAACTTTTTTATTTCTATTTCCAATGTTATGTGTTAGGTATGCGTGGTGCGTTCAAAGATCATCAGCGTTTCCAATCAAAAAGGCGGGGTGGGAAAGACCACAACTGCGGTAAATCTTGGTTCGTCTCTTGCTGCCCTGGGGAAACAAACCCTTCTAATAGATCTTGACCCTCAGGCAAATGCGACTACCGGACTAGGAATTAATCCCGATGAACTCAGTGATCATATCTATCACGTTATGTTAGGTCGTGCCTCTGTTAACACTGTAGTTATCGAAACCAAGATGAAGAATCTCTCTATTCTTCCCAGCCATACCGATCTAGTTGGAATAGAGGTTGAATTAATGAATGAGCCCATGAGGGAGCATATAGTATCAAGGATGATCTCCGATCTATCGAGTTGCTATGAATTTATTATTATCGATTGTCCCCCATCTCTCGGCCTGCTGACTCTGAATGCACTTACCGCCTCACATTCTTTGCTTATACCTGTACAATGCGAATACTATGCTTTGGAGGGGCTTAAGAGTCTCCTTAATACCTTTAAGCTTGTTAAAAAAAGGCTTAACCCCTCTCTTTCCATCGAGGGCTTTCTCTTGACCATGTTTGATTCCCGCACCAGGCTCAGTCATGATATTGCTGAAAATATGAAGTCTCATTTCAACTCCAGGGTCTTTTCCACGATTATTCCACGGAACATACGGCTGTGTGAGGCGCCAAGTTTCGGTCTTCCCATCTGCCTGTATGATATTTCCTCTAAGGGGGCGCAGCACTATCTTATGTTAGCAAAAGAGATTCTTGATATGGAGGTTCCCCATGAAAACTAAACCGAGACTGGGAAGAGGTATCGACGCATTGTTCACAGGAAGCCTTCAAGACGAGGGGGTTCAGATCATAGAGCTATCCGTTAATGACATATGTCCCAATCCTATTCAGCCTAGAAAATTATTTGATGATGATAAAATTGCTGAACTTACCGAATCCATAAAGATCAATGGATTGATCTCTCCTATCATTGTTCGAAAGATCAACACTAAATATGAAATTATCGCGGGCGAACGTAGATATCATGCATGCAAAAAGGCTGGTTTAGATAGAATTCCTTCTATTGTCAAGGAGATATCGGATAAAGAAGCTTTCAAGATCTCGCTTATAGAAAACCTTCAGCGGGAGGATTTAAATCCGATGGAGGAGGCCGAGGCATATTTCACCCTCAAGAATCAGTTTAACCTTACCCATCAGGAAATAGCAGATTCGGTTGTTAAAGACAGATCCACAATAACAAATTCCTTGAGGTTGGTCTCTCTGCCTGAAGAAATAAAACTGTCTCTCAGAAATGGTGCCATTACAACGGGTCATGCCCGTGCCATACTTATGCTTGAAAATGATCAGGCTAAATGCGCCCTTTTAGAGAAGATTCTTTTAAAAGGAATGAGTGTTCGTGAGGTCGAACAGATAGCCTCAAAAAAAAATAGGGGGATAACCCGAAAAAAAACAGATTTAAGCATGGACCGTCTTGCATCTCTTCTTTCCGAAAGATTTTCTACAAAGGTTGTGTGTTCCTGGGGGAAAAGAAAGGGAAAGATTATTATAGATGTTTCCTCCAAGGAGGATATGCTGAGAATAGTTGATGAATTATCCAGGTATGAAAAACCGTTGTAGTGACATTGATATGTACATATCAACATCAGCAAAGGCTTTTGTTGATATGTCTAAAACTTATCAACGTGTCTATGAAATAC
>DSAD01000227.1 GCA_011372875.1 Deltaproteobacteria bacterium
ATTCTCCAGCATTGCCTCAGCATTGCTTTAAAAGGGGGTGACCTGAGCTCTGCATTCTGATCCGCCCCGCCAAGGAACATCGGGGTTACGACCTCGACATCAAACTCCATGCGTTCCTGCTTATAATACCGTGAAATATTAAATGCCATAATCCCCCTCCCTCTCCAGTTATTCCCAATATATTACTAAATCACGATGTTGTGTTTCCTGCAATCCGTGCAACGTTGCACTGCGACGCTATTGTATCGTGATCCTGTCGCGGTCGATGTTCAGTCCATACCTTGTGTCCGGCCTTGCCCCTGCGGATTCGATGGCGATCTCGGGCAGCGAGTACGGCCCGAATCCCTTTTCCAGGTCTCTTCTTATCTTTGCCTTGTAAGAGTTGAAGTTTTCAGCATCCAGGCAGAGAATCCCGGAATCGCTCAGGGATCCTGCAGGTTTTCTGCACGGCATCCCATGATAAATATCAGCTATCTCTGTCCTTCTGTTCAGGATCTCCTCTATGTTCAGGTAGCACTCCGTGCACCCCCGGCAACTTGACCCGGTCTTTGTGCAGCGCTTTTTTCCCATTGCGAAGAATGTGTACAGGGCCAGCCTCGCGGGCATCATATCCATCTCACGATGTTTATAGACAATAACCGACCTGGCAAGGTCTATGGCAAGACCGGGCCTGTCTTCGCGCACGACGGAAAGCATGAGCGCTGCAGGGTCCATGGGCTTTTCAAGATCTTGGCCTGCAAGCCTGTCGCGGATGGAAACAAACGGAACAGGCACAAGCGATACCCTGGCATACCGGCTGTCTCTGATATACGGATTTCCTTGACGATCCTTCAGCTCAATCTGTGTATGCTCGGCAGGCGGATAGAAAAAGTCCCTGTTGTTTTCGAATTCAGGAGAAACAAGCACGTGATAAACCCTGTCCTGCGGCCTGCCGTACAGTTGCGCCGCAAGCATGAGGCAGGCGCTCATGGTCTTTCGCCCTCCCGCAATGGAGAAAAAGACCGAGTCATCCGGGCGCCTTGTGAACCGGCAGGCAAGTTCCAGACACATGCTCAGAAAACAGCCGTTGTCATCTTCGCTGACAATGTCCTCGATCTCTCTTCCATGTTCATCTTTCACCACATGTACATTGTCAAAACCGAACTCTATGGTGCCGGAGTCGATCTCATATTCGCTGAGATATTGAAGATACTTCCCATCGGTTGGAGAAAGGAGGCAGGCATAAACTCGCTCCTTTCCCTGCCTGGTGGCTACGACATGAATGGCGTCAACTGCCTTGCCCTGCTGATGCAGTCCGTAGAGGGTTTCCGTTATAACCTGGGGGCTCAGGCCTGCTGCTGCAAGAAGTATATTCACCGGCCCACCTTCTTTACGGCGATCTTGCCAAGCCCGAATGTGGTCTGCTTGCCGAGATGAACCTGTTCGCAGAACCTGATAAGTGGCATGTATTCATCGAGATCGCCCAGGTAAGAAACAGAGCCCACTATACCCCCCATAAACATAGCCTGTTCCTGCCTGCTGGAATACCGTTTCCAGTCGAACCACTGAAGCGTCGATTGACTGATCTCGACTTTTTGAGCGCGGCTGACCAGGCCTTTATAATCAAGCTCCGGATCACCCCGGCCATAACACTGGCAGAGCGAGGAGATCCGCCTGAGCATTGCCCTGACGAGGATATGGAACGGCAGGGTTGCCTCGAGTTGATTCTGATACTTCAGCCGAAGCGGGGTAATAAGTTCAAGGTCAACAGAGGGAGCCGCCATTTCATGGGCCATGCCGCCATCAGGGTGAAGTTCGCGTGCAGATACGTCTTTCCTGATAAGTCCATCTCTCGAACTGTATACGGTCTCACCTGAAGCCGTGACACGTTCAAGCTGAAAAGATGACCTTTTAGGGCCTGTCTTTTTCCCAATACCGGATCTGCCCATTTCGTTGATCGCATAGATCAGGTGAGGCAGATATGTATCGGCATCACCAAAGAGGATTATCTCAAAATCAAACGCATCGCCTTGTTTATAGAACCGCCGGGTTCCTTCAGGCACCTCGATTACATACGGATGGGGCGGGGCTTTAATGCCCCCCTTTAAAACCATACTCTGGAAATAACTCTCGGGGTCAAAGAAGTATGCATATACACAGCTCGTGCGCAGGAGACACTGCGTACACTCCTGTCTCTTCAATGCGCATACCACCTTCTTTAGAGAATGCCCGAGAACTCCTCTGAAAGTTGAGCCCTTGTATTCAGGAAGAACAGCGTCGTCGTTAAAAACACACGAGAAAAGGTATTTGCTATAAAGCATCGCTCTCCTATAAATACATAAAAAACTTGAATGAAATAAGTCTTGATTATTAATATCAGTAAAAAATCGATTTTTCCCACATTCTGCAGTTAGAGCTAATCAGACATGTTTTTGCTTTTATGCACGATATCGGGAAACAGCAAATCCGGCAACGATCCCGGCTAAAGCAGCTCCTGAAAGGCCACCCCATATCAACTGCAAAATGTTATTTATATCGTAACAGTTACAAGCGTAAAATACAATGCTGATCTGCACATAAAGCCTTCAAAAGTTATGGTTCAGTCATTAACAAAGGCGGATACGCGGACGATCTCGATGCCCAGGTCCTTCATTTTGGGGATCTCACGGGCAAGCACGGCTATGGTTGCCGGATGCGGGTGACAGATCCCTATTGCCTGCGAATGCTTCATGGATATGGTTATCAGTTTGTCCAGCTGGCCTTTGATATATGCCTCGTCCTGTTCATTGTCCAGGAAGACATCCCTGGCATTGAACGGAAGGCCTGTATCCTCTGCTGCCTTCCGGCATACGGATCTGTGGGTGGTGAGGCTGTCGATGAAAAAAAGTCCTGATCTTTTCAGCTCCTCACATACAATCCTCATCAGGGTATAATCGGCAGTTGCAACAGAGCCCATATGGTTGTTCACACCTGATACATGGGGAACATTCATGATGTTGTTCCTGGTCACTTCAAGTATTTTATCGCGGTTCATGGTATGGTAAAGGGCCCCGGGCCCCGGATCCTTACCGTTTCCTTCCATGGGCAGATGAAGCATGACCTCTTTACCCTTTTCATAAAGATACTCTGCAACATCTTTTGTATGTGCCCGAAGAGGCATAACGGAAAAGGTAAGATCAGCATCCAGATCGGCAAGCTGTTTTGCAGGTCCCATGGACAGCCCCATGTCATCGACGATGATGGCGAGACGTGCAATCCTCTTTATCCACCGTTGAAACACGATATCCCAGGAAGAACCGTCAAAGGATATCCTTGCATGCATGGGGGCTGTTACTTCTATATCCGCAACCGCCTCAAGTGGGGCGAACACCACCTTGATTTCCTGAGGCGACAGGGTTTTCGATGTATAGACCGTGATCTCTTTCCCTGCTGAATGGACATCTTCCCGGATAAATCCAGAATCAAAGAGACACCCTTTTATCAGCATCTCATCAGGAAGTATTTTGTGAAACGTCCCCCCGGGTGAACCCGAAGGCTCATCTGATCTTGTGGTGCACCTGTCGAGGAGAAAGGCGGCAAACACTACCAGGGCAAATACAGCTGCAACAATAAAGACAAACCTTTTCCTGTTCTTGATCATGCCGCCTTTTTAGCCCAGCTGAATACCTCCCATGACTTCAGCAGATCCAGTCCGTACCTGAGCTGGTTGTCCTTCTTTAAGATCTGCCGGGCGGACCCGTTCAAAGGTTCTTCCGTTTCATCAATGTCTGCTTCGGGTTCCAGGTGATCTTTCAGGTCTTTTTCACGAATAAAACCCTGTGTCTTGTCCTGTTCCTTTACCGGCGGCTGCTCTTCCACCCAGATGTCCGGTTCGATCCCGGTTGCCTGAATAGACCGCCCTGAAGGGGTATAATAGCGGGCAACTGTGAGTTTCAGGGCAGAACCGTCGCTCAACGGCCGTATGGTCTGAACCGATGCCTTGCCGAAGCTCTTCACGCCGACAACCACTGCACGCCTGTTGTCCTGAAGCGCACCTGAAACGATCTCGGCAGCGCTTGCGCTGCCTGCATTTATGAGTACAACCATTGGGAAGTCATCAAATGCCCCATCTCTGCGGGCCACATATTCGGTTTTATCTTCAGGCCTTCTGCCGTCGGTATATACGATCTTTCCTTCGCTCAGGAATAGATCGCTCACCGCGACAGCCTGGTCCAGAAGCCCGCCCGGATTATACCGCAGGTCGAGAATCAACCCCTTGAGCGGGCCCATCTCTTCCAGGGCATTGTAGATATCCTCCGAGGTGTCGACCTGAAAATTTCTTACCTTGATATATCCGTATCCAGGTTCAAGCATCTGCGATTTCACGCTTTCTATGTGGATAATGGCCCTGGTTATGGTTATATCAAAAGGACTTTCCAGCGATTGTCTGAGTATGGATATGGTTACCTCAGATCCTTTCGGGCCCCGTAAAAGTTTGACCGCATCCTCAAGACCCATGTCGACCGTTGATGCCCCTTCGATCCGGATGATCTTGTCACCGGGAAGGATCCCTGCATCGAACGCAGGGGTGCCTTCTATCGGGGTGATGACCGTAAGCAGGTCATCCCTGATGCCGATCTCGATCCCGAGACCGCCGAAAGACCCTGTGGTGCTTATCTGCATCTCTTTGTATCCTTCTTTGGTAAGATATGCGCTGTGTGGGTCCAGGGTCGTCACCATCCCTTTTATTGCGCCCTCGATGAGTTTTTCCGCAGGTACATCCTCAACATAGCTCTTTTCAATAATGCCCAGACAGTCTGAAAATTTTTCGAGCTGGGGATAGACCCCTGATGTGTCTGCTTTAAGCACGTTGGAATAATTTATCACAGCGAAAGAAAACAGGACAAGAATCAGGCCCCCTCCGAGATATAATGCCTTTTGTCGTTTCATACTTGCTCCTGGAGAATTTTTTACCTAGAGTACTTATCGTCTATATCACACATCAAATGATCATTAAACAACTACTATTACCTGACGAGCCAGCCTTGAGGATCCTGGGGTTTGTCACGGAAGCGCAGTTCAAAATGCAGCATCGGCTTTATCACATCCCCGCTCTGACCCACCTCCGCTATGGTTTCCCTGCTCGAGATTTCGTCGCCCACGGAAGCCGCAATCCTCTGAAGATGACCGTATACGGAATAGTACCCCCCGCCATGATCGATGATGATCGTATTCCCATATACATTCATCCAGTTTACAAAAACCACCCTGCCCTTATGGATACTCCTGACCGGGGAACCTTCCTCGGCCTCGATGTCTATCCCCCGAGAACTCTGGGCGACTCCATTGACATGGTATGTGCCGAATTTGCGCAGGATCTTTCCCTTTACCGGCCATGGCAGTTTGCCTTTCTTCTTGAAGATGTCTGCGCTCATATGGTCCTTCGGGAGTTTATCCGTATCTATACGGTCCAGAAGTTCTTTCAGCCTGTCCTGGTAATTCTCGGATTCCCTCTTCAACGATGCCAGCATCTTTGCCTTTTCTTCTCTGTGTGCCTGTAATTGATCAATCCTGTCCTCGAGATCGCCGAGATCCTTTCTCAACCCGAGAGCAACCTCTTCCATATGCGTCCTGGACTGAGCAATTCTGGAGCGAATCGCTTGATATTCCTGCAGCATCTCATTATTGTGCTTCAATACGCTGTTGAGATACCCGGTATATTCCAGATGGGAGTAGTACTGGTCGATAATGTCGAGGAATGATCCTTTATAAAGACCTATCCAGTTATTCTTTAATCTTTCCTCATGCCCCATGAGGACTTTCTGATAATGTTCCAGGTCCTGCTCAAGACCGGCGACCTGCTCCTGTTTCAGCTCGGCATCCTTTCTGAGCAGCACAATCCTGTCCTGAATCTTTAATATCTCCTGATCCAGGTCATAGAGTCTTTTCTCTTCCGTGCGATATTTTCCCTGCACATTCTTGGCCTTCTGGCTCAGTTCCCTGACCTGTTGGGGTTCATCCGATGCAAAGGACAGACAGGGAAACAATAGCATGATCACAGCCCATGCAAGGCTATGCATCAAGGCTTCTCCTGATCGCAAAAACCGCACCCGAGACACTGCACAGACAGGCAAACACAACCATTGCAAGAAGATTGTTGATGCCCGGTGGAGAAATAAGGTTCTGCACAACCGGCATCTGTGACAGGAAATATCCGGCCAAGGCCCAGGCTGTAAGAGAAGCGAGCAGGGAGCCTACAAGACCGTAAAGAGCTGCCTCGATGATATACGGAGCAAACAGGAAACCCTTGTTCGCTCCAAGCAGATTGAGTACCTCTATTTCCTGTCTCCTTGTCATGATTCCGACCCGGACTGATAAAAAGATCACGAGGGTCAGGCATACTATAACGACAAGCGCTAGAAAAAGACCTGCAAATAATATGGTATGGTACGATCCGGCAATAATGCCTACAAGACCTTTGTGGCAGCGGATATCTTCGATTGCAGGGATTTCCCGCAGGTTTTTTATCAGGGTTTCGATCTTGCTTGCATAGGATGGTTTAACCCTGATCTCAAAGGCATCGGGAAGGATCATCGGATCGAGCCCCTCTATCAGGGGATTTTCTGCCCCAAGCCATTGCTTCATCCTGAGCAGGCCGTCATCACGGGAAATATAACTTACCCGTGAAACACCTTCCAATACGACAAGTCTTTCCTTCAATGATTGAACAGCCGATTCCTGCAAAGAGCCCTCGAGATAGGCCATCACGGTGGAATTGGTCCCGGGAATAAGCGTGGCCTTGCCTGCAAGTGTAACTGTATAGAGAACAAACGATAGCTGGAACACGGCAAACCAGCAGGCAATAAGAGTGAGAAAACTCCCCCAGGGACGCAGAGATATCCCTTTTACAATTCTCTTGTAGATATAGAAAAGTCTAACCATAAAAC
>DSAD01000146.1 GCA_011372875.1 Deltaproteobacteria bacterium
CGGGAAGGCTTGCCGATGCTGTAGGCGATTTTACCAGGGCGATCAGCCTCAAGCCCGAGGCAACCTCTCCATACACTGCCAGGGCAGAGGTGATGGCACGAAGCGGCAACTGGGAAGCTGCAGCCAGAGATGCCTATACAGCCATTATACTGGGTTCAAGGAAGCCCGGCCCGTATCTTACTGCCTGCCAGGCATCGATCGCGCTTGGCGACTTCGAGGCACTGGCCGAGTATGCCGAAAACGGCATCAGGACAGCACCGGAACTCCCGGATTTCCATAGATTTGCAGGCCGTGCGTATCGCGAGAACGGAGATCTGACAAACGCGCTTGCAGCATATGATCAGGCCTTGAAGATTGCCCCGGGAGATGCGGCAACACTACTCGACAGGGCCCTGACCGCTATCATGCTGCGCCTCTATGACAGGGCGGAGCAAGACTGCAGCGCTGTACTGAAAAACGTGACATCCGGCCCGGCCTATGCCCTGCGCGGATTCACACGTATGAAGATGGGGTCACTCGACAGGGCAATGGAAGACAGCACCAATGCCCTTACCCTGGAGCCGAGAGAGGTCATGGCACTGCTTACCAGGGCAAACATCCACCTCTTGAGGAACAGAGTATCGGATGCCCTTGCAGACAGCCGCAAGGCACTGAGAATCGACCCTGCTCAGCCCTGGGCCTATATCACCTACGGGTCGGCCCTTTCCATGGCGGGGAAAAAAGAAGAAGGCCTGAAGATACTCGATCAGGCAGTGGCAATGGTCCCGGATGACGGCGAGGCATACCTTGCCAGAGGCAGATGCCTCGCAGCGCTTGGACGCCTAAGCGATGCCGCGAAAGACTTTGAAAAGGCAGCCTCTGTCGATGCTTCACTTGCAGAATCTGCAAAGACAGAACTGGACAGGCTTTCGAAATGAAGACCGCAAATCGGATAAGATTGATAAGCAAGCCGGAGCCTTCATGCATGCAGGCGCATGAAGGCACACAATCGTTGAGCGTGTGGCCGGAAAAGCGGATCATGGTAAAGGCACCACGAACGTCTCAGAAAGAACGCACACAATGCAACATGAAAGGGGTGAATGTCATGAGATCTATTTATTCTGCAGTTCTCATCGCTGTTATATTCTCTATAGCGGCCTTATCATCACCGGCCATGGCCGGGAGCAGCGCCATCGGAGATCTCGAAGCCATCACCGGCCAGACAATCGACCGATCCTATACCCCGACACCTACCCGGGTGCCGGGCTATGAACAGACTTCCGGCTCGCAAACAGTAAAGCATATCGTCAAAAAACCCTCTGCATCGACCATAGCCACCATGAATGCACTCTCAACGACCATGATGGTGATGGACATCCTCAATGCCATGGACGCTGCCGACGCAGCACAGGCCCAGGCCGAAGCGGCCAGGGCGATGGCAGAGGCGGAACAGAAGAGGATTGCTGAGGAACAGCGCAGGCAGAGGCTCATCTCGGCCGAACACCTCAGGAACTTCTGGGACAAGAGAGACCTTGAAATTTCCGAAAGCCTTGACGACGTATTCAGCCTGCCCGGTCAGGGGCAGGGCACGAATTTCTTCGGTGTGCCGGGCAACCCTGCTGTGAGGCCCTCCGATCTGTCTGTCGGTCAGGGTGATGATACACCGGTTGCGGTCAGCGTAGAAACCGCCACACCCGAAATCCTGGGCACAGGAGCCCAGGATGTGAGGGCCCCCTCAATGGAACAGCTTGCAGAACCCCTGACCACAGAGCCCCCTTCCCTGCAGGACGGCATTGTAAAATCGGGCGCGGAGTTTGCGCAAGAGTCAGCCAAAGACAAGGTAAAGGATATAATGAAGGACATGCTCAAGAGCGTCCTTCCCTCCAGTGCGCGCAATGCCGAACTGATGGTCGAGCATGTGGACAAGATGAACGAGTTCACAGGCAACCTCTTCCAGGCCATTGAACCGCAGCGACTTGTAGGCACACTGGCCAATGGAGGCCCGGGGGATTATCAGGCCATTATGAAAGACCTCGACAGGGTGACAAGGCAGGGAGCAGAACTGGGCATGGGAGATAACCCGTTTTCAAATACCGCCCTGGAAACCGGTTTCAAGCTGCTCAGCGGCAAAAAAATAACATCCTGTGACACAAAAGAGATCCTAGCCGGACAATGGAAGGGCTTCCTCAGTGAAAAGCTGAAAGACCGCCTGACCGACGGTCGGATGTAGCCTATTCTGTCATTTCCTGCTGCCCTCAAGGCTCGTAGCGAAAAACAGACGGCCCGGCATCTGTCTTCAGGCGCCAGGTCACTGATTAATGATCTTTCAAAAGTCAATAATACCTCCTGGACCTTGATAAGTAAATGACTGTATGGCATATGCATTAATTGATATCTTGAAAGCTTGATAAACGAGGCAGCTTATGAACCACATGACAAGTCAATTCAAATCCACTGACAAAGTTAATACGTTTGATAAAATAATAAGTCTCGGCTGCAACTGTGAGTTGACATGGAACATCCGCAATTACTTCGGCATCGAATGCGCGTATCCGATGGACTGGTGGATCACACCTTTTCAGGCCCTTGAGAAGCTTTTAGAGAACAGGTTTCATGACCTGTTCAATATCAACAACCTGGAAGTTTCAGAAGATCTTCTTACTGTCAGGGATAAATATTATAACCTGCTTTACCACCATGATTTTAAAAAGACAGAGGATGACAAGATAATTGAAGACTGTATAGAGCAGCAGATACCATTATTGAAGCAAAAGTATACTATGCTTGTAGAAAGGTTCTTTAAGGATCCGGAAAACAAAAGGGTTTTATTTATACGAAATCGTGACGGCAATATCCCGCACCTTGACCCGGATACAACCCCTATGGACCGGACCGGAATACCTTTGAACAGCTGTACTCTCAGCTGGAGGAATTGTTCCCTGATTCTCAAATAAGCTTGCTGGTTACGAATTGTCCCATATTCCCGAAGATCGGGCGCAGAAAAGGGTATATTGTGTGGGATGAGATCGTTAACTACGATGACGCTCAATACTTCGCCGGCTCACCCCGGGGCTGGCAGGAAATGTTCTTCAGGAACAATATTCTCTATGAAGACGACAGCGTACGGAATCCGGCTAAGGCAGGATAAGGGATCTCAACTGATAAATCATCTCGTATTGATGGGTTCGTAATAAGTTCAAAATACACCGTCTGCCTTGAAGCGACATGGCCTAGAGTGATTACATTATTATTTCAATCACTTGCGACTCAAATCATTTGACATTTTATTATGCAGGCCGTACTATACAAATTGCTTGTCTGCATAGACGAACATCATTGAAGAGACCTGCTATCTAAAACTTATCTCACGCAGATACATGCATACAACGGCTTTATGCTGAACAGATTTCTGTTTCACAAGGAAACGCCATGTCGTCAAAGGTTATCTATGAACGGTTTTTGTGGTTTCACAACCAGGCAAAACAACTCCGGTATCCAAATGCCCCGGGGCTGGCAAATAAGTTCGAGCTTTCACACAAGACCGCCCAGCGGGATATCGAATTCATGCGCGACAGGATCGGCGCGCCGCTTGCATATGTCCGCGCCTGCAGGGGATATGTGTACGAAGACGAATCCTTCGATCTTCCCGGGCTGTGGCTGAGTGCAGGCGAACTCACATCTCTTCTGGTCTCCTACCGCCTGGCGACCACCATGCCGGATAAATCCCTGAAAACCACCATGAAGTCATTTCTCAACCACGCACTATCCTTGTACACATCATCAAAATCCATCTCCCTGGATAACCTGAACGAAAAGGTTTCGGTGAAAAACATCGAATATTCGCTTACCAATGAAAACACCTTTCACCAGGTGCTCGATGCACTGCTGCACACAAAACCATTGCGGATAGAATACTATTCTCCCCACAACGATGAGCATACCGTGCGGGATATCCTGCCCCTGCACCTGCTTTCCTACATGGGCACCTGGCATATCATCGCGCACTGCACCTTAAGAAACGAAACCCGGGACTTTACCCTTTCCAGGATACGCAGCATCGCACCGTCGCAAATCAAAATCATAGTTCCTGCAAGCTTGGTATCCATCAAGGAATACATCCGCAGAAACTTCGGCATCATGAACAGTGAAGAGAGCATGGAGGTATGCCTTCGGTTTTCAAAAGACGCTGCCCCATGGATCGCCGAACAGGTCTGGCATCCGAAGCAGCAGGCATCATACGAGCCGGACGGCAGGCTATGCCTTACCCTCCCGGTGGCTGACTTCCGTGAGATCAAGCGAGAGGTCCTTAAATATGGCCACCATGTAGAGGTGCTGTCCCCGCTGGCCCTGCGGGATGAGGTGAAGGATGAGATAGAAAAGATGAACGAGCTATACAGGTAAGTCCAGCGTCCAAGTGTGTTTTTGGACCTGGGACCTTGGACTAGTCCTTATTGGACTTGTTTCTCAATGGTACTGTGGGAGCGCCTTCAGGCGCGATAATGGAGTTTGATACTGTTTTCGAACATGACAAACATGAATCCGAAAACTCGAGGACACGGATTGTGACCTCAAGCCATCCCTGGATTTCGTCCCTTCGGGCGCGTCTGAAGCGCGTCCAATCCGACCATCCATGCCGGATTGTGACCTCAAGAGGGAGTTATCCAAGAAGACAGATCGGGTTTATTCATGAAAAATGCTATTTTTCAGCTCATGGGTCACTCTATGGGGGTGCAGAGATGTTATCCTTTTTGATAAACAGGAGGTTGTTCTATGGTTAAGGCTGTACTTCCCGAAGTATATCCGGAGCTTCTGAAGGGTATCAAGGTCAGGGTGCGATCAGCCCAGTATACGGCACTTCATGCGGTTAACAGGGAACTGATCGGCCTGTACTGGGACATCGGGCGGATGATAGTTGAACAGCAGAATGGAGATACCTGGGGCAAGGCTGTCGTCGAACGTCTTGCAGCGGATCTTCGGGATGAGTTCCCTGGCATGCAGGGCTTTTCGGCCCAAAATCTATGGTATATGAGACAGCTTTATTCGGAATATTGCTCCAAACCAAATCTCCAACCACTGGTTGGAGAAATAAGCTGGTCCAAAAACCTTATAATAATGGCCCGCTGCAAAGATGACCTCCAGCGGGAATTCTATATAAAAATGACCCGCAAGTTCGGGTGGAGCAAGAATGTGCTCATTCATCATATAGAAAACCAGAGCTATGAGAAAACCCTGCTCGGCCAGACAAACTTCGACAAGACCCTCCCGGATAATATTCGTTCACAGGCAAAGCTTGCACTGAAAGATGAATACACCTTTGACTTTCTTGAGCTCGGCGAAGAGCATTCAGAGCGCGAGCTGGAACGGGCCCTGATCGGGAGGATCGAACATTTTCTGCGGGAGATGGGCGGTAACTTCTCCTTTCTTGGGAGTCAGTACCGGCTTCTGGTGAGTGACAAGGAGTATTTCATCGATCTCCTTCTCTTCCACCGCAGGCTGCAATGCCTGGTGGCTGTTGAGCTGAAGATATCCGAGTTTCAGCCGGAATACATCGGCAAGATGCAGTTTTACCTTGCAGTGCTGGACGACATGGTGCGCATGCCCCATGAGAACCCGTCAATCGGCATAATCCTCTGCAAGACAAAGGACCGAATCATTGTGGAGTATGCGCTCAAGAATTCTGGAAAGCCGATCGGCGTGGGCGAATATAAGATCGTGAGCAAACTGCCCAAAGACCTGAGAGGACAGCTGCCTACGACTGAGCAGATTGAGGTGCTTTTGAGGGATGAATGGTGAAGAACGTGGATAATGTTTTCTATGCACATACGAAAGAAGGCGAGCCGCCGGAAGAGTGGCAGCGGCTTGAAGACCATCTAGAAAAAACATCCAAATTAGCTGCAAGTTTTGCCTCGATGTTCAATTCCGCCGATTGGGCAAAAACTGTTGGAATACTTCATGATCTTGGCAAGGCAAATTCGGATTTTCAGGCATACATTCACAAGGTGTGCGGTCTTGATGCTTCGGAATATGATGGTGAGAGTACCCGAACTCACCCCAATCATTCAGGTGTAGGCGCTATCCTTTCCTATGAAAGGTGGCCCAATATCATTGGTAAAACTATCGCCTACATAATTGCAGGACATCATGCAGGGCTACCGGATTGGTTCGGTGGTAGAGATTCACTACCCAATCGTTTTGATAGTGAGAAGAGTGTTGCTGATGAATGCGTACGCAGTTATGCCGAACTGTTTTTTGCATCGCTTTCTGACAAGCTTCAGCCTCCCGCTTACGCATTGCAATGCCACAACCACTATGCAATCTCTTATCACCTCTGGGTTCGGATGTTGTTTTCGTGCCTGGTTGATGCCGATTTCCTCAATACGGAAGCATTCATGGATGCAACGAAACATGCACTGCGCCCTTCCTTCCCAGTACTGATCGAACTGAAAACACGCTTTGATCGAGAAATGCAGAAGATGACAGCAGAAGCACCAGATACACCTGTGAATCGTATCCGGGCGGACATACTCGCTAAATGCCGGATGGCGGCAATGCAAGGACCCGGCTTATTCTCCCTTACAGTCCCAACTGGCGGAGGCAAGACGCTTTCCGGCACTGCTTTTGCCTTGGATCACGCGACCAACCCTAAACACAATAAAAGCCGAATTATCTATGTCATTCCCTATACCAGTATCATCGAACAGACAGCCGATGAACTCCGGAAATACTTCGGCCCGCAAAATGTAATAGAACATCACAGTAACATTGCCCCGGAAAAAGAAACGCCGCGACACACTCTGGCAGCAGAAAATTGGGACGCACCGATTATTGTCACGACGAGTGTACAATTTTTTGAATCACTTTATGCCGCTAAACCAAGTCGCTGCCGAAAACTGCATAATATCGTAAAC
>DSAD01000016.1 GCA_011372875.1 Deltaproteobacteria bacterium
CATTTGAACCAACAGGAGGTTAATTTTATGCGTGTAAAGAATGTATTGGCTACCAGATGGGGCATCATTGCAGTGGGTGCAATTATAGGAATACTGGCGCCTGTTCTTCAGAAAATGGGCAACCCCGGCAACATGGGTATATGTGTTGCCTGTTTCGAGCGGGACATTGCAGGGGCTATCGGCATTCACCGTGCAGCGGTTGTCCAGTATATGCGGCCCGAGATCATAGGCTTTGTCCTGGGGGCGCTTGCAGCTGCGCTCATATTCAGGGAATACCGTCCCAGGGCAGGCTCTGCTCCCATTGTAAGGTTTATCCTGGGCGTATTCGCCATGATCGGTGCGCTTGTCTTTTTAGGATGTCCATGGCGCGCCCTGCTTCGGCTGGCAGGCGGCGATCTGAACGCCATACTAGGCCTTGCGGGTCTTGCATTCGGCATCTGGATCGGGACACTGTTTCTCAAGGGGGGATATAACCTGGGTAGGGCGGAACCGACCTATCCCTCTGTCGGTCTGCTCATGCCTCTTGTCATGCTGGGATTCCTTGCACTTGCCCTTATATACCCGCAGGTTCCAGGGGAACCGGCAAGCGGAGTGCTCTTCTACAGTGTAAAAGGGCCAGGCGCCATGCATGCATCGCTTATCGTATCGCTCATAGTTGGCCTTGCAATAGGCATCCTTGCCCAGCAGAGCAGGTTCTGCACCATGGGTGCATTCCGCGACCTCATCCTTTTCGGCCAGACGCACCTCTTTGGCGGTATCGTTGCCCTGCTTATCGTTGCAGCCGTCACCAATCTCATCCTCGGTCAGTTTAATGCAGGTTTTGCAGGACAGCCGGTTGCACACACGCTCCATGTATGGAACTTTGCCGGCATGGCCCTGGCAGGTCTTGCATTTGCCCTTGCAGGAGGCTGCCCGGGTCGTCAGCTCTTCCTTGCCGGTGAAGGCGACGGAGACGCATCGGTATTCGTGATCGGCATGATTGTCGGTGCAGGATTCGCCCACAATTTCGGTCTGGCAAGCTCACCCAACGGACTTGGCCCCCATGGAATAGCCGCACTGGTCGTCGGATTCATCGCATGCCTGTTCATAGGCTTTACCATGAGAAAGAAAGCAGCATAAGGAGGAAAAAACAATGGCGGAAACAGTTGACGCACGCGGGCTTAGCTGTCCACAGCCCGTTATATTGACCATAAACAGGATCAAGGCTCTCGGAAAAGGCTCTATAGAAGTGTTCGTTGATACCGACACCTCAAAGGAAAACGTCTCACGTGCAGCCACGAGCAAGGGATGGGAGGTCAAAAACATAAAGCCTGACGGCACAGGCTACAAGGTCACCATAGAGAAGGCGTGATAATGTCAGTTGCGAGCTTTTTCAGATCCCGCAGATCGAAAAAGGATATTCCCAGGGACGTCGATTCCGGAATCCTGATCTTCGACACCACGAGCGAGGTCATCAGCGCCGAGAAGGTACTGAAGGAAAACGGCTGGCAGATCCGGGTCATGGGTCCTCCTCCCGAGGTTCAGACAGGGTGTGACCTGGTCATCGAATTTCCTCACATGGAAGAACTCGATATCCTGAGGACACTCAGGGAGGCAGGCGTTTCACCAAAAGAGGTGGTGCCGGTAAGCTCACCCCTGCTCAGGCCTGTGGATCTTTTCAATATAAAGGATTTCGGCGACCACCTCATGGTGAGGGCTGCAAACATGAAGATCACTGTGGACAAGAAAAGCCTGGTGATAGTGAACATATCAGGAGGAGGCTGCCCTGATGTCCCCTACCTTGCAAGCGAGATGACAGGCAAAAACCTGCATCAGGCACCCAGCCCGAATGATATAGGCCATACCCTGTGCGCATATGCACTACAGCTTGCCTATGAGGAGATCATGAAAAGATGCTCGCAATAGTCGGCACAGTACCTGATAAGGATTTTCCCATCACCCACGGGGGTTTATCCCTTGATGGGGACATGCTCAAGATCAACGACTCTTTCGTAGATGTCAACCGGGGCACCTCCGCACTTATGGCAGCCGCTGCAGTAACGGCGGATATGCTGGGCACACAGGCGCCTTACGGATTCCTGGTAGGCGATATCGGCCACGGTAAAGGCAGCAGAGATCTCTACAGTTATCTTACCGAACATATCCATGAATTTGAATTGGACACCCTTACCTTCCACTACCTCCAGCCCATTGCACACTGGCACGACAGGGTTCTGGGCGCTGTCATGGGGCTTCGCAGCAAACCAGTGCTGATCGCTGATGCAGGCTTCATGTATGCCGCCAAGATGAGCGGATCTGCGAGGAGCTATGACCTGTTTACCCCTGATCTCGGTGAGCTGGCTTTTCTTGCAGACGAATCCTCTCCGCACCCTTTCTACACCCGGGGATTCATACTCCATGATGAAAACAAGGCGCCCGACCTTATCAAGAGGGCATACAACCATGGTAATGCAGCGAACAACCTCCTGGTAAAGGGGCGGCATGATTATATCGTTCACAAAGGCAAGATTGCAGCAACCGTAAGCACCCCGTCGGTAGAGGCCCTCGAAGCCATCGGGGGCACAGGAGATACCATCACGGGCATTGTCAGTGCGCTGATATCAGCAGGGTATGAAATACCGGAAGCCGCAGGTATCGCTGCTTATGCAAACAGGCTCGCAGGAGAATATGCCGATCCGTCGCCTGCAACAAGTGTCTTTGAAATCATCTCGTGCATACCGCGCGCTCTCGATGAGATCCTCGGCAAAGACGGATCAGTCACCAAAGGGGTTATCCATCATGCATAATCCCGACATCAGGATAGATATGACCGTACTTGATGTGGTGAGCGAGCACGAGGGCACTGACAAGATATTCAGCAGCTATGATAAAAAGGCAGGAGAGTGCATCTGCTGCAACAGTCTGTTCGAGACCATCGAGGCTGTTGCCCGGAAATACAAAATCGATCTGGAATCCCTCATTCACGATCTGGAAGAAGAAATCGGAAGAAAGAAATAACACCGCATTTTGGATTATGGATACTATTAACCTTGTGGGAACAGCTTTAGCCGTTACACAGTGCCGGCCATAAAAATAATAAAATGGCTGACCGGCCCTGCAGAATCATATCCGGCTTATTCTACCATTATCCCGCCCGGATGATCCCGGGTGATCTCTCCTATTATTGCCGCATCGGTTATTCCTGCATCGTGCAGCATGACAAGGAGCCTGTCTGCCTGATCGGAAGGCAGAGATATCATAAGCCCGCCAGATGTCTGCGGGTCGAACAGGATCTTCATGATGTCATCGCTGACACTTGAGTCTTTTTCCACAAAGGATTCCCGGTACTTCTCATTACGGTAGGCCCCGGCAGGTATCAGGCCCATCGATGCATACTCAAGCGCCTCTTTTATAACAGGGACGCATGAGGAAAAGATTCTCATACCCACATCGCTTTTTTCTATCATCTCGCATGCATGGCCGAGCAGACCGAAACCGGTCACATCCGTACATGCATGCACATCAAAGCCTTCCATGAGTTCTGCGGGCGTCTTGTTCAGGGTATTCATATACATGGCCACCTTTTCTTCCACACCGGCATCAGCAATGTCCGCCTTGATTGCCGTGGATATGATTCCCGTACCCACGGGTTTAGTGAGAATGAGTTTATCGCCGACTTGCGAGCCGATATTCTTGAGGATTCTATCCGGATGGACAATTCCGGTAACAGAAAGCCCGTACTTTATCTCGGAATCATCGACACTGTGCCCTCCAACAAGGAGGGTACCTGCCTCAGCCATCTTGTCATACCCGCCCCTGAGGATCTCCTGAAGGATGGAAACATCACCTTCCTGCGGAAAGCAGATGATGTTCATGGCAACGAGCGGTCTGCCGCCCATGGCGTAGACATCGCTCAATGCATTGGTCACGGAGATCTGACCGAACATGTATGGGTCGTCCACAACCGGGGTAAAGAAATCAAGGGTGAGAATGAGTGCAGTATCATCACTGATCCTATACACACCGGCATCATCCGGCTTATCCATACCCACCAGAAGATTCGGGTCTTTCATAACCGGTAGGATTCCGATTGCCTGGTCCAGAACCTCCGGACCGAGTTTGCAGGCTCAACCTGAACCATGGACCGTTGTTGTCAGCTTTATCTTCTTATCCATCTCTCATCCGCTTTCTTAAATTCGAATTTCGAATTTCGAAATCCAAATATATCCTCTTCCCAAGCCTAGTGCCTGGTGCCTTCAACCATATTCACCTTTTTTGAATCTGTCAAATTCAAAAAGGTTATGAATAAACATTGATTATACCTGCCTGCTCATGTATTCATGACTATATATGGATTACAATCAGTTCAGGCATATCACCATGCAGCAGCTGGATGCACTTGTTTGTCTGGTAGAGGAAAGGAGTTTTTCCGGTGCAGCCAAAAAGATGCTGCTGTCACAGCCTTCTTTGAGCAAGCACATAAAGAACCTCGAGATCTTTGTTAACTGCAGACTAATCGACCGTACAAGAAACGGCATATCCCTGACAAATGAGGGTGCGATTCTTTACGGATATGCAAAAAAGATCCTCAAACTCAGGGATGAAGCCAGGGATAAGATCGTCTCGCTGAAAGACAGCGCAACTGGCCATGTATTCATCGGAGCAAGCACGATCCCGTCAACATACATTCTTCCCCGGGTGCTCACCGGCATCAGACAAAAGCATCCCGACATAAATGTTCACATCCTGTCGAGCGACAGCGATGACATCCTGGAGATGGTCCTGAGCGGCCAGGTCGAGATCGGCTTTATCGGCAAGGCAACCGCAGACAAAAGACTTCGCTGTGAGCCCATATGGCACGATGAGCTGATCCTTGCTGCAAAAAGAGGAAACCCCCTGGAAAACATCAAGACAGTTACAGTGGACGATATAGCACAGGAGCAGTTCATTCTCAGGGAAAAAGGCTCCGCCACCAGATCTATCCTGGAAGAATACCTGCGAACAAACAATCTGCCCGGCACGAACCGGTTCAATATCGCATGTGAGATGGGCTCTTCAGAGGCGGTAAAGGAAGCGGTCATCTCAGGGCTTGGGGTTTCAATCCTGTCAGTTCACGCAGTGCGTCGGGAACTGGAGCAGGGAATAATCAGCCGTATCCCGATTCAAGGCCATACCATCAAACGAAGTTTCTTCATTATATACAAGAAGCCATTCAGCCTGCGCCCTCATCACCGATCATTTATCAGGTATGCAAAGACTTTTGATGTCGATGCAGTACAGTGATCTTCACAAACTCAACAAAAAATGGGCACAGAATATTTGCTCCCTTTTTTGAAGCAATTCAGGGCCGGAGCAATGAGAAAGTTACCCCTTCTTTCCTCTTCACGAAACCATAATCATCTGCTATGAGATACACCCATTATGAAAAAGACACTTTCAATCAAACAAGGAGACACCATGATGAATACTGCTCAGGTGGCATATATCGACTACTCGGAACTGAAACGGTTCATGAAGGAAGGGCTCATGGCCCTTAATGTCCCTGAAACAGATGCCGAGATCTGTTCCAGGGTGCTTATCGAGTCTGACTTGAGAGGAGTTGAATCCCACGGGATCGGCAGATTCAATATGTATGTGGAACGCATTAATCAGGGTATCCTCAACCCGGTTACAAAGGAAACCATTGTCAGAGAGACAGATACCACCGCACTGATAGACGGCAACGACGGCATGGGACATGTGATCGCCTATCGTGCCATGGAACTCGCCATCGACAAGGCAAAAAAACATATGGTCGGCCTGGTTGGCGTGAGAAACAGCTCTCATTTCGGCATTACCGGGTATTACCCGTCAATGGCTTTAAAAAATGACATGATAGGCCTTGCTTTCTCTAATGCACGGCCTTCTGTTGCCCCAACCTTCGGTGTGGAACCCGTAATCGGTACAAACCCCATCAGTTTCGGTGCTCCATCTGATGCCAAACACCCGTTCCTCCTCGATATCGCAACATCCACTACGCAGCGCGGCAAGATCGAGGTCAATGCACGGGAAGGAAGAATGACCCCCAAGGGCCTTACCATTGACAAACACGGAAACGAACCTACAGACAGCCAGGAACTTCTCAGAACACTTGTCGAGGGCACAGCATCACTTCTGCCGCTCGGCGGTTCCGGGGAGGAACTCGGAGGCCATAAAGGCTACGGGCTGGGTGTTATGATAGAGATCCTCTGCGGGGCCCTAACAGGCGGCAAGTTTGGAAAGGCTCTGAGCGGATTCAACGAAGGAACTCCCATCCCGCATAAGCTGGGCCATTTCTTTGCGGCTATCAATATCGAAGGATTTGTTTCCATAGATGTCTTCAAAACGATTACAGGCGCCATAATGAATGAGATCAGAACATCGGAGAAGGCTCCTGGCTCTCAGAGAATATACCTTGCAGGGGAAAAAGAATTCGAGATGATCGAAAATCGCAAGAAACAAGGCGTGCCTGTCAATGCCGCACTCCAGAATATCATGAAAAAACTCGCAAAGGATCTGCATCTGGACGGTTTTGATTTCCCCTTCCTGTAATGTCCTGGCTTCCGTACAGGTCACTCAGCTCATTTCTGCGTGAGAAATTCGGATTCAGGGTACAGAAAATCTCTCTGGACGCCGGTCTGGGCTGTCCCAACCGTGATGCCGGCAATAATGGCGGGTGCATATACTGCAACCCGAATGGATCGGGAACCGGGGCCTATGCCCAAGGTATCGGCCTGAAGGAGCAGATAGAGACGCAGATGACCTTCATGGCAAGGCGATACAAGGCAAAGGCCTTTATCGCCTATTTCCAGTCATATTCCAATACATATGCAGATGTGGAAACCCTCAAGGGCATATATAACAAGATC
>DSAD01000097.1 GCA_011372875.1 Deltaproteobacteria bacterium
CCTGAAACCGGCACGAATTGCGTTACTGTCTGAAGGTGCGGGGGGGGTATAATAAAATAGATTTTCTGATACCCCGTAAACTTGCTGCGGGGTACTTCATTGCCTGCAAAAAAACAACCCCTATGTACAGTGCTGCGGGCTGGGATACTACGGCATTACCGCCAGTCCTTTATTCCGGAGATACTCCTTTACCTGTGAAATGGAAAATGTCCTGAAATGAAAGACAGAGGCTGCAAGAAGGATTCGGGCACCGCCGTCGACCGCGGCAGCATAAAAATCCTCAAGCGATCCGGCCCCGCCCGATGCAACCACAGGCACCTGCACGGCACCCGATATTGCGTGCGTATATTCAATATCGTATCCCTTCAATGTCCCGTCACCGTCCATGCTCGTAGGAAGCAGGCATCCCGCACCGTACTCTTCGCATTTTTTCGCCCACTCAACAGCATCCTTGCCTACAGGCACGTTCCCCCCGGAGACCACAAGCTCGAACCCGGATTCCATGTCTTTGTTTCTTCGGGCATCTATGGCTATCGTGATCCTGTTCGATCCGAATTCCCGTGCAGCTTCCTTGACCAGGGAGGGGGTTTTCACGGCAGCGGAATTCATGGAGACCTTGTCCGCCCCTGCGTTCAGTACAAACTCGATATCTTCCAGCGAGGAGATTCCGCCGCCGACTGTCAGGGGGATATCGATAACTGAAGATACGCTCTCAACCCATTCCAGCCTGGTCTTGCGGTTCTCCAGTGTTGCAGCGATATCCAGTATTGCGAGTTCATCCGCCCCTTCATCCTGATAGAACCGGGCATGTTCAACCGGATCACCTGCATCCCGGATATCAACAAAGTGCACACCCTTTACCACCCTTCCTTCTCTCATATCCAGGCACGGCATAATCTTTATCGGGTCCATCTCACGCCCCTCCCCCTTTATAAAATATGCTGATTGATCAGATCCTGTACAGTAAATAAAGCGGTGCAGAATATCAAGTTTTTCCCTTCGCATAAAAGGCTCGCAGTGTGTCATCATGAAAGACACACCAAGAAAACACCTTGCGACTTATCTGAAAAACCAATCCAGCCATGTTCAACGTTGTAGCCATTGCCGGATTGGGGAGGGAATTATTCAGCAGGCACCTCGGGCTGGGCAAGTGGGCCATACCAGAACAGTCCTTCTTCAGACAGCTCATCCAAGAGTTGAACATACGATTCACCCATGGAAAGTATTACCAGTTTGCCGACAAGCGCTTCTATCTCTCCTTCATCCTCACATTCCATAAACTCTTCTATAAGGTTCATGTCATCGGGCATCTGCACAAGCTCTACGATACTAATCAAGGTGGCCCCGTCTTCATCGTGATCAAGAATCCAGTAATATCCCGGGGTCTGAGGAAGTTCTTTTGTCCAGTTCATATTTTCTCCTTCTATATCAGTATTTGTCTGGATATGTCCGGGCTCTCTTATCTGTTTGTTCAGGGTATGGCAAGACATTTATCAACGAGACTTATTACCATACAAACCTCGGCATACTGATCCTTCCTGCTTGATACCATGGTTTTCCCGAAAGAATACGAACGCAGTACAATGATTATTTGCGGTCCGGATAAATCCTACTAAATGTACCTTGACAAAAAAATAGTTGTTGCTTATATCTAACGACTAGTTTTTTTGGTGCGGGAATAACTCAGTGGTAGAGTGTAACCTTGCCAAGGTTAAAGTCGCGGGTTCGAATCCCGTTTCCCGCTCCATCTTGTTTTACCTATGGATATGCCCGATAAAGCATCCTGGGAAACGGTATGGTTTCTCTGACATGTTTGAGCCCGCAAATCCAGGAAAGGGTTCTTTCTATACCAAGCCCAAAGCCGGCATGCGGTACACTCCCGTATCTTCGCAGATCAAGATACCATCCATATGTTTCCGGTTCCAGATTGTTGTCTTTTATGGCCTTGATCAGAAGATCGTAATTGTCCTCTCTTTGTGAACCACCGATGATCTCTCCGTACCCCTCGGGTGCCAGAAGATCGGCACAGAATACATATTCCGGCCTGTCAGGGTGCTGTTTCATATAGAATGCCTTGGTCTGTTTCGGATAGTTCTCGATAAAAACGGGCTTGTCAAAGAGCTGTGTTATCACGGTTTCATCGTCACCGCCGAGATCAGCCCCCCATACAATGTCCGATCCCTGTTTGTGAAGAATATCCAGGGCTTCATCATAACTTATTCGGTGAAATGGAGGAACAACCCTTTTAAGCGGCTCTATGTCTCTTTCCAGAAGTTTGAGATCCTCTTGTCTTTCCGCAATGGTGTTCTGTACGATATAGGAAACAAAGTCTTCTTGAAGATCGAGATTCATTTTATGGTCATAATAAGCCATCTCAGCCTCGACCATCCAGAACTCGGTAAGATGCCTCCTGGTCTTGGAGCGTTCTGCGCGAAAAGTTGGCCCGAGACAGTAAACCTTGCCCAGGCCGAAGATGGCGGCCTCTAGATAGAGCTGTCCGGTCTGTGACAGATAGGTCTTACCGAGATCAAAATAATCCACTGAGAAGAGATTGGAGGTATCTTCCCCGCAGGTCGTGGTAAATATCGGTGTGTCAATCAGCGTGAAAGTGTTTTCATAAAAATAATTCCGGACATGTCTCACGAGGGCGTCGCGGACCCGCATGATGGCGGTCTGCCTTGCGGAACGCAGCCAGAGATGGCGGTTGCTCAGAAGGAAATCAGGGCCGTGCTCCTTTTTGCCTATTGGAAATTCATCTGAGAGATGAACAATATCGATGGAAGACGCCTGCACCTCGAACCCCCCGGCTGATCTGCCTTCCTCAACGACCTTTCCGTGCACGATCACAGACGATTCAATAGGGATCTTCCTGATCTCCTGGTAGGTATCGCCGAGGACATCCCTTTCAGCAACGACCTGGCAGATGCCTGTTCCGTCTCTGAAGATGAGAAAGGACACCCTGCCGCTGGATCTCCTGTTGGAAACCCACCCTTTTATAGTAACGTCCTGACCTATATATTCCGGAAACTGACTTATTGAACATTCCTTCATAATATTTCGTTCGCCTCCTTGATCAGAAGTCTCATAGCGTATTGGACGTTTATGATCAACTGGAATCAGATCTTGTATGTACTTGAATCCCGATGGACATAGTGTTATCTTTACCCAATGGAATTCGGATATAAGATTTGGATAGAAAAAGACGGGAATAATGTATTCGGGATGGGCATTTACAATCTCTTGAGCCTTGTCGAAGAAACCGGATCCCTGCACAAGGCGGCACAGACCCTCAAGATGTCGTATCGCGCTGCATGGGGAAAGGTGAGGGACTACGAGGACAGGCTCGGGTCCTCATTACTGGAAAAGGGCAGACATGGCAGGACAGGAGCGAATCTTACCCCTGAAGGCAGGCTCATGCTGGAACACTTCAGACATATCATGGAGGAGATGGACCGGCTCGTTACAACAGGCCCGCTTGTCGAACTCATCGGAAAGATAGATAATATGGAGACATCCCGATAGATAGTGGTTTTATGCCCATAACATGGTACCGGATGATTGCAACGTTTTTTTTTGCAGGGTTTGCGCCTAAAGCGCCCGGTACCGCAGGCACCATAGCAGCCCTTCCCCTATACCTCGTTCTCAGGAGACTGTCTCTGCCCTGGTATCTGTTCAGCGTCGCTCTGCTTGCTGTGCTGGGTACAGCTGCAGCTCAGAAGATGGAGGATCTCTGGGGCAAGGATCCGTCCCAGGTTGTTATAGATGAGGTGGTAGGCCTTCTCATAACCCTAGTAACACGACCGAAATCATGGAGGGCTATACTGATGGGCACGGTTATCTTCCGGTTGTTCGATATCATCAAGCCTGCTCCGATAGGCTATGTCGATAAGAATGTCCCTGGCGGTTTCGGGATCATGGCCGATGATATGCTGGCCGGTGTTTTCAGTGCCTGCATTATCGCCCTGGCACAAAGGGAAAAGGCCTCTTAGCATGACCTCTTCCATTGTCATAACCGGTGCGGAGATCCTCAGAGGCATCCGGCCGGATGCCCTGATACAGCCGTTGAGTTCTCTGCTCGGCTCAAGGGGCATCGACGTGACAGAGATCCGCATCATCGCAGATAATCCGCTTGGTCTGTGTACAACCCTTATCGATCTTTCGTCTTCTTCGCAGATCATTATCGTTACCGGCGGCCTCGGCATGACACCGGATGACACAACCCGCAGGGCTATAACGGAGTTGAAGAGAAAAGTGCTGGTTGATACCGGCCCTGCCATTGAAAATCCGGTGGGATATGCCAAGGGGATAGACCTGCATTTTAACGGGACAAGGGTATTGTTTTTCCCCGGCGTTGTGAGTGAAACCCTTGCCATGTTCCCTTCGGTGCTCGATACAGTACCTGTAAAAACCCCTGAAACAACATCAATTGCAGTTTTCGGCATCAGAGAGACCGAGATCGCCGAGCGGCTCGGTACAATAGGAGAATCATGCAGCTTTCTGCCAAAGGACAAGGAGGTCACGGTAATCGCGCCTGTGTCCATGGAAAAACGCATCAGAGAGATCCTCGGCCGCCATGCACTTGTTGGTAAAGACCTCGTTACCTCCATGGCCATGATGCTCAGAGACAGGAATCTGACCTTGGCTGCTGCGGAATCGTGTACAGGAGGCCTTATCGGGCACCTCATAACTGAAACGGCGGGAAGCTCCGATTATTTTCTGGGTTGTGTCGTCTCTTACAGCAATGAGGTCAAAATGAATATCCTTAAGGTGCCCGAAGAAGAGATCAGCCGGCATGGAGCCGTAAGTGAGCAGGTTGCACGGTCCATGCTGCAGGGAGTCCTTGCGATTACCGGTGCGCACCTGGGTGTTGCGACCACAGGAATAGCAGGTCCGACCGGGGGAACACAGGAAAAACACACAGGCACGGTATGGATCGCTGCCGGGTCCACCCAGAACATCCTAGCAAAATCTTTCCGCTTTGACTTTGACCGGTCCGGGAATAAGATGATCTTCGCCAAATCGGCACTGTTTGTGTTGAAGGAATATATCTATGATCAGGACATTTATCGCCCTGCCTATCCCGGATGATATCAAAAAGGCTCTCGGGGATGCGATCTGTTCTCTGAGAAGCACGAATTCATCGGTAAGATGGGTCAGGCCGGATAATATACATCTTACGCTGAAATTCCTTGGGGGCATAAATGAAGACCTGGTGGATCCAATCTCGATGGAACTCGACAAGGTCGCAGCTCACTATGGGGAGCTGAATTTAACCCTGTCCGGCCTCGGGGTTTTCCCAGGTATACACAGGCCGAGAGTGGTCTGGGCAGGACTTGAAGGAGATACCGGACCGCTTGTGAAGATGGCCTCGAGCGTGGATGCCATGTGCGTGAAATTCGGGATAAACCCGGATAAACGTCCCTGCAGCCCACATATTACCCTGGGTAGACTAAAGACGCCATCTATGGTAGATCTGGGTATCCATCTGGGAAGTAAAAATTATCGAGCAAAGGAAGTGGTCTTTTACCGGAGTGAACTATTGCCGCAGGGGGCACGCTATACCATATTGCACACAAGCAACCTCGGACATAAAGGAGGGTGAACAATGGAAGAAGGGAAAAAAAGGGCATTGGAAGATGCCATCACAAAAATAGAGCGGTCTTACGGCAAGGGCTCTATCATGCGTATGGGTTCGGATGCAGCTGATACTGATATTCCGGTTATATCAACAGGTTCTCTGCTGCTGGATTATCAGGCCCTGGCCATAGGAGGCATACCCAGAGGAAGGGTAACGGAGATCTATGGCGCAGAGTCTTCGGGGAAAACCACCCTTTCGCTGCACTGTATCTCCTCTGCCCAGGCCGCAGGTGGTGTTGCCGCATTTATCGACGCGGAACACGCGCTCGATCTCAGTTACGCCAGGAAACTCGGAGTAAATGTCGATGATCTTCTCGTGTCACAACCTGACTCGGGAGAACAGGCCCTCGATATTGCAGAGACCCTCGTTCGGTCCAATGCCGTGGATATCGTGGTAATCGATTCGGTTGCCGCACTGGTTCCCCGTGCCGAGATAGAGGGCGATATGGGTGACTCCCATATGGGGCTGCAGGCCCGCCTCATGTCCCAGGCATTAAGAAAACTTTCCGGCGCCATATCCAAGACCAAGACCACAGCAGTATTCATAAATCAGACCCGGCAAAAGATCGGCGTTCTCTACGGAAACCCCGAAACCACCACAGGTGGGAACGCACTGAAGTTCTATGCAAGCGTAAGACTTCAGATCAAGAATGCCGGACCTATCAAGGACGGCACCTCCATAATAGGGAACCGCACCAAGGTAAAGGTGGTCAAGAACAAGATGGCCCCTCCCTTCAAAGAGGTCGAGTTTGATATCATGTTTGGAGAGGGCATATCCGGTTTTGGAGAAATACTGGATGTAGGATCTCTGCCCGAGGTAAATGTCATAGAAAAATCAGGGGCATGGTACAGCTTTAACAAACAGCGTCTCGGCCAGGGAAGAGAGGCCGCCAAGACATACCTGAAGGAGAATCCCGAGGCCTATCAGCAGATATATGATGCCGTCAGACAGACGTTTATCCCGGCTGCGGAAAAACCCTCTCAAAAGGGAGACTCATAGATGGATATCAACGATATTCTCAAACAGGCAGTAGATATGGCCGCCTCGGATGTTCATATAAAGGTCGGCCTTCCCCCCGTAGTTCGAAGGTTCGGGGCACTGATCCCGCTTAGAGACCGCGATCGTCTCACCAACGACGACATTTCATCAATGGCCTACAGTATCATGAACCAGTACCAGCAGGCCAAATTTGAAACCACCAATGAAATCGACCTTGCACACAGC
>DSAD01000158.1 GCA_011372875.1 Deltaproteobacteria bacterium
GTATAGGCAAGCATGGTAAGACGGTCTTTGGCCGAGGCCTGAATGTTCATGTCTTCCATGAACTCCCGGGCTTCCTCGATGCTGAGTCTAATCAGTTCCATCTCAAACCTGCCTGCAAACTCGATCGCCCTTGCACTCTTTTCTATCCCGGCAATCAGGGCTTCATTACCGCCGAACCCGTCTTCATCCGAGTTCAGGATAACCATCAGCGGTTTCAGGGTAAGAAACTGAAAGCCGCGCAAGTGTTTGACTTCGTCAGCAGAGAGTTCCAGGTCTTTAATAAGCATGTTTTCATTCAGTCCCGCAATTATCCTTTCCAGCGCCTTTTTCTCAAGACCCATCTCCGGTGTTGCAGCGCCGCGTTTCAGATAGTGCTCTACACGTTCCATCCTGTTCTCTGCAATGATGAGGTCTGAGATAATCAGCTCGGTGATGATGGTGTTCATATCTGCAAGAGGATCAGGATCACCATGGGTCTGCGCGATGACATCATCATTGAAATTTCTCAGGACCAGCGCAAGGGCATCGGCATTCTTGATTAAGGCAAGTTCCGATGGGGGAAAGATCTGCTTCTTTTCTTCGGATGATGAAAACCCGACAAAATCCATGCACTCGATCGTTGCATAGGTGGTTTTTCTTGGCTGATACATTTCACAGAGCTTTGCGATCCTGGGGTCTGTCACCTCAACCACGGCAATATTCGGCTCCTTTTTTGCCTGGGAAAATGTTGCCGTGTCAATCAGAGAACCGGTCAAAGCATTGAAGATTGATGTCTTTCCTGACTTCTCAAGTCCTATAAGCCCGATACGCATACTGACTCCCTCGCTGCATAAGTTCTAAACTGGGTGCTTATAGCACCCGGAAATAAAAATTGCAAAGGCCCACTATCTTCCTCCTTGACTCTCTGACTGATTTTCCTATACCTCAATAGTAAGAAGTTTTTGCTTGAGATCCAGGAACTTTGCAAAGGTGACTATATGATAACCGTACAAGATATCATGACCAGAGAAGTGATAACCGTTACCCCTGATATGGAGATCGTTGCAGCGGCAAAGGTTCTCATGGACAATCACATCAACGGCGCCCCTGTCGTGAATGAAGACCGTCAAGTCATAGGGATCCTATGCCGCGATGACCTGATCAGCCAGCAGAAAGAACTGCCGCTACCCTCTTTCTTCGTTGTACTGGACGGTATCATCCCGCTCTCCTCGTCGAAGCACATCGAGAAGGAGATGGAAAAGATCGCTGCAACTACAGTCAGGCATGCCATGACCGCTGATCCCACCACCGTTACCGAAGACACCCCCATAGAAGTGATCGCGAGCCTTATGGTGGACAAGAAGATTCATACCATCCCGGTTCTGGATAAAGATGACGTACTGGTAGGCGTTATCGGCAAGGAAGACATCCTAAGAACCCTGATCCCGAAATAAATGGCATGGATCCCGGGCAAGGGTATAGATCTCCATCAACCTTACGCTGTCCCTCCAAGGGACAGGGATCTCTTCGGTTCACTGCTGCCAAACCCCTCGTTTTGCGGTTAAACAAGTCCTTTATGCTTACTATTCTCATATAGCCTTGATCTGTGGGAGCGGATTCAGCAGCGACAATATTTCCACCGACTGCTGCGCGATCGCGGCTGAAACCGCTCCCACAAGGTTTATGCATTCTCTGTCTTATGGACAAGATTCGCCGAGCAACCTTTGGCCACAACAGGAAAACCAATATCGGCTGCTGCACGCTTCGCATCATCTTTTGTTTTCGCCAGGCTCTCTGTGTTTTCGCCAGGCTCTCTGTGTGGTAACCAGAACACCCGCTGCCTTTATTATACGCTTTGAATCATATTCCGACAGAGCCCGGTCTCCCCGCTGAGCTGCTTCTCGCAGGATCGTCTGAATGAGGTCTCATCCTTTATATTTTGGTAACACCAGTTCAGGTGAGAAACTTTCAGCGCCCGCACAGCCTCTTCGGGCGATTCAAACAGTGCAACGTCATACTCCTGCCGGTATGAAATAGTCTTTTGTACGGAATTGGGTGTATATATCGCAGCAGGCTTTCCATATACCCAGCACTTCTTTGTCAGCTCGATTATGGCATCGATGACCATGGGATGCCACAGGCTCGGAACCGGCAGAAGGCCGTCAACCTCATCTGAACTCAAGAGTATGTCGAATATCTCCAGGAAGGTCTGCATGGAAAGCGCAGGACCGAGGTCAATGGGATTGGCCACATTGAAGATCTGCCCGGTTCTGCTCAGTTTATCCTGGGTCTCGTCAGAGAGTTTTGCCATCTCAAGGCCGGCATCAACGAGCAGATCGGCCGTAATACCGCCGAATGCACCGGAATTCGTGAATACTGCAATCCTCTTTCCCTTCAGCGGGGGCATATGGGTGAATATCTTGGGCAGGGAATGCAGCTCGGAAATTGACTGGGCACGTATAATACCGCCCTGCTTGCATGCATTATCAAAGATCATATCATTGTTTGCCATGCCCGCTGTATGAGACTGGGCTGCCTTTGCACCTTCGCTTGACCTGCCAACCTTGAATGCAATGACCGGTTTTTTCACCTTTTTAGCTGCATCGAGAAATCTCCTGCCGTCCCTGATATTCTCCAGATACATGCCAATGACCCTGGTATCTTCATCGGTATTGAAATATTCCAGCATGTCGGCCTCATCGATATCCGATTTGTTGCCGATGCTGACGATCTTGTTCACGCCTACAACATCGCCCACAAAGGACTCCAGGACAATCACCACAATTCCTCCGCTTTGTATGACATAGGATATCTCACCCTTGTCCTGGACGAACATATCAAAGTTGTCCTCCTGAATACCGTAAAAACAGCAGAACTTGTTCTGGGTATTGAGCACGCCGAGACAGTTCGGTCCCATAATCCTCATATCGTAAAGCCGGGCTGTCCGATCGATATCATCCTGCATTTCCCGGCCTTCCTGACCGCCTTCTGAAAAACCCGAGCTTTCTATAATGACACGCTTTATCCCTTTGAGTCCGCATTGTCTCACAAACCCGGGCACTACTTTCGCAGGGGTGATGATAACAGCGAGATCGACTGTATCAGGGATATCCGCCACGCTTACATAACCCGGACAGCCATGAACCGTCTCTCCCTTGCGGTTGACGGCATATATCTTACCATCATAGGGCGAATACTCGTTGAGTGCCCTGCAGATGGTGGAGCCGAGATTAAAAGGAGAATTTGATGCACCGATTACTACCACGGAACGAGGATTAAAGAACATGTTCATGGTTGCCCCTCCCAGTCTGCTTACTTACAACTATACTGTTTATGAATGATCGAGCCGCAATCACCCTCGTAAAGGTGTTTTCATCTTCTTCTCTCGAGTTCCGAGGAATATGTGTCCTTGAGCATCTGTATCATCCTGACTATGGTCTGGTACACAAACCGGCCGTTCTCATCCCCAAACTGGACGGCGTCATCCTTTATATGATCCAGATCTTCCAGCTGCTCCTCAAGAGAGCTGATCTCATGTTCAAACTGACTTATCATTTCATCCTCGGGAAGAAACCGGAAGAAGAAGACCCGTGTGAGAAAATCCAGCTGGTAATCAATGGGCGTCGGCGGTGCGGTCAAGGATTTAAGAAACATTTCTGAACCCTTTTCCGTCACTGAGTACACATGTTTATTGGGCTTGCCTGTCTGAAAGACAACCTCTTTTTTCACCAGGTCGCCTGCCTCCAGCTTTCTGAGTGCTGGATAGATCTGATTGAGACTCAAGTTGTACGCCATCATCAGCTTGCCGGTTATATGCTTGATCTTGTATCCCGACTTTGGCCCGGACATGAGAAAGCCGAGAATCATCTGATCTGTTTCCATGTTATGCACCTGCAATCGTTACTTTAGAATCAAGTAGTTTCTATAGCTATACTTTATGATAAAGTATCATATTTACGAATAGATGTCAAGTTCGCAGTAAATATCTCTTTCATCATGCCTGCTCGGAAATGCCTTGATCCGTCATCCTTCAATAAAATCTCTTTTGATTCATGCCGTCATAATCACTCTATACCCTTACCAAAACTCATTAGCTGATACCCGGCAAGCTTGCAGCGGGGTAGTTCATTTGATGCAAAGAGACCGGCAACCTTTTTTTTCGGTATTGTCCCTTCAGGAAAAACCAAAGGTGACGATAAGAATTAAAGACAACGAAGACTCAACATCCAAGAGCCTTCTTCATAGAGAGGCCCGGCAGTATTAATACTGCCGGGCCGTTTTCTTATGCATCATAAGACTCGTTCCCTCACATCCGCCAAAGCCGGCAAACCCTTGTCCAGGATTTACAAGGATTGGTAAAAGCAAGAAAACCCAGCACCTGACAACCACAGCCTTCCGCCCTGAACCTTTACTTTCACGCCTTGAGTTCTTCAATATCTTTAACAAGTGCATCGATATCCTCATCCGCAGTGTCCCAGGAACACATGAACCGCACCCCTTTATCACCGATGAACGTATAGAAATGCCATCCCTTTTCCCTCAGGGAGCTGCTCATCTCCAAAGGCATGTCAACAAACACGGAATTTGCCTGACAGGGAAAGAGAACGCAGATACCCTCGATCTTGCGCAGTCTTTCTTCAAGCTTTTTCGCACAGCCATTGGCATAGCGTGCATGCTTGAGCCATGCATCACCGGCGAGCATGCCTATCCATGGCGCAGAGAGAAAACGCATCTTTGATGAAAGCTGCCCTGCCTGCTTGCATCGGTAATCGAATTCAAAGGAAAGATCCCGCGAGAAGAATATGATGGCCTCTCCAACGGCACTGCCGTTTTTTACCCCGCCGAAGCAGAGCACATCAACACCTGCCTTCCATGTCATCTCCTTTGGAGGTACATTGAGCGCTGCAGCAGCGTTGGCAAACCTGGCCCCATCCATATGCACCTTCAGGCCCAGACGCCTGGCGGTTTCCCCAATGCTTTGAATTTCATCGACCGAATATACCGTGCCGAATTCCGTGGCCTGGGTAATGGTAATCACCCTGGGTTTCGGATAATGGATATCGGTGCGCTTTCCCGCCACCCTCTCGACCTCATCGATATCTATCTTGCCGTCTTTTCCTCCTGCCAGGAGTATCTTGGTGCCTCCTGAGAAAAATTCCGGTGCGCCGCATTCGTCGGTTTCCACATGGGCAGAGGTGTGGCCGATAATACTGTGGTAAGACCGGCACAAGGAGGCAAGGGCCAGAGAATTTGCAGCCGTACCGTTAAAGGAAAAATAGACATCGCAGTCCGTCTCAAACAGATCGCGCAGCATATCGCACGCCTTTTGCGTATATTCATCTTCGCCATATGGAAGTGCATGGCCGCGGTTGGCCTCGTTCATGGCCTGCCATGCCTCCGGGCATATACCGGAATAGTTGTCGCTGGCAAACTGACGGCGGAGCGTGTTCTCAATCATATCTGACCCCCATCGGACTCCCGGTAACGGCGCCTTGAATAATATCGTGAGACATGGCTCAAAGCCTTCAGTGCACTGTTCAGGTCGTCGAACACCGGGATATTCTTATCAAGGAACACCCCCCTGGCAACACGGACCACCTCCTCGATATCCAGGGAATCGATGCCCTGCTTGATCCCTGGCAGCACAAGCATGATGGGCTTGTCAGTGATATCAATCACGGAACTGAGTACATCCGAGAGTTCATTATAGGGTATGATATCCTTTACCGCGACACCCATGGCCTCAGCCATGGACTTGTAGTGATAAATAAGCTGGATGAGGATCTGCGCATCTACCTGTTCATTCTTTGCCGAGCTCAGGAACACCTCCCTGTAGGCATCAGGTTGCACAAACGGATTTGCCGCATCGATGGGATTGTTTGCGCTTGAGCCCGGCCTGGGAAGAACAGCCATGATGGCATCGCGAATATCCTCTGTCAGAAGCGGGAGAAACAGGCCATGCCTTTCTGCGACATCACACCCGCTCACCCCCAGCGCACCGCCTCCACCTGCAATGGTTATCCCCTTGTATACCTTCTGAGGAAGCAATGAGAAAGCAAGGCACGTATGAGCCAGCTCCCAGAGGTCATCCACCTGGACCGCGCCTGCCTGGCGCAAAAGAGACTCCCAGATTACCCTGCTGCCGCCCATTGATGCCGTATGGCTTTCAACCGCCCTGCTTCCGGCCTGACTCAGACCCCCTTTATTGATGATGACTGGTTTTTTTGCTGCAACAGTTTTCAGGACCTCGAAAAATGCCCTGCCGTCTTTTACCCCTTCGATATACATGGCTATGACTTTGGTCTCGGGATCATCTCCAAGGTATTCGAGCAGCTCTGTCTCCCTGAGGTCTGCTCCGTTTCCGAAACTGATGACCTTGGAGAACGTCACCCCCATCCATTTTCCGATATGGGCAAAATCAATGGACATGCCGCCGCTCTGCGATATAAAGGCAACAGGCCCGCTCTGCCTCGAAAGATCCGGCCCAGGCAGCAGTGTCAGGCCGCTTGCCGGGCAGTAGATGCCGAAACAGTTGGGCCCGACGACACGGATACCCCTGGCTGATATCTTCTTGATCTCTTCCTCAAGCTCTCTGCCCTTATCTGTTCCCGCTTCGGAAAAACCCGCAGAAAGGATCTCAACGCCAGCCACATCTGCGACCCTGCATTCTTCGAGGGCTGCAGGTACATATTCAGCAGGAACGGCAATAATGGCGAAGTCTATCTCAGCAGGTATTTCATTTATATTCTTATATATTTTCCGTCCATTGAATTCTCCCCCCTTAGGGTTGACCGGATAGATGCCGCCTTCAAAACCGATCGCGCCCAGTGCGTTCAAGATGCCGCTTCCAAACATGCTGCCCCTGGA
>DSAD01000209.1 GCA_011372875.1 Deltaproteobacteria bacterium
AGTTATATCAGCTCCTAACCCGTTTTTAGCCTATTTTTACCCCAACCGAGGCTAATTCTGACGAACTTGGGCTAAATCAATAACTGAAAGAGTATGTGACATAATAGGTGTTCTGTGCACAGGATACATATCTATAGATCTGGAAGATCGGGCTATATTCGAGATTACTGCGATAATTCTTAGCTTTCTTGGGATCAGAAATTTTCAACATCTTGCACAGATATATTCACAGCAATAACGAGTACCCTCATAAATCAATCTTCAAAGGTACTTTGACTCAGGCCATCCATAGCCTTCGCCCTTCGGGCGCGTCTAAAGCGCGTCCAATTCAGCTATCCTGCCGAATTGTCATTTAGCACTAAAAGAGAGTACCTATAAAAACAAGGCTGTCTGTCGCGGCTGAACCAGCTCCTACACATTGTTCTTTTCCAATGCCTTGCACCCAGCCTGTCCGGCGAAGCCTCGGCGAAAACGGGTGCCTAACGCATTTTTTTAATTAATCCTTCATATCCACTTGAGTATTCCGCCAAATACAATGATCGAGGCAGCATTGACCGCAAACAGGGTGGATATGAAGATGATCTGCGTACGCGGCTTCCAGTCATAGGCATAAAAGGCTGCGGCAAAAAATGGTATGTAAACCGTTATGAATACCGGAAATGCGCCCCACCATGGATATACCCACACAAACGTGGGGGTTCTGACCAGAAAGATCTCGAATATGGAAAAAAAGGCTGCGTTTCCCACGACAAAGAGCAGGCGATTGTTTACCCCGAAGATTTTCATGGCAGGATCTTCCGGCAGGAGCTTGCTGAAGATAAGGCCGGCGATCGAAAACATGAATGATATCTCCACTCCGACACCGACAAGGATTAAAAAAGCGGTTCCGGTTGGTACTGTCCAGAGTGCATGGCCTGAAAAATGCTGAATCAGCGCATTTGCAATTTCAACAAACCAGTGCACCATATACAAAGACAGCCCTGCAGCTACGCCCTTCCAGTTCCTCTTTGATATCTCATTGACATAGACATAGATGATGAGCGCAAGCAGAGTGATTACATACCACTGGAAAGGATCTCCAACCCTGAGAATAGATAAAGCCATATCAGTTGCCTGGGGATTGTTCATGTGACCCTCCTCTTATACATTTTTTTCTACAATAATAACGGTTACGCCTATACAGGATCGATCCTTTTAAGCGTATTCGTATACTGTTCCACAAGGTTCACATACATCTGTTTTCCCAGGAGCATGATCTCTCTGTACTGATCATCAATGTCGCGCTTGAAGGAGGCCGGTACGCCTGCATAGAGTTTGCAATCAGGCACGATCTGATTCTTCTTTACCAGGGAGTGTTCGGCGACAATGGACCATGCACCTACAACTGAACTGTCTCCCATGGTGGAATTCATACCTATGACCGCATAGTCCATGATTCTTCTCCCATGGATCATTGCCATATGTCCTATGGTGACAGACTTCCCGACCTCCATCAGGGAGGGGGTATGTATAATAACACCGTCTTCTACCGCGGTTTCATCGCCGATGATAATGGTCCCGAAATCCCCCCTGAGCACGGCATTGGGACCGATCCAGCACCTTTTTCCAATCCTGACATCTCCGATAATCTCTGCGCTGGGGGAAATCCATGCAGATCCGTCGACCAAAGGCCTTTTCCGGTTGAATTCAAACAGTGGCATTATCCCTCCATTATATCTATGCCAAATCGTCCTGCAGCGAGAAACCATTTTCCCCTTGAAAGCCATGTGATCTCCATTGTTAAACCATATTTGATTCCTTGAGAAAAGTGCAACTATTGTCAGGACACCGGGCATACCTCCTTCCCACGAAAGAAAACCGTTGTCCCGGTTACTGCCTGAGAGAATGATACCTCTAAAACAGCTTTATTTTCTTATAAATATGCCGATATTGATCTCATATTGCATGTAACTACCTTTTCCGAAAGGATTGTCTGTGGAAGGAGAAATGAAAGGAAAACAAGAATCGCACAAACAGGAGGTCCAACCGGTTAGAGCCTTAACGGATGAGAAGATCTACCTAAAGCCCGAACAGATAAAAAGGCTTTTCAAGACACACCTCCAGGGAGCATATGTCCGTTCCGGGGCATGTGTGTGCATCTGGCTGTTCACGATGCTTGCCTTCTTCTATGGGGCGATAGACTCCGCTTCATTCAGGGGGGCATCTTTTGTAATGGTGTTTATAATTCTCATGCATATCCCGACTATCCCCGTGCTGCGCTTGATTCATCGACGAAAACTGTATGAACCTTTTTCATTCATGATACATGTCCTTGAGATCCTGGGTTATACAAGCTTTATATATTTTGTCGGCGGGTTCCGGTCGACATATCTCACGCCCATCTATGCAGCCATGATCTTTTATGTCGGGGTGCTGGCACCCAAGAGATACCCGATTATCCTCGCAGGTATCTGCTCCGCTTTTTTCAGTATCATGGTGGGCCTGGAGCATTTCGGCTATCTTCCTCACCAGAATGCTTTTTTCCCTTATCAATTTCAGTGGAATATCATTGTATTGACCCTGGTATTCCTGAGCGTACTTCTGTTTGTCGTTGCCTTTATGTCTTCCTACACAGCAGGTGTCCTGCATGATACAAGGTCAAGGCTCCAGGTACAGAACACCGAGTTGACCCATGCCAACAAAAGACTCGTCAAAGAGATCGAGGATCGCCGTCGGGCGGACAAGGCACTTAAGGAGAGCGAAAGAAAATTGCAGGATATCTTTGAAAATGTACCCGATGCAATATTTTCCCATGATCTGAACGGATATTTCATTGAAACAAACCGGGGCATGAAAAAGATCTTGGGCTATAAGGATAATGAACCTCTTCCCGAACATTTTAGCCTGTTTGATCTTTCTCCTCCGGCACTCAGGGCTCTGGTCAACGATTATCTCGACAGGGCACTCTCAAGCCCGAGGACAAAGGGTTTGATGAGGGTTTTGAGAAAGGATGGAGGAGAGTTGATCGTGGAGTACAGAAATTCCCTGCTTCTCAACGAAAATGGTGATGTTGTAGGGGTGCTTGGATCAGCCAGGGATATCACAGATCGTGTGCTGGCGGAAAAAGAAAAGCAAAAGCTGCAGGAACAGCTGCAACATGCAAAGAAAATGGAGGCACTGGGAACGCTGGCAGGTGGTGTCGCACACGACCTGAACAACATCCTTTCCGGGATAGTGAGTTATCCCGATCTGCTTCTCATGGAGATCCCTCAGGAGAGTTCATTGAGGAAACCTTTGTTGACAATAAAGAGGTCAGGCGAAAAGGCCGCCAGCATTGTGCAGGATCTTCTGACCCTTGCCCGAAGAGGTGTGTCAATCTGTGAAGTGGTAAATCTAAACAACGTGATCGAGGAATATCTTGACAGCCCCGAATATAGGATGCTTGTGAACCACAATCCGCTCATCGAGGTCGAAACACATCTTGAAGAAGATCTCATGGCAGTTTTGGGTTCTGTAACCCATTTGTCAAAGACCGTTATGAATCTCGTAACCAATGCAGCAGAATCAATGCCTGATGGAGGTAAACTTATCATTGAAACTGCTAACAGGTATCTGGACGGCCCTGTTGAAGGATTCGACGAACTAGTTCCAGGCGATTATGTCATCATCAAGGTTGCCGATTCAGGGATAGGCATGTCCGAGAAAGACCGGGAAAGGATCTTTGATCCATTCTATACGAAAAAGGTAATGGGAAGGAGCGGCACCGGGCTCGGCCTGACCGTGGTATGGGGGGCTGTAAAGGATCTTGGCGGACATATCCATGTTGAAAGTATGCCTTCAAAGGGTTCTAGCTTCACGATCTTACTGCCTTCAACAAATGACAGGGTCAACAGCGACGTAAAAAAGCCCATATATGGTGACTTTAGCGGCAACGGTGAATCCATCCTTGTAGTGGATGACAACATGGAACAGAGGGAAATAGCAACAAATATATTGTCAAGACTCGGGTATGATGTCGTTGCAGTGTCAAACGGAGAGAGCGCTATCGAGTACCTGAAAAAAAACCGGGCTGATCTGATTCTCCTGGATATGATCATGCATCCGGGCATAGACGGCCTTGACACCTATAAACAGATTCTTGAGATTCATCCCGGACAGAAGGCGATTATTGCCAGCGGATATTCCGAGACAGAAAGGGTAAAAGAGGCTCAGGATCTGGGTGCAGGTTCGTATATTAAAAAGCCATATCTTATGGAGAAAATCGGTCATGCAGTAAAATCGGAATTGCATGGGGGATAGCAGTACAGAACATGCATGGCCCTCCTTCATGAACGATTGAGAGAACTCACGTTTTTCAGATCAGTTTAGGATCTTAAAATGAGATGCCCGACATCCTCGAATATTCCTCAAGAACAAGAGGAATGAAGGTCTTTATATCCTCGACAATACAGTAGGATGCTACCCTGAATATAGCGGCGTGAGGATCCGTATTGATTGCCACGATCAGCCTTGAGTTCCTCATTCCGGAAATATGCTGAACAGCCCCGGAAATTCCGCATGCCATGTAAAGCCTGGGGGATACGGTCCTGCCGGTGACTCCTATCTGGTGATCATAGCCGAGCCAGCCCAGATCGCACGCAGCGCGGGTCGCCCCGATCGCCGATCTTTGAAACATTGCTGCAAGCCTTTTTATCAAAGCCAGGTTCTGTTCTGAACCGATGCCTCTGCCTGCCGATATGATTACCTCTGCATCGGCAAAACCGACATCCTTAGAAGCAGGCACCTTCAATTTGTGTATGATTGTTTTACCTGGAGAAATATCACTATGTACGATCCTGACCGGACCGGCAGGACCGCTGCAAGCTGCTGATCCTTCCCATGCACCGGGCTGCACCGTCAATATTGCACAGGGGCCGGGAGGCTTTATCCGTGCGTGAATTCTTCCGCCGAACATCGACCTGATTAACACGCCATCATGTACATCCTCGATTGCGGAAATACACGGGATATTCAATGCCGCACCAAGCAGGGGCCCGAAATCAAACCCCGTAGCGGTATGGGGTATGCAGATATAACAGGGATCAGTACAGTCGATAAGACCTTTCAGGGCATCTTTGTACCCTTGCGCATTATAATTTTCCAGATATTTTGATGTTGCACAAATAATATCCATGCCGGTTTTTTGAGCGAGTTCACGGGCCATCATGACAATGCCGGGCTTAGAGCCTAGGATAATACCGGTTTTTTCTTCTCCACCGATATCACGGACAAAGCTTATCAGTTCATAGGTCTCGGGCAGAATCTTTCCATGGGCATGAAGTGCGATTATATAGAATCTTCTTCTCATGTACGTTTTCTCCCTATAGTATGGCGGCCTCGTGGAGAATCTTCAACAGTGCACTCGCCTTGGCTGCCGGCGTTCCTTCTAGATATTCACCGGCGCTTGGCTGCCGGGGATAACCTAGCCCGATAACAGTACGATCCATTATCAGGGCAGCTGCCATTTGAGATTCAATCATTTCGATTTTCTGGCTCCTTGCCCTGAGCACATTGGATAGCGATGGATATCTGGGGGTGTTTATGCCCGATTGTATGGTAAGCAGTGCGGGCATGGGAAGGGTTATGCATTCATGAACGCCTCCCTCGATCTCCCGTTCCACATACACGGTTTTTTCATCCTTGCTCATCTCCTGGAAGATGACAGAGGTTGCACACGGAAGACAAAGCATCTCTGCAAGGATTTGTCCTACCTGACATTCCATATCGTCCTCAGCCATAATGCCGGCCATAATAAGATCGTAGCTTCCGGCCCGTGCAAACCCCGCAATGAGCGATGCCCTGGCAAAGGGCGTAAGGTATTGATCAGATTCCACCCGCAGATGGATACCCTGATCAGCACCTGTTTCAAGCGCCTTGCGAATAGACAGGCTTACCCTGTCGGGTCCTACTGAAACTGCATCCACGATTGTACCAGGGAAACATTCTTTGATGAGAAGGGCTTCTTCAAGGGCAAATTCATCGTATCGATTCATCCGAAAGACGGTCCCCTCTTTATAAATGATCCGGGAAGAGCCCTCACACAGCTCGATGGTGTCTGCAGAATCCGGAACCTGTTTAACGCATACGAGAATATTCATACCCAAAAAAGACACACCCCCTCTTGTCTGGATACTCTATAGATAAAGAAGTATCAGCATGTTTGCAAGCATAAAACGAACGCTCGCTCTATTTCGCTTGACTATTCCTTCCAAGACACGTAGATGAACATTATGAGCATGTTATATATGTTTCGCCACGGGCAGGCATCATTCGGGCAGGACAACTACGACAACCTCTCCACCCTGGGCTTTGAACAGGCACGAATCCTGGGAGAGCATCTCACCGGGATCGGCCTTAAAATAGATGCCGCGTATTCTGGAACCATGCACAGGCAGGAGGAAACAGCAAGACAGGTGCTCAAGTGTTATCAAGACAAGGGGTATTGTGTACCTGAACTAGTCCAGACAAACACCCTGAATGAGTATGATTTCTCAACAATAATCTCATCTCAGATACCCGAGATGATGAAACAAGACCCCATGATCAAACATCATCTCGAGAATATGATCACCGACAAGGAATCGTTCAGAAAGGTCTTCGAGGGGGCTATGCTGAGATGGGTCTCTGGAAGCTATGATATGCCGGGGATACTGACCTGGAAGGACTTTATTGATCAGGCAAAACAGGCAGTCATTGATATAATGAAACGTCACTCCAGCGGCAAGACAGTCGCAGTATTCACCTCTGGTGGCCCTATATGTGCAGCTATCAAATGGGTTCTGGGTTTGTCGGATGATCACGCCATACGGC
>DSAD01000182.1 GCA_011372875.1 Deltaproteobacteria bacterium
TCCAAATGCACAATGTACGTTTATACTGGACAGTACAGGTTCTGATTATAGTCTGATCAATGATGTAGACATGTCTGATTTATGCCCTACATCATCTTCTTGAGTGTTTTGAGATATTCTTCTGAGCTGCCCAGGTAAAAGGCGAGTGCTGACGAAAAATTCCTGCCCACGATCCCGTCTATAAAGAGCTGGCTAATCTCACGGTTCCTTTCCAATACGGATTGTGAGCGAACAAATATTGTGCGTTCCTCGTCGGACATTGTCTTCAAGATCCTGTGAAGAGCGCTTTGAGCCCTTGGTTGATACATCCAGAAATAGAGAAGGTCCAAAGCGTTAATTATAAAGATATCCTCATAAGCGGCTGCATCTTTCTGTATCATGAAGATGAAATTCTCCGGTGATTCAAGCATCTCTAAAACATCAGACTCAGGATATAGAATCTCCATCTGTGTATAACTCTTGAAGATCTGTTCGAGCTTGCTGCGATAATCACGTATACGGGTACGGATATTATCATGGCGGTCTGCAAGACCTTCGATCACGCCGGCCACACAGTCTGATGCTGTCTTGGATATAATGGCAGCCCACTTCTGAAGAATCTGGTCCACTCCAGCAACCCCCATTATCGCAAGTATGCCGCCGATGAGAATATTGATTGCCAGGGCTATGGGTATGGAAAGAACCGTGCGGAAGAGATTACCGAAGACCACAGCCTTCTGGAATCCTCTGATTGCATTATGGGTTGATATATAAACACCGTTTGTAATCGCCATTACCGAATAAAGCAGGATCGATCCGGTGGACACTGTGACGCCGAACATGTTGTCGAGAATAACGGTCTTGACCAGAAAATCGAGCAAAGGCACGGAGAAACCCGTATATAAGAGAGAATCCGTCAGACGTTCCCAGCTTACATAATCGTTCCATTTCAGCAAAGAAGACCTGCTGATCCCCCCTCCTCCCATGACAGATTGAATAATAATGCGCAGACCGGTAATGCCGAACCAGATAAACGCACCGAAATAGGCTAAAAGGCACCAGTCCTTAGTCAGATAAAAGGTCAGGAAGGCAGGGATAAATCCTACCAGCATCTTGATCCAGTTCTTCAGACCGCTGTTCAAGTATCTCCAGGAGATATTCTTTTCTCCATCAGCTTTCTGCTGCGGCTTGACGCTCAGACCGTTTGTCTTTTCCTGGTCGATACCGCCAAGAGTGAACACATTTCCCGGTTCACCGATCCGGGTTGAATGCCGCAATATCTCCCAGATTTCAAGACGCTCTTTACCGACAAACCTCAATCCCGGGATACGCCCGGCAAGACTATACAGTGACGCAAGTACGGGATTATGGATCCTCTTCGGCATGTAGTTTACGCGAAGATACACGCCTGTATGAACAGGAACCCTGGGCCTGATATCCTTGCCCGTACTTTCGATCTCTTTCTGTGCCCTGATGGGCAGGGTGTCTTTTATCACCATACCCATGCCGTACAGATGATGAGAACGACCTGCAGAGTCACTCCCTATCCGGCTTTTTAATAGTGTTCCCCTGTAATATGACTGAAATGAATCAATGTCGTGAAGGATCCTGGTAAGTTTCTCATGCCTGTCCTGTTTGTCTGCATACCCTGATATCTCCAACCTTTCGATGCAATTGCGGATGATCCTCTTAAGCGCTATGACATTGCCGCTGTTTATGACCCTTTGAAGCTCATTTATCTGTTCATATTGATGATTCCTGCGGGTAACATAATCTTTCAGGTTGAAGTTTTCCAGATGCGTTATCAGGCCCGAGCAGTCGTACAGGATCTCAATGACATCCTCAATGCTCATATCGCTCAGCCCCAGCGTGATACTGCATGCCGAATGGAGGAGATTCAGTCTCTTGACCATCTCTTTGGGAGATACACAAAGAAGACCGGGGACATCCGGACCATCTTGCGGAACATTGGGATTTTCAATGCCGGGATTACTGGAAGGCCTGAGGTATTTCTCCGCAATTGCCTCGGAATCGAGATTGTTCATTTCATCAACCAGTTGCACAATACATGTTTTGGCCTTATCATCAGCTTCATCATAGGATTCCCTCAACTCATCGGTTCGGGCAACCATTACAGGAAGCATCCTGGTATGAATGAATTCAGCCAGATGCAGTATCGAGACCTGCCCGGCACCTACGAACGAGAGGAAATCACTCTCGGAAAGAGGCTCAATATCAAACCCGTAGGTTCTCTTGATCTCGTTTATATGCCGGGCATTGAATTCCTCCAGCACCCTGAGAACATAGCGTTTACGGTTGCCCGACACTTTCTTGCCTTCTTCCGTCAGCTCAACAACAGCAGGTTCTTGAAGAAATTGAAGATAGTCATTGGTATTGAACAACCCTCTTGGCGCCCATATCAGCTGTATATATCTGTTCCTGAATCTTGGCGTAAATTCGACGCCTATGCGCACCGTGATTCTCATTATCTCTGCAGCATCGAGAAGCTCTGCAGCGGCATCGGCACTCAGGTAATTATAATAGATAACCTTCAGCCTTCTGATACCCTTGATCCAGGCATCCATAATGAGGTGTGTAGGGGTCTTTCTTCCCTTTGTATTCACATCATGTACATGATCGTCCGTGGCTATCTGATTCCATTTTTCCGGCATTTCGAGAAGATAATGACTTCTCAGCTGTTCACGAATGATCTTCGGCTTACCCGAGGCAGCCATACGAAAATCATGTGCCAGTTGGAGCCGGGTGTGATAATCGCCACTGGAACGAACCAGCTTCTTCATGATCTGGATCAGAACACGGGCGGTATTTATTCTAAGATGGGTTTTTGCACTGAAGAGCACCTCGTCTTTGAGCGCACGCAGAGAACTCAGCCGCTCCCTTGCCTCCCCGACCTCCAGCGAGATCAGCAGATGGGCCACAGCATAGGCTATGCGCAATTCTCTTGATGCCGCCATCTCTTTTATGCCGTGCGGATGAAGGTACGGATTCAGCAGATTCTTGATATAACCCCTGGATTTATCACGGTTGAGAACTTCATCCACGATTACCAGAAGTTCGTGGTCCTCTCTGTCGAAAAGGATCTTCGGTATCTTCTCCTCCATATCCTTAATCTCGGAAAATCAATTGATTTTCATAAAGATATGATCGTTACTACAAAAAAACAAGGCAAAACGGTATTTATCGAGATCCTGCTCGATAGATTCTGAGAAGATTCTGCCGGAAGACACTGGATAGAAATGATATTGTCATGCGGTTTTCATATCATGTACCTTGGTTGAGAAGTTCATGCCGGTCCTTGATTTTAGTTTTGACATTATTTTACAATAGTTCTATTGCCCGGTTGTGCAATAATATGGAACATGATCAAATGAATTCAGGAGGCTTCTTATGAATTTTCCCAGCGTCATTGAGCATAACGGAACCGATGAAGTAATCAGGCACAGGACCTTTCTCATGTATCGGGATGAGCAGGAAAAGATCCATGAAGTGAGCTATGGCCAGTATTACAGCACCTCGCTTGAATATGCCAACATAATCGATCAGATCCGGACAGGAAATGGGGCACGAAAGTCCGAGAGGTTTCATGTAGGCGTGTTCATACAGAACATACCGGAATTCTTTTATCTCCTGGGAGGCTGCGCATTTACGGGCTCGACCCTTGTAGGTATAAACAACGCTCAGGTCGGCGAGAAACTGGCCTTTGACATCAATAATATCGATATGGATGTACTGTTTGTCGATTGTGCAGGCCAGCCCGGCACAGATGGAACTTTTATCGACACTGTTGTTCGGGCAAGGGATGCCCATGGATTCATTTCATTGACCGACGAGCACATCATTGCAATACCGGGGAAACCCGACGACCAGACAGGGCCGTTTATCACGACCGCTAAGATGCTGGCAATGCATCGGCCTAGTCTTGGCAACTTTCATGCTGCACCGCTCGATGATTCCGCGCCGGGGGTGATCATATTCACCTCGGGCACAACAGGAGCTCCCAAAGGCATAGAGGTCTCCTGGAAGAAGCTTTATGATGTCGGTGTCACCGGCACAAGAATACTCAACTATACCATGGATGACACTGGATATGTATGCATGCCGGTTAACCACTCCAATTCCCTTTACCTCAATATCATGCCCGCCATGCTCAACGGATCCAGAATATTGCTCAGAAGGCGCTTCAGTGTAAATAACTTTGTAAAGGATATCGAAGATGTCGGGGCCACGGTATGGAACTGTGTGGGCGACCCGGTACAATATATCATCAACCACATATCCGCAACCAGAGGGAAAAATGCAGATTTTTCGCATCTCAAGCTTCGAACCGTTATCTCGACCGGCACCAATGCGCTGAACCGTTCCATCTTTACCCGCATGTTCGGGCTCGATATCTTTACCGAGGTCTACGGATCGACCGAGGCAGGGGCGATAACTGCCGTAGATGCCGCAACCCCGGAATGCTCGGTAGGTAAATTACTGAAAGATATCCGGATTATACACGAGAACACCATGGAAGAGCGCGCACCGGCACAGCTTGATGAAGACGGCAATATAACCAACCTCGACAGGTCGGCTGGAGAGATCGTTGTCAGCCAGCCTTCGCTGGGTGCTTCCGCGTTTACCGGATACTATAAGCTTCCGCTTGAGAGCTCTAAAAAGCTGTGTATCATTGACGGTGAAGATTTTTACAGAATGGGCGATCTCGGCGCGATCATGGAACAGAATGGACAGAGATACCTCATCTTCTTAGGCCGTACAGGAGACTGGATCAGATTCAAGGGGGAAAACTGGTCACCTGTTGACGGAGAAAGGGTGATCGGCAAATACGATGGGGTTGTGAACGCAGGCATAATAGGTGTTCCTCAACCAACAGGAAGGGAAGACGATCCCATGTTCATTATTGAGATAGAAAGACCCTTAGACTTTGATATCCATAACTTTTATGCATTCTGCAAGGCCTGCCTGCCCCACTATATGCTGCCTAGATTTATCAGGCTGGTCACAAAGATGCCCATGACTGAGACCATGAAATTGAGAAAATCCGTTCTGAAATACGAATTCTATTACCGCAGTGGACCAATTGACGAACAATCCTGTGATATAATTTTCGAGATGAAAAACAACAAGCCTTCACGGTTTACCCACAAAGAGTATGAACAGGAGATAGCAAGATTCAGCGATCCCACCAACAGAGACACGTTGAAGGCATTCACCAAGAGATCTGGGCTATTCTAGCGTTTTTTCAGGAGGAAAAGGTATGTCGGGCTTATCAACAATCAGCGCCTTTCAAAAAAGAATCATGTCCCTCCACTATCAGCGCGCTGTTGATGCGCAGGCACAGGGGAAACCCGTCGTCTATGTCACTGCGATGTTTCCGGTTGAGATCGTCAAGGTATTTGAACCGCATATTGCAGTCGTCTATCCGGAAAATCACGCCGTGAATATCATTGTCAGCGGTGCAGCTGAAAAGATGGCAGAGATCGCCATCAACAAGATGTCCATCGACCGGATGGGATGCTCGTATGAACTGGCAAATACCGGCTATCTTTTGAGCGAGCACTTTCCAGGATCCTATGATATCCCGGACTCTATCGAGCGCGTCCCCAAGCTCGCCCGGCCCGACATCCTCCTGGCCTGCAACAACCAGTGCGATATCGTGGCAGAATGGTATCAGAACCTGAGCAGGATGTACGGCAATATCCCGGTCAAGGTCATCAATGTGGGCAACAGATACGACGGTGTCATCAATCCGTTGAGGATCGAGTATGTAAAAAAGCAGCTTATCGATGTAATCAGCCTGCTTGAACAGCAGACAGAGGTATCCCTCGACCGGGATGCCCTGATCGAGACAGCCGAAAGATCGAACCAGGCAGTGAAACTCTGGAAAGAATACCTTGACTGCGGAAAGCTGACACCTTCTCCCATAACCGTGTTTGACGGGTTTTACCACATGGCCCCTATTGTCTCGGAACGCGGCACACAAACCGCCATAGATTACTATCGGTTACTCCTTGAAGAAACACACAGCAGGATAGATGCATCGGAATATGCGGTCAAAGACGAACAGCACAGGGTCCTGTGGGACAATCTCGCGACATGGTTCAATTTCGGAGAGCTCAAAAGATATTTCGCATCAAAAGGTATCGCCGTGGTGGGCTCCACCTATCTCGATGTCTGGAAAACCATCCTCGACACCTCGAGTTTTGACAACCTGCTCACCTCCATGGCAGAGGCATACTGTGTAATGTATACGAATCTGACCATTGCTCAAAGGATCGACCTGTGGGAAAAGATGGTAATCGATTTTCAGGCCGAGGGCATTCTCTTTCACGACAACAGGAGCTGCCATACCTTTTCCCGCCTGCAGGGGCAGATTGCTTCTGCCTTGAAAGACAGGTTCGGCCAGGACTTCAAGACAATCCAGTTTGAAGGAGATATGGGTCTGAAAGAACGGTATCAGAAGCACCGCTTTGAAACAGCCATAGAGACGTTCTTTTCGCATGGCGGGGGATAACATTTATTCTTGCTGGAATTCACTGTCCAGATACCTTATGTTTTATTGAGAATTGAATGGAATAGATAAAAATGTGAGAGCGGCTTAAGCCGAGAGTATGTGAGGTATCCATACCCCAAAAAAGTGTTACCTATGTCACTTTAGTAAAGTGGTGCCTATTTCTATATACTGTACCAAATGTTCTTTATAAGAGGTGGCTCCGGTTGTTTAGACAGGGAACAACGATTTATAAGTGGAGCCTTGCCGGTATTCCCATTAAGCTGCATCGGGTAGATACCTCCGACAACCAAAA